>JBGSMN010000430.1:0-20827 GCA_041740155.1 Rhodopirellula sp.
AGCAATGAATTGTTGCCGCATCAAGGCCGCGATTTGCTGCTGCATCGCCACTGGGAAATTGACTCCCGACTGAACGATGACATCTTCAGCGAGTTGGTCAAAATCGAACAGATCGCATAACTCCTCGATTGATTCCGCCTGTGTCGCGGTTTGATATTGCTGAAAGAACCCATGAATTTCCTTTTCGTGCGGCGACAATGCAGCGGTGGCCAATGCACCCTCGTCAGCCCCAGGTTGCGGGGCCTCTTGAGCAGACATCCCAGACGTGATCAGCATCAGGCAAAAAATACAGACGTAGCGGAGCATGGATGGCTCGTAAGAAAGAGAAAGGTGAAATGGCTAAGGTGCATGCGGAAAAGTGAGATAGGCTTCCAGTCTGTCAACTCACTTCTGACAGGCTGGAAGCCCATCCCACTATTGCAGTCTAGCATAACCGATCGAACACTCATCGGGACGACGTGCGGCTGACGGCGACAGCGGCGATGAACCAGGGAATCACGAACAACCACCACATCGCACTGATTCCGCGGCGACTGAACTCACTCGCCGCTAGTAGAATCGCCAACGAAGTGATCACTTCGGCAATCGGTTTGGCGATACCTTTGATCACGACAATCGAACCATGGCGTGTCTCATGGTCGAGCACCGCGAAGGCCGAAGCGAGTGCCGGATCATGCAATGAACGACGTACCACATCCAAACCGCGAGCGATCGTGAATAGCACCAAGACGGCGAGTGGGCTGCCGACGAGCATCGCCCCGATCCCAGTCAGTGCGAGCAGCAACGGATAACCGCGCAGCGCAGCGCCAATGCCGAACCGATCGAGCAATCGACCCGCCACAAAAATCTGCATCAACAAAATGAACACGTCACTCAGCGCGTAATAGACCGCAAAGTAAACGATCAAGCTCATCTCGTTTTCATGCCAATACTCCGACGTCGCCACTTTCCACTGATAACCAATCAGCGTCAACACAACTGCTTTCAGGACGATCACGGCGGCTAAGAAAAAACGATAGTTTGGCAGGACATCCGTAGTGGAACCCAATGCGGCGGGCGCACCTTCATCAGCAGGTTGCTTGTCGATCGACGAGCCTGCACGTGCCCGCGGTAACGCGAACGATAGCAAAACGACCGCGAGATCCAGACCGGCTGTAATCTGCAAAATTCGCACCACACCAATCGTGCCCGCACCCCACGTCAGCAGGATGCCTGCCACAATGCCAGCGAGCGGTGCACCAGCCGCCACAAGCGTGTACGGTCGCTTGGACTGATAGCCGCGAAACGCGTCTGTCATCAACGTTGTCAAAAAGACGGTGTTGAGACATCCGCGTATTTCCGCCAGCACGTAGATCAGCCCGAGCACCCAGGCCGAGTGATCGGAATCTTGCAATCTCCACGACAAAGTCGCCGACGCGATCGCCAGCAGCCACCACGCCACCACGATGCACCGGCGGGGAGCGATCCGTAGCATCAGTGCATATGTCAGCGAAGATACGAACACCACCGAAACTGCCGATGCGACAAGCACGACGGGCAACGACGCCGCACCGACCCGCGATAAATAAAGACTCATCCCGATCGCACTGCTGAGCACATACGCGGCGGACGTCAGGAACGCGAATCCAAACAGGACGCCGATTTTGTGAGTCGATGGGGAATTCAAGCTGTTATCCGGTTGTGGCATCGGATCATCATGAACCGACATTGAGGCGTCGCAACCCACCGAGCATTATTCAGGACCGTGCAGAAAAAATCATAAGTGGGATAGGCTTTCAGCATGTCAATAAGTTATTTGACAGGCTAGAAGCCTATCCCACTTTATAGCTGTGAAGCGTCGGGCAGGCCTATCAACGCCGCCACTGAGGCTGGCCAATTCCGTGCATCTTGCCCTCTTCGTCTTCGCGGGCCGTTTGACCGAGCACGATGTCAAACGAAACGGCTAACTCACCGAGCGTGGAGTTTTCGAGTGGTGCGAATTCGCGAATCACTGACTCACGCGAGGCCGCATCGATTCGCTGCAGAACACCATCTCGCACGTTGCCTGGATCGTCTTTGACATAGAGCTGTGTGGTCAATATCCGCTGTCCACTGCGACTGATACCGAAATGGATATGCGGTGTCCGTCCCGGATACGCCACCGGTTTGATCGTGCGAAAATAATATTGACCTTTGGAATCGGTTAAGAAACGACCGTAACCCTGAAAGTTCGTGTCTTGATTGGCGCGGTTGGTCGTGTCGGCGGTGTGCAGGTACACCGCGCTGTTGTCGACTTGCCAGATTTCAACAAACGCATTGCGGATCGGGTTGCCCTGCTTGTCAAGAACGCGTCCTGAGAGGTGTGTGATCTCGCCCACCGCAGGCGTGATCGCATCATTGATCACGAGTAAGTCATTGTCGGTATCCAAGGGTAACTTGTTCGGATAAAACGGGCCTTCGGTTTGAGGCGGCGTCTGTAGCAAATCAGCAAACACGCCAGACGTCGTCATCGTCGTCGCTCCGACGGCCATGGCACCGTGAATCATTTCTCGTCGACTCAGCCTTGAAATATTGCGAATCATTAGTCTTCCTATTGGTGAGTGATGTTGACGCGTGCTAACTTTGCAAGCAGTCTAGCGTATTGGAACCCCTCAACCAGCCAGTTTGTTCCGCAAACGAACCAGTTCCTCGCGGGATTTTTGCTTGCCCTACCGTTTTTCAACAATCATCGCCAGTATGCCGAATCTTGACATGATTTCCACCACCCCCTGTTTTCAATCCAAGGTCATCTTGGGTCTGTGGCCGATCGCGGGGGTCACGACGATCGGAGTCACTTCGACGGATGCCCTGGCGACGATTGCGACAGCTATCGAATTGGGGATCGATACGTTTGATACAGCCTACAGCTATGGACGCGACGGGGAATCGGATCGGTACCTCGCCCGCATGATCAAAGGCAGCTCTGATCGCTATCACATCATCAGCAAAGTCGGACAACGATACCAAGACGACGGGGCACGAATCGCTGATGGTCGCCCGCAAACGCTTCGCCTCGATGCCGAAGAATCGTTACGACGTTTGCGGATCGAGCGATTCGACACGTTGATGTTGCATAGTGTCGACGAACATGTCGACATCAGGCAGAGTGCGGAAGCGTTGCAAAAGATGCAAGACAATGGGATCGCCAAACGGATCGGACTATGCAACGCGAGCGTCCAGGAGCGGCAGTTGTTTTCGTCCGTGTGTGATTGCCGGGCGATCCAGTGTCCCCTAAACATGTTGCAGTCAGAAAACCTTTCCACGGTGATCGCGGACGCTGCCGATGCAAACTGCGACGTGCTGGTTTATTGGACGTTGATGAAAGGCTTGTTGGCTGGCAAAATCTCGCCCGAGCATGTCTTTCCGCCAGGCGATAGTCGTCCGGCGTATGCGATTTTTCAAGGCGAGCAACGTGCTCGGGCGCATCGCGTGGTTAATGAACTGCAAAACATCGCTCGCGAAACCAACCGCACGCCCGCCGAACTCGCTGTTTCCTGGGCGCTGTCCCAGCCAGGCGTGACGGGAGCACTCGTCGGTGCTCGGCGACCCGACCAAATTCGCGAAGTCGCCTCAGCCGCAAAGCTAGACCAAACCACTTTGTTGCGGATTGATAAGGCGATTGAATGCACCAATGAGGCAGGGCACTAGAATGCGGACGATTCATAAAACGTATGCCGATCCGCTGGATCTGATTTGGATTCACGCTGCTGCACAATTGGGTATGCGAGTTGAACGGAGTGCGGAAGTCAATGCGTCATGGGACGGCAACGGGGTGCTGACGATCGGAACGCTGGAAACACTCGACGCCGACGATTCGCTCGCGCAAATGGTACTTCATGAAGTTTGTCACGCGTTGTGCGAAGGACCGGAATGTTTGTCAAAACCTGATTGGGGGCTGGACAATTTTGACCGTAGTAAACGAGTCCATGAGCATGCGTGTTTGCGCCTGCAAGCTGCGTTTGCGGATGAAGTCGGGATGCGATCGTTCTTTGCTTCGACGACGATGTTTCGGCAGTACTTCGATGCCCTGCCCGAGAAACCGCTGGAGTATTGCGGTGATCCCGCGATTGAGATAGCGAGGGCTGCGTGGCAACGGGCGAACGAAGGACCATGGGCCGAAGTATTGCGAGCGGCGCTGCAACGCACGGCAATGATCGCGGCGGCGTTGCAGGGCATCGTCACGTCGGATTCGTTGTGGGATAAGGCATAGGACCGTTTGAAGCACATTTGCACGAATAAACGGGCAGAATGTTGACTAGTCAATAGCGAAGGGAATTAGATAGAGTTTAAGTTTAAGTTTAAGTTAATCCGAGCAATTGCGATTGGAAAGGTGAATGGCACTCACCGATCGTCGATGGGGCCAGCGCTGATGATTGCGGCGATCGCCATAAGGAACACGGCCAATGCTGAGAGCACGATTGTTGTGATCAGGGTCCAGGCAAGTATTCTCCAAAGGGGCGTGACGGCGCGGATGCTGTGCATGATCGACTCGCCACTGCCAGTCTTTGCCGCCTCGCCAATCGTGCGGCGCAATTTCAACATCGCGATACCAACAAAGAGCGTCATGCCACCGATCGTCATATTGAGCAGTCCGATGATGATCGTGCTGAATTGCACACTGACAACGAACGCTAGCACACAGAAGATGCCACCGACGATGGAAAGGATACCTGCCAAGATCGCGGCGATTTGAGCGAGCAACAGACTGCCGCTCCACTTTTGCAGTTCAAAGTTCACAACAGCTTCAAATCCTCCTGTCGTGATCGCTTCGGAATCAAACCCGACATCAGTTGGACGGATGGTCGTCGTGGCACCGGAGTTGTTCGAGTTTGAATTAGCTTGGCTGCGCGCGCGTGATGGAAAGTGGGGGATCAACGTCGCGACATTGCTGGCCTCCGTCCAAGTATCCATGTCGTTTTTCCACACCATGCTCGACGGCGTCACGGTGGCGGTACGAATCAAATCGACGAGCTGGGCGGTACTGACGGGGCCTTGTTGTGCGCCACCGATGGCGTAGTACCACGATTCCGACGGGATCGCTGCCGCTGAGTTGCCACTCCATACGTCGCTAGAGTCGGGGCCTTTGGAAAGATCGACAAAGGACGCAGCATGTTCGCTGGCCGTGGGAGCGAATCCAGCAGCACCCGCGTTCGGTGCGGTCACGGGAGCGGTGAATAATTCGGTCATTTTCGCCGCGGGTTGCCACGAGCGACCATCAGGACTGATTTCATGGATGCGGCTGAGTTGGCCTTTTTGAACCAAACTGTGGAGTTTTTGTTGGGATAGCGGGCCATGCACGCGGCCACGAATTCGCACGTAGTATTCACCGCTCATGCCAAGTTTCTAGTCCAGTTCAAGTCAAGAAATATGTCCAACGGAGCCATTCTACGCTAAACTAGCCGCCGTCTCCTCATCTGTTTGGAAATCCGCCGTGCTGTTTTTTCCCTACGCTACTGACGCACCGATTTACCATTATCCGATCGCCACTGGCACGATCGTGGCGGTGAATATCGGCGTGTATGCGATGACGTCGATGCAGGTCATCACCGGCAACATGACGCTGGAGGATATCAAATGGTTGACGTTGCAATTTGATGGGATTCATCCGCTGCAATGGATCACGCACAGCTTCATGCACGCGCATCCGTTTCACGTGATCGTCAACATGCTCTTCTTATGGAGCTTTGGATTGGTGATCGAAGGCAAGGTTGGCGCAGCGATCTTTAGTGCGATCTATTTCGGCACCCACATCATTTGTGGTGCGCTGGCGCAGTCGATGTTTTATGTGTTGTCGTTCGCTGCACCGGTCGTCGCTGATTTTTTTGCGTTCGGGGCTGACAATGGGATCTATGTGCTGATGGCGATGGCGCTGGTCTGGGCGCCTGAGAACGAAATGAATTGCGTGCTGCTGATCTTTATTCCGCGGTTGGGCAAAATGGGCGGCGGCTTGATGACCGAACTCAAGATCGTGTCACTGGCGACGGGCTACATCTTCATCGAGTTGATCCTGTTCTTCTTCCTCGGATTCTTAATTTGGCAAGCAGGCTTCCATTTGCTCGCCTTGTTCGGTGGCATTGCACTGGCGTTTGTGATGTTGCGAATGGATTGGGTTGATTGCGAAGATTGGGACATTGTGTCGCGCAACGAGTGGTTGCATCAGTATCCGTTGGTGTGCAGTGAAGAGCGACGACAACGGTTGGCGCAAAAGGTCGAGATCAAACACGACGCAGTGGCGTTGGCGTTGGCGACATCGAACACCGCGTCAACGAGTCACGCGTCGTACATGGCAGCTCGCTCGGCAACGATGTCACGCAGTTCATCGGGTGAGAAAACAACGTTCAACCCGCGACCTGTCGCCGCACAGCCTGGCCCCACATCGTTGCCCCAGCAGCAACAGCAAACCGCTGCGAGTCGAACCACAAAACGACTTGGACTGTTGGGTCGAAAGTCGGCTGAGCCGGTAGCCGCTCCGCTCACGCCCCAACAGCTCGCACAGCAACATCCCGATTTCAATCGCATCGCCATGCTGCTTCGCCAAGCGATCAGCACGAACAGTATGCTGCTAGCTGAACAGCACTTCGGCAAACTTCAGCAGCTCGGTCTGGCCGAAGGGTTGGCAGATACAACCTTATTTGAGTACGTGAAATTGTTAGCAGCGAATAAGAAGTATTTGCCCGCTTTAAATCCGCTGCAATTGATCATCGCGCACGGCGGACCGATGACGTCCGATGCCACGATCCGCATCGCCCAGATTCAGCTCAAGGTGTTACACCAGCCTGGTGAGGCGGTGAAGACGTTGCGTACGATTCGGTTCGCAGGCCAAAGCCCTGACGGCCCGTCGCTCAGCGAAGCCCAAAAAACGATTCTGGCCCGCCGTGACGCGTTGTTGCAACAATGCGGCGTCCGACCACCGCCACTGCTCGCCAAGGACAGTCCACCGAAGTAGGATGGTGATGACGCCCTGCGGGCGAGTTTTCAGTTTTCAGTTTTTCACACCCACTCCCTGACTCCCACCCCATTGAAATCATCATGCCTATGCTTCCTCGCCGACAATTTCTTCAAACTCTTGCCGCTACTGCCGCGATCACGGGTCTTTCATCGCGGTTCGCGGTCGCTGCCGACAGTGCAGCATCGAGCGACCAGCCGTTTCAGATTTCACTAGCGGAGTGGTCATTGCATCGAACGCTGTTTGACAAATCCAAAGGTGTCACGAACCTTGATTTTCCTCGGATTGCCAAAGAGGAGTTCGGTATCGACGGGGTTGAATACGTCAATCAGTTCTTCAAAGACAAAGCACGCGACGAAGCCTATTTAGGCGATCTGAAGAAACGCTGCGAGGATCATGGCGTGAAGAGTTTGTTGATCATGGTCGATGGCGAAGGACAACTCGGCGATCCACGCGAAACCGAACGCAAGAAAGCTGTTGAACAACATCATCAATGGGTCGACGCCGCCGTGTTCTTGGGCTGTCACTCCATCCGCGTCAACGCTGCCAGTGGTGGAACGTATGCTGAACAACTTAACTATGCCGCTGATGGTTTGCGGCAACTCAGCGAATATGCGGCCCCGAAAAAAATCAACGTGATCGTTGAAAACCATGGCGGATTGAGCAGCAACGGAGCGTGGCTGGCCGTCGTCATGGAACGCGTCGGGATGGACAACTGCGGCACGCTGCCAGATTTTGGTAATTTCCACATTCAACGTGGTGATAACCCGTTGGAGTTTGATCGCTATTTGGGTGTGCAAGCGTTGATGCCCTACGCGAAAGCCGTCAGTGCCAAAACGCACGACTTTGACGACGAAGGAAATGAAAAAAACACCGATTACTTGAAGATGATGAAGATCGTCATGGAATTTGGTTATCACGGTTACGTTGGGATCGAGTACGAAGGCGGCGGGTTGGATGAGTATGCGGGCATCCGAGCGACGAAGGCGTTGTTGGAACGGGTTCGCGAACAACTCGCGTGAGCGAGACGCACATGCACAAACCACTCACCGAGGCGGGACCGAAGCGAATTTTATTAGGCATCGCCGGCGGGATCGCGGCTTACAAGGCCGCCGATCTCTGCAGCAAACTGGCCCAGGCAGGTCATCACGTGCAAGTCGTGATGACGCGCGGTGCTTCAGAGTTCATCGGTGCCACGACGCTGGCGGCGCTTTCAGGCCGGGCCGTGGCCACCGATTCCTTTGATGCTCGCTATCCGCTCGGCCCGCACATTGAACTTGCCGCGAATCTCGATGCGTTGGTGATCGCGCCAGCCACCGCTTGTGTGCTGGCGAAACTCGCCCACGGCATGGCCGACGATTTACTGAGCACGTTATATTTGCAGAACACGGCCCAGGTTTTTCTCGCTCCGGCCATGAGCGACCCGATGTGGAATCAAGCCAGCGTGCAGCGAAACGTGGAGATTTTGCGTTGTGACGGTTGCCGAATCATCGGTCCTGAAAAAGGTTGGCTCAGTTGCCGGGTGCAGGGTATTGGTCGAATGAGCGAACCGGCTAAGATTGTCGACGAAGTCCATACATTCTTTTCCTCCTCAATCAACCGCTCATGACCGTCCACGTCTTCGGACACCGTAACCCTGACACCGATGCGATTTGCAGTGCGCTTTCGTATGCGGATTTTTTGCGGCGGACAACTCGCCCCGACGCCATCGCCGCGTGCTGTGGTGCACCGAACGAACGCACTGAGTTTGCGCTCCGGCAAGCCAAACTGGCGATGCCGCGGATCATCATGGATGTGCGTCCCGAACTCGAAGACATCTGCAACCGGGAAGTCATTTTTGCTCGTCCCAATGACGTTTTTTTCGACGTTTATACGTTGATGAAAGCCCACGGGCTGCGTTCGATCCCGGTTCTCGATGATAACGACAATCTGCTCGGTCTGGCCACGCTGCTCGATTTGCTTGAACTCGTGTTCCGAGGTGGTGTCGACGCAGGCCAAACCCGAGGCGTGCGGTCAACGCTCCGCAGTGTGGTCTCGGTGCTCGGTGGTGAGTTTCAACATGCAGTCGAACCGGACCGGATCGAAGATTTGATTGTTACTGTGGGGGCGATGAGTGCGAACGGCTTCGTTGATCGGCTCAGTGAGTTTCCGCCGGAGCGATTGCTAGTCGTCAGCGGTGACCGACCGACGATTCAACTGCCCGCGTTAGAAATGGGCGTGCGAGCACTGGTGGTTACAGGTGGGTTTACGTTATCAAGCGGCTTGATCGAATTGGCTCGTCTGCGAGGTGTTGCGGTAATCACTAGCGAACTCGATACAGCGACAACGACACAGCGAATCAAGGCGGCGCAAATTATCGAGGACGCGATTGACCGCGATTGCCAGACGTTGTCAGCGAAGATGCCAGTGACGACGGCCAAGCAACAAATTTTTCGTTCGTCGCAACCGGTATTCCCGGTGATCAATGGAAAGAAACTAGTTGGCGTGCTGAGCAAGAGTGACCTCGTCACACCGCCCCGCCCGCAACTCGTGCTCGTCGATCACAACGAAATCGGTCAAGCCGTCGAGGGCGCTGACGAGGCTGACATCATCGAGGTGCTCGACCATCACCGGCTCGGTGGTTCACTAAAATCGACTGGCCCGATTCGCTTCACGATGGACCCCGTCGGATCGACCTGCACGTTAGTGGCGAGAATGTATCGACAAGCTGGTATCAATCCAGAACCGGGGATGGCGTTGTGCATGGCTTCGGGCATTATCAGCGACACGTTGTATCTGCGCTCGCCCACGACGACGGATGTCGACCGTGAAATTTTGAAGTGGCTACAACAGTTTTGCAAAATCTCGCTGGAACAGTTCGCGACGGACTTTTTCCAAGTTGGTTCAGCGCTGCGGTCATGCACGCCTGACAAAGTTGTTCGTGAAGATTGCAAGCAGTTTGAAGAAGGTGGCAAGCGGTTTTCGATTTCACAGATCGAGGAGATTGGCTTCGATCTATTCTGGCAGCGGCAAGCCGAACTGGCGAAAGCACTCAGCGGAGTCGCGGCCGAAAATGGGCTGGATTTCTCAGCTTTGATGGTGACGGATATCTCAAGCAACGGCAGTTTGTTGTTGATGAGCAGTGAACCGGACGGTTGGGACGAAATCAACTATCCCCAACTCGAAGACAAACTTTACAAGCTCGATAACGTAGTCAGTCGCAAGAAGCAATTGCTGCCGTTGATCAGCAGCCTGTTGGAATCCGCTAGCATCCCGCAGTGACCACTTCCTACGCGGCTACAATCCACCGTCCTGGTCGAGACACGATTGTTCGGTCATGAAGGAAGCCAATCTCTCCATCACCTTTGATTCAAAAACCATGAAAACATCTTACGATTGTGTCGTTGTTGGCGGCGGTCCAGCAGGCGGTTCGACTGCGGCGGTGGTCGCCCAAGCTGGGTACAGCACGCTGCTGATCGAACGTGAACCAGTGCCACGATTTCATGTCGGCGAGTCGCTGATGCCCGAGGCCTATTGGCCGCTGCAACGACTCGGGCTGGTCGATCAGATGAAGAAATCAGGTTTTCAGCAAAAGAAGAGTGTTCAATTCGTCACCCATACCGGCAAAGAGTCCGAGCCGTTTTTCTTCCGCGAACATGATGAACGAGAATGCAGCACGACGTGGCAAGTCGAACGCAGTGAGTTTGATAGAATGTTGTTCGATCGGGCTGCTGAATTGGGCGCGGATTGTTTCGACCGCACCCGCTTGCTTGACGTTCAGTTCGAGCCAGCCGAGAACGCTGACACTCAGCCTCGCGCGACGGGCGTGGTCGTGCGCGATAGCGATGGCATAGAGCATACGATCACGTGCCGGGTGGTCGTTGACGCGACCGGTCAACAAAGCTTCATCGCTGGTAAACTCGGACTCAAAGAGATTAATCCCGATCTGAAGAAAGCCGCGATTTGGAGCTATTTCAAAGACGCCGTTCGCGGTGAAGGCGACAACGAAGGTGCCACGATCATTCTCAATACCGAAAACAAGAACGCTTGGTTTTGGTTCATCCCGCAATCACGCGGTATTACCAGCATTGGCTGCGTCGCCAATAACGAATACTTGCTCAAAGGTCGTGGCACGCCCGAAGAAACCTTCAACGAAGAACTCGCTCGCTGTCCCGGATTGTTGCCCCGTCTAGCCGATGCGACACGCGTCGGTAAGTTCACAACGGCGAAGGAGTTTTCTTACATGACGAGTGCACACTCGGGGCCTGGTTGGGTGCTCGTCGGCGATGCATTTGGGTTCATTGACCCGGTCTACTCATCTGGTGTCTATTTCGCATTGGAGATGGGCGTGCGAGCAGGTGATGCGATCGCTGAAGGTTTGAAAGCGGATAATTTGTCGCCTGAACAATTAGGCAGATGGTCGTGCGAGTTCAAAGCTGGCGTGGATCGCATCCGGCAACTCGTGCATGCGTTTTACGATAACGACTTCAGCATCGGTGGATTCATGCGTGAGTTTCCGCAGTATCGCGGTAACCTAACAAACCTGCTGATCGGACGTGTTTTTAACGAAGACGCCGGACGCATGTTCCCAGATATGCAGCGTAGCATTGAGCGGACCCGCAAAGAGAAACTCGCAACTGCGAAAGAGATGAACGTTTGAACGAACTTGTAACATGGCAATGGTGGGTCGACGACCTTGCCGAACACTTTGATGGCTTGATTTTCGATTGCGATGGGACGTTGACCAATTCGATGCCACTGCACTATCGAGCTTGGCGGGCCACGATGTCAGCCCGTGGGGTTGATTTTCCGGAAACCCGTTTCTACGCGATGGGCGGAATGCCGACGGATAAAATCATTGAAGCGTTGTGCGACGAACAAAACGTGAGCGTCGATGTGGAAGCGACCGCAAACGCGAAAGAGCAAGCCTTCGCGGATTTGATGGGCGAGTTGCAACCGCTCGATTTGGTCGTCGCGTGTGCCCAGCGGCATCGCGGTCGTTTACCGATGGCGGTTGCCAGTGGCGGGATTCGACCGATCATCAATCAGCAACTCAACCAACTCGGCATCCACGATTGGTTTCGCGCTGTGGTGACGAGTGAGGATACCGAACTGCATAAACCCCAACCGGACGCGTTTTTGTTAGCCGCCCGATTGCTCGGTGTGAATCCTGAACGTTGTCTCGTGTTTGAAGATTCACCGCTCGGCTTTGATGCCGCGACGCGAGCCGGAATGCAGTTCGTGGACATACGACCGATGGCACATTGATTTCGTACCGTTGACCTACACGACACACTGCGCAACCGCGTTTCGCAAACCTGTCAATGGATCGTTGGCAGGGATGAACTCATGGGCGAAATATCCGGTGTACCCAGTTTCCGCGATGGCCCGCGCGATCGCTGGATAAAATAACTCTTGCGTGTCATCGAGTTCGTGACGACCGGGATTGCCAGCGGTGTGGTAGTGACCATAGTAGGCATGGTTGTCTTGGATCGTGCGGATGATGTCGCCCTCCATGATTTGCATGTGATAGATATCATAGAGCAGCTTGAAATTGTCGCTGCCGACTTGTTTGACGAGTTCCACACCCCACACGCTGTTGTCGCACATGTAATCCGCATGATCGACTTTGCTGTTGAGCAGTTCCATCTGCAACGTCACGCCCGCTTTCTCAGCGACCGGCACGATTTTCTTGAGCGCGTCGACACAGTTTTTCATGCCTGTTTTGCGGTCAATACCGCGTGCGTTCCCACTGAAACAGATCACGTTCTTCCAACCCTCGGCGGCGGTCGCTTCGATCGCCGCGTTCATCTTTTCGAGTGCCATCTCATGAAATTGGGTGTCACATAAACCGTTACTCAGCGGGTGCGACTCAACCATCGTGCAAACGAGTCCATGTTTTTTCAGCGTTGGAAAGTCGTTGGGACCAAGCAAGTCAATCCCAACCAGCCCCATGGCAGCGGCCTCGGTGGCGAGATCCTCTAGCGACATCTTGTTGTAACACCACTTACAAACCGACTGATTCAAACGCCCCGATTTAGCATCCACCTTAACCCCGCCCGTCGCTGCTGCAACGGTGTCTTCGGCCATGGTGGTGTGAGTGGCGAGCACGGTCGCGCCAGCGGCTGAGGCAAGAGTGCGAGTCAACATGCTACGGCGAGAAAGCGAGTCGGTCATGATCGTTGTTTCGTATAGGAGGAAATGAGAGTTGAACGGCCTTGATTGTACCCAAAATCACCGGCACACGTAGCGGAACTCGTCAGGAGTTTTTGTTTAACAGTTAGCCGCAGGCGTACTCCCTTTCGTTTATCAGTCAGCCGCAAGCGTACATGTATCGTTGTCTTATTTTGATGCATAGTACGCCTACGGCTGACTGTGAAACGAAATCTGAGATTGATGAGTACGCCTACGGCTGACTGTTAAAAATTTGGGGTTGTGACGCTTCACGATTGCGCAAGTTTTAATCTCCAATATCCTGACTCCCCTCGCCCCGCTTCGGGGAGAGGGGCGACTGAATCATTCAAAGGAACAAATCCGGCATGGCTCAGTTGCACTGCAACCCTGACTTTCTAGCAGTCCAGCCTTCGGCTGACTGTTAAACGAGATCGTTGCGGTCAGCTCGTCAAAGCAGTCCAGAATGCGGACGATTTTGCCCTGACTCTCAGGCTACTACGTGCGTTTCATTCGAAAAACTTTCCAACCGGAGCGAAGCGCTTCGGCGAGGTGCAGTTTGCTGTCACCGATCACTCGTTCGGTGAACGTGATTGGAACCTCCGAGAACGATGCGCCAGCTCGATGCAAACGTAGCAATACTTCTTGGATGAACGCGTAACCTTCGTATGAGCCATCGCTCAAATCGAGTTCGGCAAGCCTGCTAACTCGGTAGCAACGAAACGAACCGCTGGCGTCGTTGACTGGCAAACCCAAGCGGCGGCGTGCGATCGCGTTGATCCAACGACTCATCAGTTTGCGACGCAGTGGCCAGCCCACGATCTCACCACCGGGAACGTATCGCGAACCGACGGCAACGTCGACCGAATCGGTCATCGCTGCGACAAGCCGGGGCAAGTCGGCGGGGTCGTGCGAAAGGTCCGCATCGAGATTGCAAAACAAGTCGTAGCCACCATCAATCGCTGCCAACATTGCAGTGCGGATCGCACCACCCAAACCACGTTTGTCGCGAACATGACAGGTGATCGAAATGGGCAACTCGTGCTCGCTCGCGAATCGACGAACTTCATCTGCGGTTCCGTCAGGTGAATTGTCGTCGACGATCAACACATCAGCCGTTGGCAGTGCGTCAGTGATGCGTTGCAGTAGCGCGGCCACGTTCCCCGCCTCGTTGTAGGTACAGGCAGCGACCAGGATTCTGCTCACAGGCCTGTCGCCCGTGACGGAAAAATTCGATGGCGGGGGCTGGCTCGTCAAGTTCGTATGGCGGGGAGAGGGTTACGAAATTGATAGCCACGAAGGCCTACAGTGCCAACAACAATCGACTTGGAGCTTCCAAGTAACTGATCACGTCGTTGAGGAACCGTGCTGCCGTACCACCATCGACGAGCCGATGGTCGTAGGACAAACTCAGAGGCATCATCAAACGTGGTTGGATCGAGTCATCGGGCATCACAACAGGCAGTTTGCGACTACGGCCAACGAGCAGAATGGCGACCTCGGGAATGTTTACGATCGGCGTGCTGTACGTGCCGCCAATCGCACCGAGATTGCTGATCGTGAACGAACCGCCCTTCAAATCGTTGACTGTGAATTGACCACCACGCACCTTGCCCGACGTTTCGGCGAGTGCACGCGTGATATCGGGGATGCCCATCCGATCGACATCACGCATCACCGGCACGATTAAGCCACGGTCGGTATCCACGGCGATACCGATGTTGACGTAATCTTTGTAAATGATCTGCTCGTTATCGCCGTCGATTACGGCATTGATCGACGGATGATGACGCAAAGCCGTGGCGACCGCTTTGATCAAAAACGGCATCGTCGTCAGTTTCAGACCTTGAGCGGCGTAGTCGTCTTTGCTGGATTGACGCAGTCGTTCCAGGTCGCTGATGTCGGCATCGTCAAAGTTGGTGACACGTGGCACGTTGGACCACGAAGCGTGCATTTGGGTCGCGATCGTCTTGCGAATCTTACTCATCCGCTCGACACGAATGGGACCATATTCATCTTCGTCGGCAGTGCCTGGCAAATCAGTCGCTGACGCAGCCCGGGCTGGACGTGGTAAACCAGAGGCTGCACCGGAGACCGCGGCGGCTGGTTTGGACGAGGCAACGCGAACAGCTGCCAACACGTCGTCACTAGTGATTCGGCCACCTGGACCAGTGCCTTGGACGTTGGCGAGATTCACATTGGTTTCGCGAGCAAGCTTGCGAACGGCAGGACCTGCGGGAATCACGCCCGCAGAGCTGCTGGGCTGTTCAATCGTTGCTGGTGCAATCGGTGCAGCAGGTTTGGGAGGAGCTGGCTTAGGTGGTTCCTGTTTCGCTGGAGCTGGACTGGCTTGCTTAGGTGGCTCTGGTTTGGGAGCTTCGGCTTTCGGAGCTTCCGCCTTAGGTGCTTCAGCTTTCGGAGCCTCAGCTTTGGGGGCCTCTTGCTCCGGTGCATCAACCGCTTCGATTTCAATCAGTGCACCACCGATCGGCACCGTCTCTCCTTCACTGACAATGATCTTTGTGATCTTGCCACCGACTTTCGATGGGACGGGCACGGTAGCCTTGTCCGTTTCCATCTCGATGATGTCTTGGCCAGCGGTGATGGTGTCGCCGACGGACACAAATATTTCAAGGACGTCGCCAGATACGATGCCGTCGCCAAGTTCAGGAAGTGTGATTTGCATGGAGAGAAATTTCAGTTTTCAGATATCAGTTTTCAGATGTCAGTAAGAATTAGTTTTCAGATGTCAGAGGACAGCGGACAGTTTTCAGTGGTCAGTTTTCAGAAGTCGGTAAAGCAGTTTCTGCGGTCGGTTTTCGTATTCGATGAAAATTGGGTTTTGGATTTGAAAACTGACTTCTGTCATCTGACTTCTGAAAACTGTCATCTGAAAACTGCCTTCCCCCCCAGGGCTAGGCAAAGTAGGGGTCGACTTTGTCGGGGTCGTAGTCGAGGTCTTTGATCGCGGTGGCTACGTCGGTCAATTCCATGTCGCCCGATTTCGCCAAACGGTATAGTGTTGCGATCACGATCGACTCGGCATCGACTTCGAAGTGTCGACGGAGTGTCGGGCGAGTTTCGCTGCGGCCCATGCCGTCGGTTCCCAGCACGTAGTAATCGCCCGGAATCCATGGTGTCAACTGCTCTCCGAGCGCTCGCACGTAATCGCTGGCCGAAATAAACGGTCCCGTCAGACCTTCGAGCGTGTCTTCGAGATAACTACGGCGTGGCGTTTCGGTCGGGTGCAAGCGATTCCAACGTTCGCACGCACCAGCGTCGCGGCGGAGCTGCGTGTAGCTCGTCACTGACCAAACATCCGAAGCGATGCTGTATTTTTCCGCCAGCAGCTCTTGAGCCTTGAGCACACAGTTGAGGATCGCTCCGCTACCGAACAACTGCACACGACTCTTGGCAACGTCAACTTCGCGGCTTTTGAACTTGTACATGCCCTTGATGATGCCGTCGGCGCAACCTTCTGGCATGGTGGGGTGATCGTAGGGATCGTTTTCAGCGGTGATGTAGTACATGCACTCCTCGCCGTCTTGGAACATCCGCTTGAGTCCCTCTTGGATGATCACGATCACCTCGTATGCAAACGCGGGGTCGTAGGCACGTACGGTTGGGAACGCGATCGCGTTGAGCAAACTGTGGCCGTCTTGGTGTTGCAAACCTTCGCCATTGAGCGACGTCCGGCCAGCCGTGCCACCGACAAGGAAACCTTTGGCCCGCATGTCAGCGGCAGCCCAGATTGAATCTCCGATGCGTTGGAAACCAAACATGCTGTAATAAATGTAGAACGGAATCATGTTCACACCGTGACAGCTATACGCGGTCCCTGCTGCGTTGAAACTGCTCATCGAACCACACTCGGTGATGCCTTCTTCGAGGATCTGTCCGTCTTGGGCTTCCTTGTAGAAGAAAACGTCTTCCGAATCCGCAGGCTCGTAGAGCTGTCCGGCATGCGCGTAAATGCCGAACTGTTTGAACATGCCTTCCATGCCGAACGTGCGTGATTCATCAGGGACGATCGGCACCATGAACTTGCCAATTTGCTTATCACGGCACAGTGCAATCAGCATTTGCACGACGGCAAACGTGGTACTGCAATTCTTGCCGTCGCCCAATCGATCAATCAGCTTTTGGAACGATTCCAAGGTCGGCACTTCGAGCTTAGGATGCGTGGTCGGTCGACTGGGGACGGAGCCACCGAGGGCCGCCCGACGCTCCTTCAAATACTTCATCTCGGCGCTATTGGCCGGTGGTTTATAGAACGGTGCTTCACCGACCTTCTCGTCGCTGATCGGGATGCCAAATCGCGTGCGAAATTCGAGCAGCTCGGCTTCGTTCATTTTCTTCTGGTTGTGAGCGACGTTGCGTCCCTCACCGGCTTCGCCCAATCCGTAGCCCTTGACGGTCTTGGCCAGCACCACGGTTGGCTTGCCGTTGTTCAGTTCGTAGGCTTTCTTGTAGGCTGCGTAGACTTTTTCGGGGTCGTGTCCACCTCGACGAATTTTTTCGAGTTTTTCGTCGGAGAGGTGTTTGACTAATTCCAACAGCTCGGGGTATTTGCCGAAGAAGTGTTCGCGGATGTAGCTACCGGGCTTCGACGTGTATTTCTGGTATTGGCCATCGACGACTTCGTTCATGCGTTTGGCCAGCAATCCAGTCGTGTCGCGAGCGAGCAGTTCGTCCCACTCGCCGCCCCAGACGACTTTGATGACGTTCCAGCCGGCACCGTTAAAGATCGATTCGAGTTCTTGGATGACCTTACCATTGCCGCGAACAGGTCCGTCGAGACGTTGCAGGTTGCAGTTAATAACAAAGATCAAGTTGTCAAGTTTTTCACGCGAGGCCAAACCGATCGCGCCGAAAGTTTCCGGCTCGTCGCATTCGCCGTCACCCAAGAACGCCCAAACTGTCTGACCTTTCGTGTTCTTGATGCCGCGATCGGTGAGGTATTCGTTGAAGCGGGCGTGGTAGATCGCCATGATCGGGCCGAGGCCCATCGAGACGGTGGGGTATTCCCAAAAGTCGGGCATCAGCCAGGGGTGCGGGTAGCTGCTCAATCCACCGCCATCGCCGAGTTCGCGACGGAAGTTTTCTAATTTGTTTTCGTCCAGTCGGCCTTCGACGAACGCTCGGGAGTACATACCTGGCGACGCGTGGCCTTGGAAATAAATTGAGTCACCGGAATAGCCGTCTTCGCCTCGGCCTCGGAAAAAGTGATTGAAGGCGACTTCGTAGAGTGTCGCGGAACTGGCGAAGGTGCTGATGTGTCCGCCGACGCCGCCGGGTCGTTTGTTGGCTCGCACGACCATCGCCATGGCGTTCCAACGGATAATAGATTTGATGCGACGTTCGAGTTCGCGGTTGCCCGGATAGGCGGGTTGTTGGTTAGGCGGGATGGTGTTGACGTAGGGCGTCGAAGTGTCGGCATTGAGCGGCACGCCGTGTTGGGCGGCCCGGTCGCGGAGCTGGTCGATGAGGAATTTGACACGCTCGGGGCCTTGGCTTTCCAGGACATATTCGAGCGACGAGAGCCATTCGGCGGTCTCGTAAGCATTCACATCAACGTCGGTGGAGGTTCGCAATTCGCCGATCTGGTGGGCGACTTCGTTTTGGGCGACTTCTTCAACTTCGGCGACGGTTTTGGAATCGGACATCAAATACGGGAAAAACCCGGCCTCTGGGAACGTGTTCGAAAACAGCAATGAGTGCGTAAATTCGTAAATGGATCTACACTTTACTCATTAGAATAGGGTTTCAACAAGGCGGGCGTGCCCCTTCAAACTCGTTCGAAAATAACCTACCTGGTCAGCAATCAGCCGCAACGCGATAGCGTGCGGTTATGACGGGAACCGCACGCTAGCGCGTTGCGGCTGATGAAACGTCGATGATCACTTGGTTCTGCTCCGCCAACACGTCCATCGTGATGCCTGACGTGTCAAAACTCCGGTAGCGGGGATCGAGCGTGGCCTCGGGGATCATGCCTGGACGTTCGGCACCGGTGCCGATGGAATAGTTGCTGATAACCACCACCCGGTGTTTGCCCGCGAACGCTCCGTCATCGGCTGTAAACGTCCCGAGCGTGAACACACCGTCAGGCCCGATGACGCCTGTGGCCGTCACGGCAGGTGTGCGTCCGATCAGTTCAAATTCGACCGATCCGTCACGCAGTACCGTTCCATCGGGAAAACGAACCAGCCCTGAGACGGGGTAAACCTTCTCGGTCGCGTCGGAACAGCCCATGGATGCGGCGAGCAGCCAGACCAATGCAAGCTTGAAAGCGATCGACGCCGTTTTCATTTTGCGTCCTTTCACTCTTCTAAATTCGCCTGTTGCATCGCCAGTTCACGGATCGTCTCAATCGCCAAGGCATCGGAACCATATAGAATCGTCATCCCATCGGACTCACCCGCGATCGCGAACGCCTGCTCGGTTTCTTCGTCCGTCAAATAGCCTTGCGATTGCAGATAGCGGATTTCAGCGAGTTTTTGAAGTAAAGAATAACTAGCGTCACCGATCACGCCAGTCACTCGTCGACGAGCCACTTCGGGGGTGATTTTAGGAAACGGGATCACGGTCAGCTTGCTGTCCATGATCGGCCAAAATTTTTCTAATGCGTCCTCGATGTGCTTTTCGGCGGTGCCACGATTCGCCGCGACCGCTTTGGCGACCTCACGGTTATCCATCGCTCCGGACATGACCAGTGGTTTACCATCGCGGACGTCGACAACTCGCACACGGGTCAGGTTTTGCGGCATGCTGTTTCGCATTTCTTTGATTGCAACGTCGAAGCGCAGCAACACATCAACGCCCGCCTTGGCCGCGATTTTTAATGTTTCGTCGGAATTTTCCTCGCCCAGGTAAATGACATTCGGGATCCACATTCGCGGTTCGCTTGGCGAGACATATTCACCGCCAACGGTATCACCTTGTTCGGTCGATTTTGGGTCGACATTTGCAAACGCGGGGCCGAATTGTCCCCGCTCGAACCGCGTTTGCATGCCTTCGGCCACCGTCGTCGCGACGCTACCCATGACTTCCTCAAACCGCATTTGGATAGCTTCATCAGTCATTTGCGCCACAGGCGCTGCGGCGACCGCTGCTTTGCGATCGATCGGTTGTCCGAAACTATCGAGGTCCGAACTGCCGTCTTCCATGCCCTCTTCACGCATATCGCTGGATTCACTCCGTAAATCGGGTGACATTGTGGGGTCACTCACGCCGGAATCGGACATCTCTGAATCGCTAAATCCGCCTTCCTGCATGCCAGGTTGGCCACCGGTTCCGCCGCCTGCACGAATCGGTGCGAAACTGGTGACTGCGGTATCACCGTGCAGTCCCATCGAGACACCCCAACGAAGTTGCCAGATGGGGCGACGAAAATGACCGCTGAATTTTAGGTTTTGCAAATCCTCAATGGCCGCTTTGTCACCTCGTGCCAGGAAACCGTAGTACAACTCCCGCGCCAGTTTCAGGTTGCCGTAACGAAACGCGACGGTCGCTTCATTGCGTAGCGTCGGTCCCATCAAGAGAGGTTTCGTGGGCACGGTCGACGGCACCATCAGCTTAGCGAGTTCGGCACGCAGCGGGTTCCAACTGGGCTGGACCAATTGCAACAGCCCCATCGGGGTCGGTCCCGTCGTCACGTTCGGTTCGGGAATCGCGGGCGTTACAGGTGCCGATGAGCCGTCGCTCGAACCCTCC
>JBGSMN010000019.1:0-40442 GCA_041740155.1 Rhodopirellula sp.
GCCTCTCCCACTCTTTTTTAGCCGTTATTCAATCGGTCTTGCCGAGCCTGTTCTTCTTTGTAGGCAAAATCGATCATGTTGATCACCGAATCGACGTCGGCTGACTTAGTTGAGAACTTAAACTTACCGGTCAGTTTCAGATCAGGAGCGAGCTGACTCTTTTCGTGCAGCGCCCACATCTCTTCGGCGTAATGAGTATTCGCCAGTTCGGGAGCGTACTGTGCATAATACTGCGTGATATTGCGAACGTCACGTAGCAACATCGCCTTCGCATTGTTATTGCCTGATGCATTGACGACTTGCGGGAAATCAATGATCACAGGGCCATTTGCATTTTGCAGAACATTGAACTCCGAAAGATCGCCGTGGATCAAGCCAACACACAACATGCGGAGCACATAGGTCATGACCGTGGCGTGGTCTTTTCTAGCTTGCCCAGCCGACATGGTGATGTCGTTAAGCCGCGGGGCGACGTCACCGTCTGCGTCGGTGATCAGTTCCATCAACAGCACGCCATCGAAAAAACCGTACGCATGGGGCACTCGAACACCCGCAGCGGCGAGCTGATACAACGCGTCGACTTCAGCCCGTTGCCAAACGTCTTCCTGCTGATCGCGGCCAAATTTAGAGCGATTGTCCATTGCCCTTTGCCGACGACTGTTGCGAATCTTGCGGCCTTCCTGATACTGCACCGCATTCTTGAAACTGCGTTTGGTAACGTCTTTGTAGACCTTCGCGCAGCGAGTCTCGTCGCCGCAAAGGACAAGGAATACCTGGGCCTCTTTGCCACTCATTAACGAGCCTAAGACCTCGTCGACAAGGCCGTCTTCGATTAGTGGTTTGATACGCTCGGGAACTTTCAAAATGCAACCGACTCGGAAAGCATGGATTTCAGCAGAAAAGGGTGGGGATAAACGCCTTAGGGGGCGTTAAAGTAGCATGACTCCGGGAATCTCGCAAAGAGGCTCACATTCTTTCTCGCGAATACGATCTATTTAAGTCTACCACTCGATCGTGGGTTATACGAAAAACGTTTCGCCAACGTTGAGGGAAAGTTTATCATTGAAGAATCGTTTGATACAGATGAGCCGCGATGGATTGGCGATGATCCTGCAAACGAACCGAGCCGGTCATTCCCGCTGTGAGTCGCTGTGCTTGCTCGTGCGATAAACCCGCGATCGCCTGAAATCTCGGTTCGACCAACTGCATCTCGCTGTCCACATCGCGCTGTGCTAGTTCGCCGCCGCCTTCCGCCGTCAGTCGTGGATCGGTCCGAGTCACTGCGTTGGGCTGAACACTCGCGAGCGATACGGGGACGACACTACCGCTGCCAAATCGAAAGAACAGGAGGTCTCCAATTCGCTCGCGATAAGCTGACATATTCTGTTGCGAGATTGATACCAACAGCTCTTTGTTGTCTTCATTAACGACACGGCATAACTCAAATCCTGCATCGCAGTACAACCCGGTTTGGCTGGCGAGTTCTGGAGCGACGACCAACCCAGCAATGTCCGCTCTCACTTCGCACTCTTGTTTCCGACGGCGTAGTTCGTCCAATCGCGATTGTAGCGACTGTTGCACGGCGGCTTCAGCTTGATGCGATGCGATGTGCCCAGCTACTAATTCTTGCCGCATCCGAATTGCAGACGATGCCAATCGGGCTTCGGCAATCTTCAGCTCCGCATCAAGCGACAGATTCTGCAAACGAATAATGACTGCGCCTGGCTCTATCCATTGACCATCTTTGACGAGGATCTCCTGGATGAAACCATCCGTGTTCGTTCGGACAACCTGCGAATCGCGGTGTTGCACGATTGCGGGTGCAGATGGTTGCCAGGGCCAAGGTACGATGCACAATAGCAGCAACAGCGCCGCCAAAGCTGGCAGAGTTCGTACCGCGAGCACGCGGCGACAGCGGGCTGCCTCGACGTTATCGGCCATTAACGACACAATCAACTTCACGCTCGGCCGACCAAACCACACCAGCACGCTGGCGGCTGCCAATAGCACACCGAATCCAAAAAACAACTCCGACGCGACCATCGCTAACCCGACACAAACAATCACGCGCCAAATCATTGAAGCAACACCATAGACGATCAAAACACCGCGATATCTCTGGTCATGGGCTGACAAGTTGAAAGGGGCACCCAGCAGGTAATGCCGGGCGTAAGCACTCACGCAGGCGCGGGAAGAGGGAGCGAGATTGGGGATTCCCATCCCGTCGGATAATAAGAAATAACCGTCGAAACGCATCAGAAAATTGGCGTTAAAAAGTAACGTTGTGAGCGCACCCATCAACACGATGTTCATCAAATGAAAACGCACGATTGGATCGTGCGACAGCGACCATGTGATTGCAGCGATCGACGCGATTGCCATCTCAATCAACATGCCTGCCGCAGAGACTAACATTCGCTCACGACGTCGCGAGAATCCCCACGCCGATGTGACATCCACGTATGGAATAGGGAAAAACAAAATAAATACGACGCCTGTTTCTGTGACTCGCCCGCCCAAGTGATGGCAGGCGATACCGTGTCCGAACTCATGGACGACCTTCAGCACAACAAAAATCAACGCCAACCAAAATGCGGAGGTTGGATCGGCAATGCCTCGTAAACTTTGGATCACTGAATCGCTGTTTTGCCACAACTGCATCCCCGCGACTGCGATCAGCATCAAGATGCAAACAATTCCCGTGCGTGAAAACACGCAGCCGAAAACCGATGTGAGTTTGTCGAGCAGACCACTCGGATCGGCTAGGCGGAATTTCAAAAACAGTGGGTTGGCGTTCTCGGCGGTGCGCTGCGCGGCGAGTCGATCACGTCGCTCGCTGAGCCGGTCTGTCGATGCGATACGATTGCCACTGGCATTGATGGCATAGGCAAGTTGGTGATCGAGCAAGTACCGCGCGGTCTGTTCGGCTTGTTGGTTTGATAAAGCCGCTCCAGGCATTTGGCTGGCGAGTTGTTGCGTAATCCCACCGAGCGTCCTACGCCCATCCAATCCCGAGATCAGGCCGTACTGTGCTATTCCGATCTCGTGTACCTGAGACGTCACCGGATCACGCAGAATGTACGTGATCTCTCCACCATTGTGCTGCATCACAAACTGCAAACCAGCACGCAGTTTCAGCCGCATGTTGGCGAGTTCAAATGATTCTCGGTCGAGTTCCGGTACGATGCACATTAGCGAACGCTCCCGTAGAAACGCTCCCAAGCGCGATGCAAGAACACCCAACCGGAGGCGCGATAGCCAGCCGAGATTTTTGTGTGTCCTTGCATGCCAGGCCGCAAATCGCCCGCGTTGTTATTGAGCATAACTTCAGCGACAAACACGTTCTGGCCGCTGCGGATTTCCGACATTGGACGGATTCTCTCGATGCCGGCGTTCATCGGATCAAGAGGGATGCCATCGGCGATAATTTGCACCGCTTGCCCGATCGCAACATGCGACAACTCGTGTTCGGGAATCTCCAACTCTGCGCGGAGCGAATCCAACGGAGCGATCTGCATCAAGACATCTCCACGACGCACTGGTGCACCCTCGGCGTCATCCAATTCGCACTGTAACACCAAACCGTCAATGTCGCTCGTGATCTTTCGTCGGGAGAGTCGATGTTTCAATAGTTCCAATTCTGCGGTCAGTTCGCTGGCTTCTAAACGTGCCAGTTGAGTCGCGGTCGGATCATTTTCGGCTTGATGGATGTCAGCTTTCTTGAAGGCTCGTTGTTGGCGGGCTGTCACGTCTGCGATCTCAAGTTCGAGATCGGTGGCTTCCATTTCTGCGAGCAATTGTCCCTTGCGAACTCGATCACCCGCCCGCAGGTGTGTGCTTTTCAAAACGCCATCGTGTGGCGCAACGGCGAATCGTTGGCTCGTCGATTGCAAAACGCAATGGCAAGAAACTCGATGTGGGATCGGGATCATCAACGCACCGAACATTACGATGGCACCGATCGCCAGTCGCTTTCGTCGCGTGGATGCTTTTGTGTTGCGAACCGAACGATGTAATTTGGAGAGAAAGCCTTCGGTTGCCTGTTGGGTGCTGCAGAGCGTCTCAGCCAGTGGTGACTTGATTGCCGACGCGAATCGAATCAAGCGTTCCGGGTGCTCAGGTGGAGTCTGGAAAATCGCGATCCAAACACCGATCAGATTGCTATCAGCGTCACTCAATGGGCACGAGAGTGCAAATTGAGCAGAGGTTTTACTGAGCAACTCATCGTGTGCGAACTGCATCAGTTCACACGATCGAGATGTGGTGTCTCTGACCGTGACCGCTGCGTGCAACTCACGTTGCCGCAGCAATGACTCGGACATGGCAGCAGAAATCAATGCGGTTGTTTCTGCCGCCGGATCGACTTGCGCGACGTCGGACATCGCCACGACTTTGACTCGCAGCGTTCGCTTGTCGGCCAAACCGATGGCGACACTATCCGCCCGCAGAAACGCAGACAGTTCGTTGACAACGATCAATGCAGCGTCATCGAGCGAGCGCGCAGTAACGACTCGATGCAGCAGTTCCGCTATTGCTGAGGTGGATTCAACCCGCCAAACCAGTTCGGCGTACATGTCGGAATCGTTCGGCGTTGTGCTGGTGGCTAGCGCCGTCGGATCAATTGTGGGAACATTGGCCGTAGGCGTGCGTCGATCAAAACGCCGTGACGTTGGATTGGTTTTCGTGATCATCGTGATACAGTTCTCTTGGATGGTTGAGCCAAGATAAAATCGGATCTTAGCAATGCGGAGAACTCGTGTTGACTCTGATTTGAAATTGATATGAGCTGACAGCGCACGCCTGCTCGATAGCGATTGTCTGGGTTGTCAATCAGCAGTTCGACACGCACCGTTCCACTGCTGCTATTGGTTGTTGGTGCAATGAAATCCACCTTCGCCTCAGCTTGCTGATTTGTTTCGGGGAAAAAGACTGTCTGCGTGCTGCCGATTGATAGCTGGATGGCAACATCGGTGGGCAAGTGATATCGAACGCGGAGTTGATCCAGGCAAACCAGCTCAGCGACTGGTTGATCAACATTGCCAACGCGTTCACCACGATGCACTGGCAAATGGTTAATGATCCCGTCGATCGGAGCGACCACACGCTGACGTTCAAGTTGAGCTTGGATTTGACGTTGTTCAGCACGTAGGACTTCGATTTGATCATCGGCGGTCTGTAATTGTGACTCGGCCAGTTGCACATTGAATTCCGCTTCGGCGACTTCTTGATCGCTGGCGTGATTCTTTTCAAACAATGCTTGCAACTGGTTCAAGTGGTGTTTTCGATGTGCCAACGTGGCCGCAGCGGCTTGGCGGTCGCCTGTCGAACGTAGTTTTGCAATTGTCGAATCGAGAGTTGCCCTGAGCACCTCGCATCTCAATTGCGCGATCACATCACCCGCGCGAACCGCGTCGCCTTCGCAAACCAGGACTTGATCAATGACTCCCGGTTCGGCAGCGATATTGATCGTCTGCATCGGCTCCGTAAAACCTTCGGGGCGTGGCTGGTCGGCGGAAGCGGCGGCACCGAGTAACAGTGCGATACCCATCGGCACGAGGACGAGGTGATTATGCAACGTAATGACGTAACTCATTGAGCCATTCCTCCTGCTTTGCGGTTTGTTGCCGAAGTTCGTAACGCTCTTGTTCACTGCGTCGTTGTAGATTCATCACCCGACGATCCCAATTCGAATTGTTTGTTGGTGTTGTCAATCTCGTCAAAGATTTGCCGAGCGAGGTATCGTACCGAGCGACTAGTTCATCTTCGGGCGCGACAAAGAATCGTCCGCCTCCTGGTTGTCCTTGGCGAGCGGCGCGGCCAAGCAATTGGCGATCGATGCGTGGAGAGAGATTGCGTTCAAACCCGATCACGTGCAAACCGCCTGCGGCGATGGCGGCTTGATCGAGCACGATATCAGTCCCTCGGCCAGCCATGTTGGTTGCCACTGTGACACTTCTCGCTCGACCTGCGGTCGCGATCAGGCTCGCCTCCGTTTCGTCTTGCACGCCATTGAGCATGCGATGATTGATTCTGGCGTGTAGTAGTGAGTTGGCAACCAAGCGAGTTTGTTCGATGGTGCGGGTACCGATTAAGACCGGTTGTCCGACTCGCGTGCAGCGTAGCACTTCGCCAATAATCGCAGTGAGTTTTTGCTCGATGTTGGCTACGTACAGAGTCGGAAACTCGGTTCGTTGTGATGGCAACCGCGTGGCAATCGACTTCACGCTCAGGCCGTAGACTTGTCGCCATTCACGATCATGACCGCTGGCGGTCCCCGTCATGCCACTGAGCGTTTGATAACGAGCAAAGTATCGCTGACGCGACATCCGTGCGAGCGTTTGCCGGGGTTGTGTAAGCGTCACGCGTTCTTTTGTCTCGACGGCTTGATGCAGTCCACCCCGCCACTGTCGGTCTGGAACAATTCGACCGGTTGACCCATCTACGATCTGCACTTCATCATCGCGAACGACATAGTCAACGTCACGGCGCAGCAAATACTCCGCTCGCAAAGCGGATTGAATGTACTGTTGCCAGGGGTCGTCGAGATTAAGTGGCGTTGCTTGAAGCTGCAAAAACTCCATCGCTCGTTGGGTACCTGTCGACGTCAACGCGATGCTGCGATCATAGAAACTGATGCGGAAATCCGCTCCTTCACGAAACGACATCACATACTCGCGGGCGATGCGAAAGGGGCTGATGGTCGCTTCATTTTTAACGTTTGAATGGTCGTGATGGAGGGCACCACTGAGCACGAGCGGCGTCATCGCTTCGTCAATCAGCACACTATCAACTTCGTCAATAATCGCGACCTCGTGACCGCGCTGACACACACCATCATTGTTCGATTCAGAACCCTGAAGTTGCTGTAGCAGCCGCTGACCAAGACGATAGCCAGGTCGACTGGCGAGCGTGAGTTGGTCGCGGAGGTAATCGAATCCGAGTTGATACCCTGTCGCGAAGACCACATCGCTGGCGTAGGCAAGTTGTTTTTCAGTGACGCTTTGGTCGGCCGTCGACAATCCGGTGGCCAATCCGAGCGACTTGAATACTGGAGTTAGTAGTTCATGATCGCGACGCGCAAGATACTCATTGGTGGTGGCAACGTGAACGTGCCGCGATTGCATGGCGTGAAGGATCGCTGCGATTGCGCCGGTGAGTGTTTTGCCTTCGCCTGTTTGCATCTCAGCGAGACTACCATCGGCCATCATGAGTGCAGCTTCGAGTTGTCGATCATAGGCGGTGATCTGGAGCGTACGCCGGATCGCTTCGATAGCGAATGTGATCGCATGAACCGGGGAGAGATCGGTTTGCTGTCGTGCGCGTTCCGCGTGATATCGCAAGTCGACATCGCTCAGCCCCACCAGTTCTTCGGCTAAAGTTCTAGCCCTGCGAATGGCTTTGGCAACGTCGAGAGACGTTGACTTTGCGGTTCGGCGTTGGAGCGAGAAAGGGAGCACGTGTATCGATCAGGCGAGTTATGGAGGAGATTGTTCGTTTACCTCCGCCAAACTGCGTTTGAGGGAGGCTGTGTCTGTCAAAAGTCCAGCGCATCTTGTTCGATCATCTGAGGACTGACATGCACGGGTGACATCATTTCGGAAGTTGGTGTTCCGTAGGGCTGATGTTGTTTTGGAGCAAAGTCATGTTCCATTGCATCGTAAGAGGTGTTGATTGCTCCGCTGGAATCGAGCACTGGCTTATCAAGAATCTTGGTCGGTAAGCCGCAGATATCCGCACATCCCTCACTGACTTGCTCGGCTTCGAGTAACGTGCCTGAAGCTCGCTTGAGATTCATGAGCGAAAGGTTATAAGTCGTCAAGGCTCGTGTGAACTCGAACTCGGCGGCGGTGAGTTGCGATTGGGCATCGAGTAAATCTTCGAGATACAATCCGATTGAACCGTCTTGTCCAGGCAAATGATTCCAACGTTGTTCGATATTATCCAGGCGAGCCTCGGCGGCTTGCATGGCAATATAGTTGGCTTGAAACTCTTGCTCAGAAGTGCGGACTTCGCGGATCGCGACTTTGGTTTCCATCAGCAATGTTTCAACCGTAGCGTTGAATTGGTTTTGCAACTGACGAACCTCGAGCTGTCGACGTTGCAGGCGAGCTTTTGCGATTCGATTGCCGATCGGCATCTGATACGCGAACCCGACGGCGTAGCTTGGTTCACCTGTCTCGAACTGGTCGGTCCAGGCCCGCCCGATATCACTGCGTCCACGCAATCCCGCAACATAGGTTTCGGCGATGAAGTCAAACTGTGGCAGCAGTTCGTTCTTCGACATACCCAAACGCACGCAGGCTGCTTTGATTTGTTTGATTGCTTGCTCCACTTCCGGACGCTTTTGCATCGCCGTTGACAACACATCTCCGACTTCCATATTCGTCGAGTAGCGGATCGGCAAGTCCGTGGGGACCATTTCGAGGTTGTAGGTCATCCCGAATTCGGGATCATTGACGAGTGCTTGGATGCGGTCTTGGGCGTTTCGTACCGCCATCTCCGCACGCACCAAATCGGCACGTCGATTTGTAACGGCAGCGTTGACCCGAGTTAGTTGGCTGCCGACAATATCGACACCCGAGCGAGCTTGCAGACTCGTTTGGATCGATTCGGCTCGTTCGAGCAATCGACGTTTCTGCACCAACGCGGCGCGTTCGAGGTAGAAGGCCCAGTACGCACGAGTGACTTCGAGCAGGTGGGACTGCAGTTGACGCGAGAATTCGTCTTTGGCGATCGACGTGTCGATTTTCGCTAAGACGATCAATGATTGGTTGTAGACTCTACCGCGTCCTTGCATGAGCGGTTGCACGTAGCTGAGCCGGAGGCGTGATGTGCCTTGGTTATTGGGTTGGAAGAATGTGCTATTGGTATTTTGATGGCCGAGGTCTTGCGCGATTTCGACACGACCACCGTAATAGTTGCGACGTCCCAGTCCCGCAGTGCCGGTCCATTGGTTGTTTTGATAGCGATCGGCACCGCCGGTGGTCAGCACGTTGCCAACAGGATCGGAGGTGTCATCCCAGCGTGTGTTCATGAACGCATTCCAATCGAACGCGGCACAGGCTTCGGTGATTGCGGTTTGACGAATCAACGGCAAGTCGCTGAACACCTTCACTTGAGCGGAGTGGTTGAGAGTGCGGACGAGCAGCGTTTCCACGCCGACGGCTGCGGTGTTCGAATCAGGACGCATCGGGGCGGTTAAAACATCTTGCCACCATGGTTGGTACGAAGCAGGAACATTGCCGAGATCGGGTAACGCGGCGACTTCATGAACGTCGGATGCGGCGGCGGTTTGAATTTGACCCGCGAACGCTTCCGGTGTCGCATTGCCAGTGTATTGGGCCGTGGCTAGCGAAGGGGACAGCAGTGCGGCAAGTGCAGCGACGGCGGCTCGTAAGCACTTTTTTTTGGAGAGTCGCGGCATCAATCAGCATCCGAGTTTCTGAAGCAGGTGTCGGGAAAAGACGACGGGGGGATACTCTGATGATCGACTAGGAAGCACCTACTTAGCCACGCAGGTTAAAAAACGCCGAGTTGGTTAGGATTCATGCAACGCACCGGATCGGTTGGGTTTTTTTTCGAGAAAACAAGCAAAAAACCGTTCGATCGATTTGCATGTTTCAAAATGTGTGCCTGCGAGAATTATCGTCCTGCGACATTCGTCGACGCGGTATTGAGCTGATAGCTGTGCGCCTTGCGGCCAAGTTGCAAGGGATCATTATGCGAGTCGTGCATCACTTCGACAGTTTCGTACGCAGTTTCTCGCAAAACGCTGCTGACAGTTGGTCGCTCGGTCATCACGAGCGATGAATGAGTAGCGGGATGGAAGTATCGACGCAAATTGAAGCCCGCGTCATGCATGGCATTTTCGATCGACGCAACTTGTTCAATCTCCATCCGGTGCGGCTGTTTCCAAATCACGCTACCGGGGAATGTGGCTAACCAGTTTCCACCTGTGTCGGCGACGACTTGACGGTCGCCGATCAGTCGTCCCGTCTCGTCGTAGATACGCAGCACGAGGGTGGTGCCTGGTTCGGCCAAACCACTGAAAATCGGGTCGACGGGGGCAGGCCGAAGTTGACGTTCAAACACGTTATAAGACGGGGGCAGCCATCCGAGCAGTTGATCATCGTCGTCATGCCCCGGTTCTTCCCAAGGTCCTTGATTGTTGAATGTATCAAAGACGAACACGACCAATTCATCGAGCGTCGGGGCGATGTTGTTGATCAGCGTGATTTCGGGACCGTTGAGCGTGTCATCGGACACGATCGCCGTCGTGATGATCTCGTCGGCCAACGGGTCCAGTGGGAACTGGCGAACTTGTACGGTTACGATGATTGTCTCGCTCTGACCGACATCCAGGTTACCAACGTTCCAAGTCAATTCACCGGTTCCAAAGTTCCAGCTCGCACGACCTGGATCATTGGTGCTCATGCCGGCCGGATCGAGAATGTCCATCGGGAACGAGTCGATGACCACAACACCGGTGCCGTCACGCTCGCCTAAGTTCGTGACAGTCACTTCGTAGGTAAACACGTCACGGGTTTGAGCGGCTTTGGTCAGCGAAGAAACATTGGTGACCGCATATTCGACTTGACCAGGATATCCAAAATCAACCGTCAAGTCGTCGGTGCCAACGGCCAGTGTGATCAATGCCGCGTTATCCGCAGTCGCATCGATTTCATAGGTCGATGTGGTGAGCACGTTCGCTCCCAGACCGGTATTATCGACGCGAACACGATAATCGCCCGCCACCAGGGAGTTGAACGAATAGATTCCGTTGGCATCCGTGGTCGTGGTCAGGGTGTGGTCGAAGGTGCCGTCGCCGTTGTAGTCAATGTCGAGCGAAACGGTCACGCCTGAGATTCCCCGGTCACCATCGCCTGCATCGAAAACACCGCCGTCTGCGTTATGATCGATGAAAATCCGATCACCAATCGTTAGGGTACCTGCGAAGCCGAAATCGATATCGCTATTGATTTCACCGTCGGCCAAACTGATGGCAGCCACACCCAGGATCGAGTCGAGACCAGCAACCGCGGCGATATCAATTGGCAAATCTGGATCGGCAGTATCGACTGAAATGCGATAATTACCTGCGGGAAGGTTATTGAATGCGTAGATTCCGGCTGCATTAGTTTGCGTTTGCAATACAAAATCGTCGTCATTACCGAACACACCGTCAAATCCAGCAAACTCCAAGTTGATGGTGACGTTCGCAAGTCCGATTTCGCCGGTTTGACGTGTGCCGTCTGCGTTGATATCCAACCAGACTTCATCACCAATCGAGCCTGTGCCGACGTACCCGAAGTCGATTTCAAAGCGGTCCGCGTCCAGAATCGTGAGATGCGATGTACCATCAACCGCGATCGATGAGTCGTCGGTCTCTTGCGTCCCCGTCAAGCCAATCGGCAGCGTGCCGCCGCTGGTGATAATTCGATAATTGCCGTTGAACAATTCGGTGAATGAGTAGTTTCCGTTGGCGTCAGTTGTCGTTGTTTGCGAACTATCGTCGCCGTCGCCGAAGATCCCATTGATACCAGCGTATTGCAGCGTCACGCCGACCCCGCCCAGTCCTGGTTCGCCAGCGTCTTGAGTGGAGTTTCCATCGGCGTCAAAGTAGATTGTATCGCCGATGTCCCACAACGCTTCGGCAAAATCGATACCGGAGATGCCCGTCAACGGCAATGTCACATTCAATTGATTCGGTGACGTTGTCGTGTACAGCGTCGGTTGAATTTGTTTGACGATGTAATCGGCTGCGGGACGGTCAGTGAACAAGTATGTTCCATCAAGCGCCGTGGTGGTGAATTCCAACATCGTCGTGTCGGCGGCGTCCCACAGTTCAATGCGAACACCGTCGAGTCGCACGTTCTCTCCGATATCCAAAATTCCGTCGCGGTTGTTATCGACAAACACCGTGCCCGCGATTCCAATGCCCCGCTCGGCGAAGTTGTAAGCGGTGCCATCGGTGTCTTCGAGTAGATCGATGCTCGTGATGATATTGCTCAGCGATGTATCGCCATTGGCCAGCGTTCCGTCCGAATGAATTCCATCGTTGTAGTTGGTTGGCTGCGTTTCAGTCAGCGTGTAACCTGCCGCATCCGAAGGACGTAAGTTGGTGAAAATGTATGTGCCGTCGGCGAGCGTCTGCGTCGTGATGTTGACATTGCTGCCGAGGTCGTTCGTTCCCGTCAACGTGACGAAAACGTTCTCGATCGGTAGGTCGTTACCGTTAAAGATCCCATCATTGTTCTTGTCGTTGAACACCATGCCAGCCAAACTCGACGGCAGAATCTCGCCGAAGTTGTTCTCGGTTCCGTCGATGTCTGACATGATCACGCTGGTGAAGGCGTCGTTGACAGCAATTCCGCCTTGCGATCCGATCGTGTCGATGCCATCGAGATATCCAGTCGGTGTGGTTTGCGTGATGATGTAACCCGCCCCGTTGCTTGGTCGCAGGTTGGCAAACTCATAGTACCCTAGCGTTCCCACTGTGCTCGAGGTGGTCGTTGAAAGATTGATTGCTTGACCGAGATCGTTGATTCCAGACAATGTGACCGTGACGCCGCCCAGTCCAACATTGCCAGTTCGCAGACCATCGTTCTCCGTATCGTGGAAAACGTATCCTGATACGATCGACTCGACAACTTCGGCAAAGTTGTAATTGATCGCGGTATTGCCAGCGACCAACTCGATGCTGGAGTTCACGTCGTTGACGGTGATGTCGCCGTTGCCATAGTTGCCATCGGTTTCTTTGCCATCGATCCACAACCGACCCGAAGGCGCGTTACCTGTAATTTGCGATTGTGTCAGCGTGTACGTGCCGGGACGCAATTGATCAAACGCGTAGGAGCCGTCGATTAGCGTGTCGAACGTTTGCGTGGTGATCACGCCCTGATCGTCAGTTCCCGTCAGCGTCAAACGCACGCCTTGAATGGCCGGCTCGCCAGCGTCTTTGAGGCCATCGTTGTCGAGATCATGATAGACAAAACCACTCAACTCGATTTCTTCGAGTTCACCGAAGTTATTGTTGGTTCCGTCGATCTCGCTGTTCAGCGGAAGGATAATGTTTGTAAACGTGTCGTTCGCCAAATCGTTGCCGCCCGGCGTCCCGATCGTATCGGTTCCATCAAGATACTCCTTGCCGTTGATCGCCACGAGTGGCTGGGTTTGAGTGATGGAGTACGTGCCCGGTCGCAGATCACCAAAGTAGTACGAGCCGTCAGCACCGGTTTGGATCGTGATATCAACCGCGTTGCTGAGGTGATCCGTGCCTTGTAAGCGAATATCGACATTCTGGATTCCCGTTTCGCCAGCGTCTTTGATGCCATCGTTGTCAGCGTCGAAGTACACGAAGCCCGCGAGACTGTGTTCGCGAATATGCACGGTGTCGGAGTCGGTGTCACTGTTATTGCCATCCGGATCGGGATTGTTGCGTTCACCGACTTCGGTGCCATCGAGAGTGGTCGCCTGCTCAATCGTTGCGGTGTTGACGATCACCGCATCGGTAGCGACTGTGTCTGTGAGATCGACCAGAAACGTGAACGTGGCTGAGGCTCCGGCGTTGATCGTTCCTCCGGTATAGGTCAGCGTGCCGGTTGCCGCTGTATAGTTGGCCGTGAATCCAGCTTGCGTGAACGCTCCGCCACCGACCGTCACGACGCTGGCTCGATCGTAATCGGTTGCTGACAAGATGTCTTGAATGCTGACATCGTAGGCGTTGCCCAAGCCTGTGTTGGCGATAGTCAGAGTGACGGTTAACGTGTCGCCAGCGTTGGCCTCGGATTGTACGATGTTCTTGGTGATCGCTAGGTTAGATTCGACGATGGGCAGATTGACATCGTTGCTAGTGATCGCGGCGACTCCGTCTCCGACAACGTCCAAGGTAGCAGTGTTGGTCAGCGTTGTTTGCCCCGAACCGTAACCGACATTGGCGGGATTGTCGGTCACGATCGCACTAACAAACACAAGGAACGCGTTGTTCGTGCCATCATTGTCGACGGTCGTGGTGATGCTGCCGAACGTGATCGTCACGTCGGCTCCATCGGTGGCACCACCAGTGATCGTTGGTGCTGGCAATGTGCCTGCGAAATCGTTCGCGAGCAGTCCACTGGACGCGGCGGCGGTAGTCACGACAGAGGCGCTGACGTATTGCATGCCCGTGGGGAGTTGATCGATGAGAATCAATCCATTGGTGGAACCTTCGGGCAAAGTCACCAGGAAGACGAACGTGGCGGTCTCACCAATTGTTAGGTTCGATCCAGTGGTTTCAGTTTGATCGGTCGTGAACAACGCCTTGTTAAATGTCGGCGGGTTGATCATCACGTTGATCGGGTCGTCGGCAACGTAGTTGTGAGTATTGTCACTGGCATTGGTGCCGTCACGCTCACCCGTGTCGACGGAACTGTGCGGTGTGCGATTGCCAATGTTACCATTGAGGCTCGTCCAAGTGACTTCCGGATCGAAGGCGAGTATTTGATTGGGCGTGACGGTTGAGGCGATGGTCCCATCAACAGTGATCGTGATGGTGCGACCTACTTGCGACTGCAGCATGTCAAAATCGACACCGCTCTTGAGTTGCAGCGAGAACCCATTAGCTTGATCGCCTACAATCTCAAAGTCGTTCGTGATAAGGAACGCCGCCGAATCAACGACTGAGAACGTCGGCGTCAAAATCGCAGATGTTCCATTGCCATTCAGCGCGAGTGCACCAGCGAAGCCGAGGTCAAACGCATCGATCGTGCCGGACTGGGTAATCGTCGTCACGTACTGGATCGCATCGCCTGCATCTCCGCTAGCTTGATTGGCGACTCCGCGCACGCTGACCATTGTTCCAATTACAACCACAGACTCGACGACATTAACTCGGTTTGCGTTACCGCCCAAGTTAACGCTGGCGAGCGACGAGCCGTCCGATTGAAAAGTAACCGTGTTATTGAGTTTTGTATTCTGTTGGTTGCTAGAAATATTTGCTACGACGGCTTCGTACGTGAATGTGATCGTTCCGTCAACATTGTCGGCGATGTTTGTATCAGTGACATTACCGAGGTTCCATGTGATCGTGCGTCCGTTGTTGCTGACGTTCGCGGTGGTGTTGCCGGTGATGTTGATATTATTGCTAGAGACGTTCGTTTGATTGACGAATCGCAAACCACTGTCGAGCGTATCAACGATCGTGACGTTGTCTGTCGTGCCTTCGGGGATCGTGAATGTGATTTCAAATGTGACGATCTCGCCGATCACGGCATCGAGTAGGCCGTTGCCGCCGACATTGATTTCAGTGGAGACAATCGTTTTAGAGCCACTGACATCATCAGTTTCGAGTTGAGCGGCATCAGTCAGTCCCGCTGGAATATGGTTTTCGCCACCGGCTTGACCAGCGTACGATAACAACGTTGCGTCACTGCCAAGTATTTCGTTGGGGCCAACTGACGCGGTCGCTTGTAAATCGTAAATCAACACGATCACATTGTTGCCGCTCGTGGCATCGTAACTGGCAATCGACGCGATGCCAGCGGTATCGTCGAGAGTGATTCCAGTAGTGAATAGATCCGCCTCGGCTCCTGTGTAGGCCACTGCGGCTCCGGTTCCATCAACAACCTGCAGGCTACCACCCACCAAATTCATCCCGGCAGGCAAGACGTCGGCGATGGAGACGCCAAATGCACCTGCTGCACTGCTGCCTGTGTTTTCAACGACCACGACGTAACGCACAATGTCACCCGCATCAATGCCACCGGTAATGTTGGCGTCGACCGCTCCGGTCGCGAGCGTGTTGGAGTTGAGCGTGCCAGTGAACGGAGCACCGACGACCGCCGTGCCGGCTGGATCGAACGTGACAGCGCCTGGACCGATCGAACCCGCGTACGTTTCCCCGGTGGCATTTGAATCAACGATGCCCTTGGTGATCGACAGCACTGGCTGAGTGACTTCGATCTGAACGATGCGGTCAATGATGGTGGGCGTCTCTTGCGTGGTGCCTTCGGAGACACGCACGATGTTTGTTAGATACAAACCATCAGCGGTTGGTGCGTTCTGAGCCGTGACGGTCAAATACAATTCGATCGTACTGCTGGCACTGTTCGTGTCGTCGTAGCTACCATACAGAATCTCAACGCCGTTGCTGCTGTTGACCGTGATGACGGGTGAAATGTTTGACTCAGCGAAAAACGTATCATTCGTACCTAGCTCAATTGTTCCCGAGACAGCATCCAAGTTTGTCTCGTCAAAGTCGACGATCCAAGCGTCGCCTGGAGTTCCATCGGCGTTGTGATCGTTCGCGACGAAGATCGGTAGTGGCAAGAAATCGGTGAGCACCAAATCTTCGACGTCGCTGGTCGGCAGTGTGTAAGTGATCCGGTACGTGACCCGATCACCGGCAACCAAGACTGGCAGTCCATTGTCACCCATTGGCAGTGTGGTGTTACCGTTGATCGCATAAACTTCTTTGGTCAACGTGCCACGAGCGGTCTGAATGCTGGCCGAGGAATTGTCCTCTTCTTGTCCAAGCTGATTCGTGATGTCGCCGGTGCCCGCATTCTCCTCGACATTCTCGAACACTTTGCCTGCAATGATCAGCGAGCTATTCGTGATCACATCGCCTTGGTCGACGCTACGGTCACCCGATGCGAATGTATCCGCGTAATCTTCTTGGATAATCGTGCGAAACCGAATGGTGCCCGTCGCTGCTTGGCGTACGTCCGCATCGTTATCGTTGAACGACAGCCCGCCTTGCAGAACTCCGTCGCTGGCACCCAAATCGGTCATCATGCTAGAGATATCGAACGTCAGCATCGTCGATCCGTCACTGCCGTCAGCCGTCGTGCCGTCTTCGCCTGCATTGTCAGCCAAGCTGATTTGTGACTGATCGATGATCAATCGTTGGCCCGTATCGGCTTCGATTGAATCTCGAACCGTAAAGACACCCGCTATAGATTCAACGCTGTCGGAAACACTCAGGGTAGCGCCAAAGCTGAAGTCAAAAAGTTGGCCGTCTTGAAAAATATCCGTCAGAACGAGATCGCCAAACGTGAAGTAGTCGCTGATTTGAAACGTCAGCGTGTATTCCAGCGTATCGCCAGGCGTTGCTCCAGGTGTGCCCGCATCAATGACCACAGCTACGGATTTCTGTATCGCGATCGCTTTGTCGTCAATTGTGTGTTCTATACCGGTGGGATCAACGGCAACGATCGTAGTGGCGTTGGGATTCAGAGGTGTAGCAGTATCACGATCGTCGATCGGGTTCCAGTCGCCAACTGCGCGAGCGTTGTTGTGTGAGCGTGAATCAGGCGTGACGGTCGTGTCATCTTCGCCCGTAACTTGAATTACTTCCTTGCCAGTCGTGCCGACGGTACCATCGGCGTAGTATTCCGCAACATAAAAACTGAACGTCACGACCACATCGCTGTTCGAAGTGGTACCCGTCACGTCATTGGATAACGTGATGATGAGGTCTTGGTTGAACGCGGGCTCAGTCATCGCGTTGATGTTGCTCGTGTAAGCCGCGGCAACTCCGCCAACGGTGACGCTAGTGATACCGGTCAAAACGACATTGTTGGGCAGTGAGTCGATGACATCGAGTGAACTGATTGTCTGCCCGTCAGCAATGTCGACGATGATTTGGTATTCACGCTCGAAGTTCGGTCCTGTCGCGGTTTCGTCTTCCGGTCCGAGATAGATGTTCTCTAGCGTCATGATTGTCGGCGTGATGCTGATCTGTTCGCTCCAGTTCGTTGCTGGACTGGACGCATCAGTAACATCCGCTCCTGAGTCGCTCATGATCGAAGCAACCCCGCCAACGGCACTTTCTCCGTAGCGGAATCCGCTGCGGGTTTGAATCGCCAGCGGAGCGGCCACGTCGGCGAGATTGCTCACCATCGCTGTGATTTGCACGGAGACTTCTGGTTGACCGGACGTCACGCTGCCAAACGGCAATTCCACAACGACTAAGGTATCGCCTGCAGTGCCTGTAACGGTGAGCGGCGCACCGGCACCATCCACAGCGTAGGGATGGTCGATCGTGCCCGTGCCACCACCATCATTAGGGAACAACAATTCAATCACATTGAGTTGTTGTCCGAGATAGGTGGCTTGCACAAACGTGATTCCGTCACTGCCGACACCCGCTACGCCGTCAATGCCGTTGCTCGGGAACACTAAATCAATAAACGGTCCGTAACCTGTCGTCGTGCCTGTGTTATCGAACACCACATCAAACGTGAACGACTCACCGATCATCACATCTTGGTCATTGCCGGCGGTGACGGATGGACCAGCGGCCAGGATGACTTGATAGAATTGTTGCAGCGATTCACTGGCGAACACGGTTGTACTGATTTCGCCGGTTTCATATTCGAGTTCCCAATCGCCACCGCGACTCGCGTCACCCGTATCGTCGGAACTGGCGGCGACATCTGCACCCGTCAGTGTAGCCAGTGATTGCACCAGAGTTTCGCCATCGCTCGTCGCGGCCAAATCGCAGCCGTAGATCAACAGGTCGCCGTCGGCGGTGAAGGCATTACCCCACAACGCGATCTCACCTGAGCGACCAGCCAAGTTATTGATGTCGATCCAAGTATTGCCTAAACGCAAAGCACCTTCTTCACCGTGCGAGACTAAGTGAACGGCATCGAGATCATCGCGAACCGCTAAGATTGCTGAAACTTGCGAGATACCATCGGCGTGACTATCTAAGAACACGACTTCGAACGAGCGGTCTCCGCTCTCGTTGTTCATCAGTTCATTGACGATCGTTTCGTAGTCTTCGACCCCCGTGTCGATCAAGATCAACTCCCGAGTCGAAGCGGTCGCGGGGGCGTCCTGGTGGTCCATGTCGATTGTTGCCGAGGTGGAATCCTCAAACATGGCATGATTGGAGTTGTCAAATCCAAGACCATTCGTTGAGGCGTCGGCGAGTTCGGGGTCGACGCCCCCGTCCATCGCGGCATCAAACAGGATGCGTTCTTCCAGACGGCGGAGAATATGAGCGGTGGTGTCGCGGCGATCTTTGTCGCTGAAAAACATCATGTTTCTGTACTCGGAGCTTCATGCTTCGGAAACGGCCAGTTTCAACGATTAACCCGCGCCACTGCGTGGTCGACCATCGGCCAAAGAAACGTAGCTTGCGATTGTGCGTCAAGCAAATTTTTCGGCCTAGGTATTTTTTAGCTTCTGCGGAAACGGTTCCACATGGCGCGGCTGTACGGGTCAAGACTGCTACTTTGGGTCAGTGGTCGATAGGCGATCAGGTGGCGATGGCGTAGAATCGTGGCTTACCTTCCGTTTGACTCGATCCTTTGCTCACCATCAACCTGATGCCGCTCGCTCCTGAACCGTTGCTAATCGTGTACTGCGTGTTCGTCATTCTGGCTTCGATGACGGGAGGTCGGCTGTCCAAGTTGTTTCGCATGACCCACTTGCGGACCCAAATCTTGATGAGCGGTGTGGGTGGGTTGATGCTGGGGATCGCGCTATTGCACTTGCTGCCCCACGCCACCGAGGTGTTGGGATCGTCGGGGAAATCAGGCGGCGCGGCCCTTGCGGGTTTGATCGCCATGTTTTTGCTGATCCGTTTGTTCCATACTCATGATCATGGCGTGAAGGAAGCCGAGCGTGCGGCGGTTGGCGGTGAAAAGCACAGCCATGAGCATGAGCACAGCCATGAGCATGAGCACAGCCATGAGCACGAGCACAGCAATGAGCACGAGCACAGCCATGAGCACAGCCATGAGCACGAGCACAGCCATGCACACTCGCACGATCATCCACACAAAGGATTAAGTTGGGCGGGGATGTTTTTTGGGTTGGCCCTGCACACGATCATCGACGGGGTGGCGTTAGCGAGCAGCGTGATCGCGGACGCCAACCATGGAGCATGGTTGGGTTTGGCTGGGTTAGGAACTTTTCTGGCGGTGGCATTTCACAAGCCGCTCGATGCGTTTGCGATCACTTCGGTGATGAGCAAACAAGGCTGGTCCGAACGTGCTCAAAGCGTCGCGAATATCTCGTTTTCGATGGCTTGTCCGATCGGTGCCTTCCTCATGTATGTCGGTGCCACGCACTGGACCGAAGGCGCGCAAGGCACCGAGATACTGGGGTGGGGATTGGCGGTTTCGGCGGGGTTTTTCATCTGCATTGCCCTGGCGGATTTGTTGCCAGAAGTCGCTTTTCACGATCATGATCGAGGCAAATTGACAGCCTCCCTGTTGTTGGGGGTGGCGATTGCCGTGGCACTGGAAAACCTGCCCGGCCATCAGCACAGCGAGCATGAAGGACACGATCACCGTTATCCAAGTATGCAGGAGGTGTTACCTTTGGATGAAACTGCACAAAAATAGCGTGAAAACCTCTTTTCGAGGCGGGGCGTTTTGCGTACTCTGAGACGAACCATGCGGTGATTTCCCGCGTAGAGCGATTGCACGAATCTATCGTAGCGGAACTCGTCCAGAGTTTCGTTTAGTAGAATGAAGGCAATCGCTCCGAAAGTCTTGATGACTTCCGCTACTTCATATTGCACTCATGAACCGTTTAACAGCCCATCTCGCATTGATCGCCTATTTGGTTGGTGGTTGGCTTTTGCCAGCTACTCACCATCATGGGCACGATCACGCAGTGCAGAGCGCGGCATGTTGTTGTATCGATGATGAGTTGGTGTTGCCAGAATTGACATCGGATGGCCACTCCCATGATGGGTGTTGCTGCGACAGTGAGAACGCCATTTCGCTGGCAGAATCTGAGCACGATTTGACGGTGGGACATTCCACCGACGATTGTCAGGGTTTGTGTGCATTGTGTTGTGCGGTAACTTTGATTGGTCAAATCGCCGACGATTCAGGCCTGTTGTCGGTGCCTGCTGGCGCGGATGACGAGCCATTCCAATTCGGTTTGGCGTGTCCTCTTTCGCCGCTATGTGGCGGTCTGTCTTCTCGTGGTCCGCCCACGGTCTGATTGGTTTGAACGTTTTGTTTTGATTTTTGCCCGGCATCGTTTCTTGATGCTTGGTTGAACAGGTGTCTATTGAAACCTGTAGCGTTTTCTCTCAATTTACCAATCGGATTTTTTTTCATGACTCAGTCTCTCCCTGCGCGCTTGCGTGCTCGCTCTGGATTCACTCTCGTTGAACTTCTCGTTGTCATTGCCATCATCGGCGTGCTGGTTGGATTGCTGTTGCCTGCCGTGCAAGCTGCTCGTGAAGCAGCTCGGCGAATGAGTTGCAGCAACAATCTCAAACAAGTGGGTTTGGCGATTCACAATTACCATGCCGCCTATGATCAAATGCCGATGCACGGTGGCGGCACCTGGGCCGATGGAGCCGCCATTGGTAGTAATCGGACCAATCGCATGGACCTCTCGGTTTTCGTCGGCCTGACTCCGTTCTTTGAACAACAGGCGATCTGGGAGCAGATTGCTAATCCGTTGCAGCACGGCGGAGCGACCCCGAACCCATGGCCAGCGATGGGGGCGGAGACCACAACGGCAGCATATGCTCCCTGGCAAACCGAACTGGCTACGCTGCGCTGCCCCAGTGATCCAGGGACGGGGTTGCCAGCATTTGGACGCACCAATTACGCCGCAGCACTGGGTGATTCGGTCTTCTACATGGAGCTAGGGCTACTCGGGATTGATGCCGACACGACGTTGACGTTAACGACGCCCGGCGTTCATGCGACCGAAACACGGGCGGCATGTCGCGGTGCGTTTGTGACGCATCAAAAAACCGGTTTCCGAGACATTCTCGATGGATTGGCCAATACGATCGTTGTCGGTGAGATCGCGACAGACTTGGGCGACCGCGATGCCCGCACGATGGCGGCGGTGGATAATGCGAGCGGTGGCGAAACAGTTCGTGACGAGCCAGATTTGTGTTTGCATGAGGGTCTCGTCGATACCGCTCGGCCTCAATTTTGGGCACCCGGAACGACGCTCGCCGCAGGTGATCAAGGTCGTGGTTTTCGCTGGGCTTCGTCTGGAACATCCTTTAGCGTTTGTAACACAATTCTGCCTCCTAATCGCGAATTGTGCCTTGATGGCTTGACAGCCGAGACCGACGGAATCGCTTCGGTTAGCAGTCGGCATCAAGGTGGTGCCCATGTGCTGATGGGCGATGGCGCGGTACGATTTGTGACCGAATCAATCGAGGCCGGCTCGGCTCACGATGGCAATGTTTGGTCAGGTGGCGCAGGTGAAAGTGCCCCCGGATCGGAAAGTCCCTACGGTTTGTGGGGAGCGATGGGCACGCGAGCCGGGAGAGAAACCATCCAACAATAAAGTTGACTTTGCATGAAAGCACTCGTTAAACGCAAACGTGAGCCGGGGTTGTGGCTCGAAGACGTTCCGCAACCCGGCATTGGTATCAACGATGTGCTGATCAAAGTCGACCGGACGGGGATCTGCGGCACCGACGTTCATATCTACGCCTGGGATGACTGGGCGCAGAAAACGATTCCCGTTCCCATGGTGGTTGGTCACGAATTCGTCGGGGAGATCGTCGAAGTCGGCTCCAACGTGGTCGACTTTCACCCTGGCGATGTCGTCAGTGGCGAGGGCCACGTGGTGTGCGGTCGCTGCCGAAATTGCATGGCGGGCCGTCGGCATTTGTGCGCCGATACAAAAGGCATCGGCGTGAACCGGCCGGGTGCGTTTGCGGAGTACATTTCGCTGCCGATGACCAACGTGTGGCATCATGATCATACGATTGACCGCGACATTGCCGCGATCTTTGATCCGTACGGAAACGCAGTCCACACGGCCCTGACGTTTTCAATTCTCGGCGAAGATGTGTTGATCACGGGTGCCGGTCCCATCGGCTGCATGGCAGCGGCGGTAGCCCGGCACGCCGGTGCGCGGCACGTCGTCGTGACGGATGTCAATCCATGGCGTTTGGAACTCGCGACCAAACTCGGGGCAACGCGAACGGTCGACGTTCGCAGTGAACGACTCGCTGATGTGCAACGTGAACTCGGCATGCGAGAAGGCTTTGACGTAGGCCTCGAAATGTCTGGCAATGCCTCGGCGTTTCGTGACATGGTTTCTCAAATGGCTCACGGTGGCAAGATCGCGATGTTAGGCATCCCCAGCGGAGAGATGGCGATTGACTGGAACGCCGTCGTCTTTAACATGCTAACGATCAAAGGCATCTACGGTCGTGAAATGTACGACACGTGGTACAAAATGACTGTGATGTTGCAGAGCGGTTTGGACTTGTCGCCAGTCATCACGCATCGTTACGGCTATCAAGATTTCGAGCAAGGATTCGAAGTGATGATGTCGGGTCAATCGGGCAAAGTTATCTTGAAGTGGAGTGAATGATGTACGGAGGTTTTCAACAACACGTCGGCCAGCAACTTGATCAAATCCGTGAGGCGGGGCTGTTCAAAACGGAGCGCATGATCCGGTCACCGCAGGACATGCACATTCGCGTCGGTAACGCCTCGGTGCTGAACTTGTGCGCGAACAATTATCTCGGATTGTCAGAACATCCGACGATCCGCGATGCCGCAGCCGAAGGATTGCAGCACTGGGGTTACGGCTTGTCATCGGTGAGATTCATTTGCGGGACGCAAGCGATTCACAAAGAGCTCGAATTTCGACTCAGCGAGTTTCTCGGTACCGATGACACCATCCTGTATTCGTCCTGTTTCGATGCCAACGGTGGTTTGTTTGAGACGTTGTTGACCGATGCCGACGCTGTCATTTCGGATGAACTGAATCATGCGTCGATCATTGACGGGATTCGATTGTGCAAGGCCCAGCGGTTTCGTTATCGCAACAACGACATGGCGGATTTGGAGGAGCAGTTGAAAGCTGCTTCGTCGGCGCGGTTTCGGTTGATCGCCACCGATGGTGTATTTTCGATGGACGGCACAATCGCGAACTTGCCCGGCATCTGTGATTTGGCCGAGCGTTATGATGCGCTCGTGATGGTGGACGATTCTCACGCGGTGGGATTCATGGGCAAGCGTGGACGAGGCACGCATGAACATCACGATTGCATGGACCGGGTGGACATCATCACAGGCACGTTGGGCAAGGCGCTCGGGGGCGCCAGTGGCGGATACACGAGCGGTCGCCGTGAGATCATTGAGTTGTTACGTCAACGGTCGCGGCCCTATTTGTTTTCTAATTCGTTGGCACCGCCGATTGTCGCAGGTTCGTTAGCGGCGTTGCGATTGCTCAGCGAGTCGACGGCGTTGCGAGATCAGTTACACACGAACACGGCGTTTTTCCGCAGCGAGTTGACGAAGCTCGGCTTCGAGCTTGTCCCTGGCGAACACCCCATCGTGCCCATCATGCTGGGTGATGCCGCCGTCGCGACGCGGATGGCAGACGCGATGCTCAGCAAGGGTGTGTACGTCATTGGGTTTTCGTACCCCGTCGTGCCACATGGCAAGGCGAGAATTCGAACCCAAGTATCAGCGGCCCATAGTCGGGCGGATTTGGAGTACGCGATCGGGCGGTTTGCGGAAGTCAAAGAGTAGGTCAAATGTCCTGTGCCTTGCAGAATTTCCTCAAGTTTTGCGGAACCTGGTTCACCTTTCGGGATTGGATAGCGTAGGATATCCATCCCGCGTACCGTCCTGGTGCGCCCTTCCAACCCCGACAGTGCGACACCCCGCCGCACCGTCACTCACCTCTCTGTCTCGAAAGACAACAAGGAACCTAACATGAGAAGTATTCTCTCTCTCGCCCTCATCGCCACGTTGGCATTCACCGCCGTCGCCGACGAAAAGCCCGCCAAGGGCAAAAACAAAGGTGAAAAGGGCGGCAACCCGATGATCTCCAAGTTGATGACCAGCCTCAAGGATGCTGGGTTGAGCGAAGAACAAATGGGCAAAGTCAAAGCCGCCGCTGGTGCGTTTGAAACGAGCGTCAAGGAGCTTCGCGAAAAAGGGCTGACTCAAGAACTGAACAAGAAACGTGCCGATGCGGCGAAGGCGGCACGCGAGTCAGGTTTGAAGGGCAAAGAAATGGCTGCCAAAGTGAACGAAGCCCTGACTGCCGATGAGAAAGCGTTGCTCGAAGAACTCAATGCTGCCACTATCAAAATGAAGAAGGCTGTGGCTGCTGCGTTCACGCCAGAGCAACTCAAGGCGTTGCCTGAAGCGGTTCAAAAACAACTTCAAACCGGCCCAGCCGGTAAAGGTGGCGACAAGCCCAAAGGCAAAAAGAAAAAAGACGCTGCCTAGTTCTTAGCCGTAGCGGAAGTCGTCAAGACTTTCGTTGTCCGCTAATCGCTTACCAACTCCCTTGTATTTTAGAGGGCGTGCAGCTTCAGTCACGGTTGATTGCAAATTGCAAATTGAACATTTCAAATTGCATTTTTGCCTAACCTCCATCTAAGTAGAGCTGAACCAAAAACCTCCCCCAAGCGCGACTCGGGGGAGGTTTTATTGTAATCTTACTAAGCTATGTCTCGCTGACCGAGTAACGCCTTGCGGCATCACTCACTTCTTCAATTGCGTGCTGGCGGGTATCACGGGCGTGCCACTTGTTGCTGGCATCGCACTGGTTTTCATCGCGACCTCCACCGAACTCGCACTGTTGCCAGCGACGTTCCAGTTCGGTGATGAGCTGCCAGGTTCAGGCAACATTGGCATCGAACGAACTGCCGGAGCCGTGCGGTGAATCGTCGTCGTTGTCAAACCGCTGGTCGGTGCTTGCGATCCCGACGAGGCCACTTGCCACTCGCGATACTCGGGAGCGAATCGAGCTGCTAAAGTTGCCGCTGATCCATCTTTGGCACCGGGCAACAGTACTGTCGTCGGTGTACCTTGCACCATCTTGCCTTCGGCGGTTGAGAACGAAGCGACGAGAGAGACTCGCGATTGTTTGCCGCCCACCGCATCCCAGGGAATCCAAACACTGTAAGATGCCCCAAGGTCCGATTGGCTGAAGTGACGCGTGAATTGCTCAGGCGTGAACTCGTAGCGTTTGATTTGTGGTTGGCCGTTTTTGCCAGCGTCCAGTTCGTCAAACGCATGGACAACGAGTGTTCCGTCGACGGGCACGGGCCGAGATTTCTCGTCATAGAAAAACACGCGAGCACCGAACCCCCGGGTAGCGACGCGGCCGGTTTGCGTCAGTGTGTCGGGAGTCCAGGTGGCCGCGAGCTTGACTGGATTGGGATACGGCTCGGGCGTGTCGTCTTTCTTCGACCACGGCATCCGGTCGAACAAGCTCTTCTTCGGTTTGGGTGAAGCCGACAACAACGTTTCGTCTTTCTTCTGAAACGTGCTACAACCGACAAGCGTGCCCAATGTCACGCAGAGGAAGAGTGTGGTCAGGGAGCGTGTGGTTTTCATGTTGTTCTCTATTGACTTAGAGTTCAGAAGTATTGTTGTAGGGGCTAAGCTATGGAAATTTGCCTATCCCCGTGGCGTCGTTGGATAGGCCGGAGGCCGACACAAGAACTGCCGGTGGCGTGAGCCACCGGCCCCATCGGGATTAAGTCGCCATAAGGTTGGAGGCCGACACAGGATCTCGCTGTGTCGCCCTTCGGGCTAGTCATTTGGTTGGCATCCAATCCGGTGGCTCACGCCACCGGCAGAGGATGTGTCGGCCTCCGGCCTAGGTTGTTCGAGATATCTTTAGTAGTCACCGCTGTTGGACGGACGGTTATTGCACTTATTCCTTACTAGGCGAGATCCATGATCCCAGCTTGCCGTTGAACTTGGTCCAACGCGAAGCCGGGGTCGCTGGTGCCGTGTTCGTATCTGGTGATCCCGTTGAGATCGTTTTCATCGTACCGGTAGACGCAGGTATTCTTGTCGACGCACCCGAAACACTAACCGGTGGTGGTGGCAGGAACTGTTGGGGAGCGGGTAACTCTTCAGTGCTGGGTAAACGCATTTCTTGACCGGTTTCTGGTGCAGCGTATGGCAATTGTTGGTTGTTAGCTGGCGCAGGTGACCATTGCTGTTGGCTGATCACCGGAGCAGCGAACTCGCCGCCCGATCCAATCATGCCGGAGTCCGCCGATAAGATCGACTCGCCTGGTGCTAAATCAATCCCATCCGCAACTCCATAGGGAGCTGACGTCATGTCGCCGGGGAGCACACCTTCGCGGTAGTACGGCACACCAGTCCGCGTGGCCGAATTCGTCGGCATGTCGGCAGCGGGGAACACATCCACGGTCGGATGCACATCGGGATAAATCGTTGGACCGATCGCTGGCCCCCACAGACCGTAGCCACCGTTGAGTCCCTCGTCCCCGTGGGCTTCGACGACGTCTGCGAGGCACCAGCTCATGCGGCTGGATTCAATCTGTTTGACGTATTCAAGATCTTCATCACCAGTCACGAGCATCGGTGTCATCACGATCAACAGCTCACTACGGAACTCCGTCTCACGGTCATACTTGAAAAACGTTCCGAGTAAGGGAATGTTGGACAGGTAAGGCACCCGCCGAGTGAAATTGCTCCGTTGCTTTTGAATCAGGCCACCGAACACGACGGTTTGTCCGTCAAACGCCGTGATCACGGATTGAGCAACCGTTTGGTCAATCGCGGGCACACTGATCGGTTGTGGCGTCGTGCCAACACCTCCAGCATCGAAGAAGCCGATGACCTGACCAACGGTGTTATTGATCGCCGAGCGACTGGCGTCAATGTTCATCAAAATCAATCCATCGGCACCCACCCGAGGTGTCACTCGCAAGATGATACCAACGTCACGGTCTTCTACTGCAATCACTGTCCCCTGGTTCACTCCACCTTGCGTCACACTCACGGGTCGCGGGAACGATTGGCCCACGGTAATGAAACCTTCTGTATTATCCGCAGTCATGACTTCGGGACGGCTCAGAATCTGCAAGCGATTGGCAGTTTGCAGCGTTCGTAAAAACAAGTTGATTGACTCGCTCGCTGCTGAGAACACAAACCCGCCGTTGTTGGTCGGGTCCAACGCACTTTGAGCGACACCGAACGCAGTCACGCCTCGGGATGCTAGATCTTCTTGGCCAGTGGAGTTGACATTTGGCAAACCGACATTATTGAAATTGAAGCCGGGAATCGACTGCGGGTTTGTAGGGTTAACCGTAGGAGTAGCAGCTTTTCCGCGATCAAACAACAACGAATCCTGTAAACCAAACTCACCACCGAGTTCAAAGCCATCGTCCAATCGCACTTCCGCGATCAGTGTTTTGATTAGAACCATCGGCGGACGTCGATCGAGACGATCGATCAACCGACGCACCTCTTCGTACATGCGAGGTGAAACGCTCAACAGCAGACTATTCGTTTGCGGTTCTGCAACCACGATCAAATCGCGATCCGGCAAATCGTAGGGACCGAGACCCTGTTGCAATTGTGGGATGATGTTCTGCGATTGTTGACGAGTCTGCACGTACTGCTGAATCGCGATCGCAATGTTGTCTGCGATCTGATGCTTCAACCAAATCACTTCAGTGATGCGTTCAGCAAATCCCGTGCTATCGAGCCGCAACAAAATACTCTCAACGACTTCGAGGTCTTCGGCTGAACCGCTGGCGATGATACTGTTGGTGCGAGCGTCAGCGGAGAACCGTAGCGGCACGAGCGAGCTTTCGGCAGCCGATAAGGCGGGCAAGCCAGCTTGATTTCCAGCACCCACGCTGGTTCCCGCTGTGCCTGCGTCGTCACCGAACAACGTCTGCAACGCTGTCGTCAACTTTGCCGCGTCACTGTTTTTGATCGTAAAGACTTTCACCAACGAATCGATGCCGGGTGCTTGATCGAGTTGACGAATCAATTCCGCAATCAAGGGCATGCCTTCACTCGGTGCACGCACGACGATCGCATTGGCGTTGTTATCTGCGGTGATCACCGTGCCTGACAGTACACCAGAGTCCAACACTGGATTGCCCGGTGCTCCCAACGATACGATCGACAACGTCGAGGACTTAACCGTCGTGTCTTCCGGGACGTTTTCCGGTTCGGCAGTGATCGAGTCTTGTAAGACAGGAGCGAGGTCTTCGGCACGAGCGTTTCGCAATGGGAAGATCCGAATCTGGCTCGCTGCGGCGGCCTGATTGACATCGAGTTGTTCGATCAAGGTAGTGACTTCTGCCATGTCACGAGGGGACGCGGCAATGATTAAAGAATTCGTGCGATAGTCCGCAGTGACGCGGACACGAATGCCGACTCCTGGCCGCTGATCTTCATCTTCGCCTGGGCGATTGGTAAAGAACTCGCGGATGGTCGTTTCCGCATCTTTCGATGAAGCGTGTTTGAGCCGAAAGACTCGCAAACGATCGGTTTCTGGGATCGGTTGGTCGATCTTTTCAACCAGGTCCATCACGGCTTTGATCGCTTCGGCACGACCGATCAGTAATAGCGCGTTGGGAGCATCCAGTGCTGTGATACTAACGTCGCCTTGGCGAGCCGATAGCACGTCTTCATAGAGCTGTGACAACAACGTCGCGATGGCGTTGGAGTCAGCGTGCAAGAGCTGCCGAACTTCGATTTCCGGTTGCGTGATCTTGGCTTGTGCTTCGATCTCGGCGATCACTTTCTTGATCTTTTCGACATCGCGTTTGGCACCTTTGATAATGATGATGCCTGACTCGGGAACGATTTGAATATCGGTGTCCCCAATCACGCCGCCTTCTTCGTCATCATCTTCATCGGATGCAGCAACATCAGCAGATGGCGTTGGCAATTCATCGTCGGTCGCCTCTTCACCGTTTTGAGCGAACGCGGCGGTGCGGAACGTCGCCTTGCCGCGCATCGCGGCGGGACGGTTGATGCGATTAACGGGTTTTGGTGCGGTCGAGCCTCCTTCGAGACGACGTAGCAAACGAATCATACGCTGCACAGGAGCAGGGTCAGCGTTGACCAACCGCATGATCTCGGTCGCCTCACCATCGAATCGTGCTGGCCGGTCAATGGCCGCAAACACGATCTTCCACATCTCTTGAGATTGAGCAGTCGTCGTCAATGAGATTTGATTGCTACGGCGATCGACGTCAATGTTCGTCGGCGTGATCCCTTTGCCAAGGTTAATCTGGAACGTCGCCCGTTCTCCATTGCGGCTGGTCGTGACAGGCACGTTGGTCCCCGCGATCGCTCGTAAGGTGTCTTCGGCTTCCCGCCAACTGATGTGAATCAAATGCACGTTCAACGTCGTGCTGGAACTGGTGTCAGCCGCATTGGTCGACAGATGTTCGACCAACTTGGCTGCATCGGCAGCAATTTGTTTTTGCAGCGATGGCGGTGCCATGACCAACACTGCCCCCCCGCCCCGGTCGTCAGCTGAGATACTGACCCCGACCTCGTTTTGGTAATGCAAGTTCAGCCGCATCGCGACCGCTTCGACAAGTGACAGCGGAACCTGAATCTGACTGAGTTCTGGAGCGTCAGTGCGTTCAGCCCACACACCTGCAGGAGTGACTGCAATCGCCAAAACGATAGCGGTTGAGACCGACAGCAACGCTCGTAGGCTGGCAATTTGACGATGTATCTTGTGAAACACGATGGGACTTCCTGACCGATTTTCGGGACAAATTCCGTACAATCGTTTTCATCGTCACAATCCGATCAAAGGCTTGAGAGGTAAAGTTTCAAATCTCTCCAGTCTCCGCATCTTAGTACACTTGATCACCTTTAGGGTAGCGGAACTCGTCAAGAGTTTTGTCGGTTCTGGAAACGGAAGTCTTGGTGCTTAACAACTGCCAACAGACAAGCTGCATTCTTGGCAAGTGAAACGGCCCTTTCCATAGATTGCCTTTATGCATCGAACTGATGCTGCCATCGCGGTGCAGGTAGCCAAACCATTCACCATGTTCGCGATCTGGAAAATGTTGGTACGCCCAATCATGAATCATCGCGTGCCATTTTGCGTATTTTGGATCACCTGTTAATTCATACGCCAGCAAAGTGGCGATGATGGTTTCGTTTTGCGGCCACCAGAATTTCATGTCGTGCCAATATTCCTGAACGGGTAAGCCGTCAACATCGACGAAGTAGAGGATGCCGCCGTGCTGATCGTCCCAGCCTCGTTGCCACATCCAATCCAGCATTCGGCATCCCGTGCGAATCAATTCCTGATCACCACGAATTTTCCCTTCAAGCATGATGAACCACGCGCCTTCAATCGCGTGACCAGGGTTGAGCGTTCGCCCGTCAAAGTGATCAAGTCGAGATCCGTCAACGCCGACCGTTTCCATCACGCACTCAATGTCGGCTTTCAGGTGATAACGACGAATGTCATCGATGCTGCGATCGATCCACTGATTGGCCTCGGGCAGGTTGATCGACTCACGCAACTCTTGCGCCGTAACGATCGTAATCATGGGGAACCCAAGCCCACGCATGGGCCGTGTGTCAGTGAACTTGGGAGTGCTGCCTTGAGGGTTCAAGTTATGGTCAATGAAACGCTGGAAAGTTCGCTGAGCCTTCTCGGCGTAATGCGATTGGCCAGTCGCTTTAGCCAATTCACCATAAGCGATCGCGGCGAAACTCTCTGAGAACGCATAGCGTCGCTTGCGAATCGGTCTTCCATCGCGGGTGACATGAAACCACATTCGACCATCGCTGGGATCAAAGCAGTGCTCGTCGATGAACTTCGCCCCATGTTTGGCGAGTTCTAACCAATCAGGCCGTTGCTCGACGTTGTTGTACAGCTCACCCAATAGCCATGTGAAACGTCCCTGTTGCCAAACACCCTTGTCGGTATCGATGACCGTACCGTCACGATCCAGCGACATCATGAAACCACCGTGTTCGCGGTCGACACAATGCGATATCCAAAATGGCAAAGTGTCGTTGAGTAAGCCATCACGATACGTGGAAATCAGTTCTAATCGGCGAGAACCATCCATTTTATTTGACCTTCATAACAGCGACTTCGGCTGGAGCCAGCAACGTATAAATTGTCAAACCAGTCAAATTTTTCACTGGCTTGCCAAACGCCAGGCTGGCGATGTAACCCACCGTGACACAGCAGGTGATACCGCTGGCCGTGTAGAGGTAACCGTTCACTGCCGTGAACTTCCACATCGAAAACATCACGCCCGCACCGACAATCGCACCGATCATGGCACCCGTCGCATTCGCTCGCTGGCTCAGTGCGCCCAACACAAACAAACCTCCCAGCACACCCATGAACAAACCAATGACGATGATGAACGTATCAAACAGTGATTTTATTTCAGGATTCACAAACACGAGTCCCAACAGCGTTCCAATCACTCCTACGGCGAGCGTCCAAAAACGCGCTGCGTTCAAATAACCACGCTCAGACTTGCACAAATTCAGTGGTCGCATGAAATCGGTAACAATTGTCGTTGCCGTCGAATTCATACTCGTGGAAACCGTCGACTGGGCAGCAGCAAACACGGCGGCGACGATCAATCCCGCGAGGCCGATCGGCATTTCACGAGCGATGAACAAGGGGAAAATTTGGTCGGTCGTGATCGTCGGATCCAGTCTATCGGGATGCGAATGATAAAACGCGAACAATGCCGTTCCGATCCCGAAAAATAGTAGCGTTGCCGGAACCGTGAGCACCGCATTGGTCCAAATCGAACGTGCCGCTAAACGTTCAGTCGCCGTGGTCATGTACCGCTGCACGACCGCTTGATCTGCCGAATACGACGAAACGTTCTGTGCGATCGAGCCGACAATGATCACCCACAAAGCAACCTGCGTGTTCGTTGGATCCCAGTGAAAATTTGCGATCTTCAACTTGTTCGCATCCAGCACCGACCCTGCAAAGCCGCTGACACCTCCTTCGACGCCGATGACCAGTAAGATCAACGCTAACAAACCACCACCTAATAACACGACCGTTTGGATCGTATCGGTCCAAATGACCGCTTCGATGCCGCCCATCGTGCAGTACACGACGCTTAGCATGCCCATCAGTAACACGGATTGAGTCGGAGTGAGCGGCGTGGCAACGGCGAGCGCCAATCCAGTCAACGACATCACGACCGCCATTCGAAACAGATGAAATACCGTGAAGCTGGCGCTGCCAAAGTGACGCACGCCCGGACTGAATCGTTTCTCCAAATACTCGTACGCACTCGTTGCGTCGATCCGGCGATAAAACGGCATCACCACCAATGCCGCCAGCACAGCGACCACCGGGATCATGAAGTTCCCAATCGAATACACCCAATCCTGAGCGAACGATTTAGAAGGGATGCCAGTGAACGTTAGCGAACTGAGCATGGTTGCAAAAATACTACAGCCCGCCGCCCACCACGGAATTGTCTGGCCACCTCGAAAGAAATCGTCCGTGCTCTTGTTTCGATTAGCAAAATACACACCCACGCCGACCATGGCCAACAAGTAGCCAAACAACACGATGTAATTGACCAATCCAAAATCTCGCATCGTGCTGATCGGGGTAAAGCGATACACCTGGGGCGATCTCACCCGCGGACGAATCTCACCGCTGGCGATGATGATCGAGTCGTCCCACTTGACTGCCGTTGTCGTGACATGATTCGCTGGCGTCGGACCAGCTTCGGTCCACGTATCGGTGATCGTGTGATAGGCCAACGACTGTTTCAAAAATCCTGGATGATCGTCTCGCAGTTCATTACCCTTGTCGAACAATGAACCGTCGTCGCCGCCCAACACGAAGATGTGGCTTTGGCCGAAACCAATTCCCGTGCCAGCCATCACGCAGCGGGGAATATCGGCTCGCGCTCTCCACTGCTGCGAAATAGGAGTGTATTGCCAAACGTCGTTGAGGAACTCCACTTGTTTGCCATTTTGTCTTCGGCCGCTGATCACGTACACACAATCCCGATAGCCATCGTGCTGTGCAACACAGAGGTTGAAAGCCCGCGGTGGTCCGGGACACGGCGGCAGTTCTTTCCACGCAAACTCCTTAGCGTTGTCTCGCTGGGACAAATCCAGCGACCAGAACGTCGACACGGCGGAATGCAACGAAGCGTCCGTTTGGCCACCGGCAAGGTAAATGGTATCACCGATCAATGTTGCCGCTCCATGAGCGCAGGGCCGCGGCAGCGGCGGATACTCGTGGAAGAGAATCTTCTCACCGTCCCACTGCAACACGAAAACGTCGGCAAGCGTCTCCGACTCATCATTACCGCCAATGCAGACAACGCCGACCGGAGTTGAGACGGTTGCTCCATAGGCCATCGGTCTGGCGAGTTTGCCAGCATCTCTCCACTGGTAACCCTCGTCATTTTTGGTGAGTACAAAAATCGAGTCATGCCAGCGTTTTTCGTTTTCCCACACGGGTCGGGCAAAGTTTGCCCCTCCGGCAACGATGAGCGCGTCGTTGCTGATGCCCGCGAAGGGCCCCGCGAAACCAAGCTCGTCGGGCATCGCGGGAAGTTCGGTCCACGACAACCAACTTGGCTCGTCCGACAACGCAGCTGAACTGACTAAAACGGAAATCGAACCAACAATGATCCAGGCCCGCAAGAGCGATGCAGATAAACGCCACATCACAATGTTGCGAGAGCACCTGCGTCTGAACGTGACCAATCGAAGTAGCCAATCGATAACAGACCGTTTCGCAGCTCTTCGATCTGGGAACTCGACAAGCGGCCTTGCGGCAGCCGACAGCCGCCCAGTTCAAAACCATGGAATCCCAGCACGGCTTTCATCGCCGCATGAAACGGATACTTGCCAATCGTCCGAATCATCTCGACCGATTGGGATTGCAAGCGTCGAGCCGTGACCAGATCACCACGTTCAAAGGCTTCGATCAGTCTTAGATACAGCAGAGCGGCAATGTTATAGGTGCTGCCAATCGCTGCTGTGGCACCTGTCGCCAACGCACCGAGTAGCATTTCATCACACCCCCATACAACATCAAATCGCCGCTGGTCTAGTTCCAAACAATGTTGAAACTCGTGCAGCTTGGTATCGGTGTATTTCAAACCAACGAGATTGGGGATGCTCTGAACGCCCCGCCGAAGAAACTCAGCAACATCCAAAGTTGAGCTGGTCAGGGCCGGAATGTGGTAGTAGTAGAACGGCAAATTGGGAGCACCTGAGGCCACCTCAGCCATGCAGTCGACTAGGCTCTCCACGCTATTGACTTTGAAGTAGGACGGACAAGTCGCAGACACCGCCGCAGCCCCAATCTCCTGTGCATGGCTTGCCAATTCTTTTGCTTCTTTCGTGCTATTGTGGCCGACCTGAACGAGCACTGGAACGCGTCCAGCGACGGCTTGGACATACGCACTCGCTACTTCCCGGCGTTCCGCACTACTGAGCGACATGCCCTCGCCGGTACTCCCGCAGACATAAAGACCTCGAATGCCCTGTGAGATCAGCCAATCGGTCATGGCCGTGATCGGATCGGTGTTCAGTTCTCCCTGACCGTCAATTGGAGTGTACGTCGCCGCGATCAGGCCGCGGAGTGGGTCATTGTTCATGAATTGATGATTCCAAAGATGCGTATCGACACGTAGGCGAATCCATGAGACTCGCGCGCCACTCATATTAGCGTTTGTTCAATTGGTCCGTTGCATTCGTCAGTTCAACGAGCAAAAAAAGAACAAATCAGATTTTCTATGTCCGCTTGGGTGGCGAAGTTTGCATGTACTAGCAGACACCGTTCATCACACCCTTCCCAACGTGACTGCCATGAAAAACCGAATCGCATTGTTGACTGGAATGCTCGCCTTGACCACGACCTCAATTGCATCTGCGTGCGGCGGAAGCGGCGGCTATCAAGTACGGTCTTACTCGGCTCCCAGCTACGGCTATGCTCAACCCAGCTACCACAATCACTACCGAACCGTTCACTCGACTTCGTGGCAAACCCCGGTAGCGACTGTTGTTCGGCCAGAATTCGCACCGCCAACGATACCACAACCCAGTGTTGGTCCTGTCACCGCACCTGCTATCGTGGCACCACTCGCTCCCGTGGCCGCACCAGTTGTGGATAACGCCCCTGCCAACCAGCAAGTGAAAACCATCGCGCCCGTCGCCAAGCAACCTGCAGAAGCAGCCAGTTCCGTCGGCGCGAAAACTGGTCTGACGTCTGCCGAGACGATCGCGCTGCTCAAGCTGCTCGGTCCGAAAGATCTGCAGTAGATCGCTCGCGTGGCCATTAACCAGCGGACGTATTTTTCCTATTTACCCTAATCGGTTTTTCTTTAGGCTGAGATCGGATTTGGGCAAGAAAAAACGATTCCGGGGGCCAAGTTTTTGGCAAAATGGGTGGAATCGGGGCAATTGCTTCAATCATCAGTATCGTTAGCACCGATGTGATCATTGCGACGATACGGCTTTTCGTGACCCAGCGATTGGTGCGAGCATCGAAGCCAAACTGGCCTATTAGGGAAATACCATGCTTAAAACTAAGCTGCGACGAATCTTGTTCTGCGTGTTCGGAGCGTCTCTGTCATGCGGTACGTTCTCAATTCATGTCTCCTCGGCACACGGACAGCAACCTAGCGAAGCTGCCTTTCGAACGGTTGGCTTCGAGTCGGATTGCAGTTGTGATGACGATCTGAGTGTTGTTTATGATGGAGCATGTGACTCATACGGGTGCGATTCGCCAGGAGGGACTCAGTCTGGCTGCGCGGGATACGAAAGCCTTCTCGGCTTGTCGCGGGAGGCGGATTGTCGCTCACCGTTTTTCATCAATAGCTGGATCTCGCAAGGTTTCACTGGCAATCCTGACAATCCTGAGAATGGAAACAATTTGCCGGTGACATTCAATGACCGCGCCAATGAATACTTGATGAACCAGCTCTACCTCTCCGTAGGCAAAGAAGTTGAGCGAGGTGATTCGGTAGATGTCGGTGGTCGGCTGGATTTGCTCTACGGTACCGATTCTTTTTTCACAACGTCTCGGGGCCTAGAACTCAACGAGGACGGAACGGCTCGCTGGAATGGTTCGGACGGTCGTGGCCCAGGTAGTTCCCTTTATGGGCTAGCGATGCCACAACTGTATGCGGAAATCTACGCACCGATTGGCAATGGAGTGACGATTAAGGCCGGCCATTTTTACACCATCATTGGGTATGAGTCCGTGATGGCACCAGAGAACTTCTTCTACTCACACTCATACTCCATGCAGTACGGCCAACCGTTCACTCACACCGGAATTCTGGCGAACATCGCGGGCAACGGTGGTGTGGATGTGCAAGCTGGTATCACACAGGGATGGGACACGTGGAGTACTGGGCAGATCGGATTTCTCGGAGGGTTCACTTGGTCCAACTCTGACGAGTCAAGTAGCTTTGCCTTTGCCATCAGCACCGGCGATGAAGACAACCTAAGTGGAATTGGGAACCCTCGCGCCAATCGCACGGCATTCACGACTGTTTTAGAGCAAGCTATCGGCAGTCGGGGACGCTATGCGCTCGAGCAAGTATTCGGGACGCAAGAGGACGCCGCGGTCACGCCCAACGGTACCAAGGCGGCCCAGTGGTACGGCATCAACCAGTACTTTTTCTACGACATTAGCTCCGATGCTACATTAGGAATGCGTGTGGAGTGGTTCAAGGATGACGACAACGCTCGCGTCCTGGGGATTCCAGTGGCCTCTCAGACAGAGGGCGGAAACTATGTTGGCATCACGAGCGGCATCAATTTCCAGCCAACCGCGTGGCTGAATGTCCGTCCCGAAATCCGCTACGATTGGTCCGACGCAGCCGCACCGATCTTCGGTCAGCAAGCCATGTTCAACGATTTTGAAGACGACAATCAGCTAACGCTGTCCTTCGACGCGATCATTCAGCTCTGAAGTCAACCTTTCGCATCAAAGGTATCCAGCGACTCGCAAAATTCTTGACGAGTATCGCTGGGCTGTGGGGTTAGAACAGCAAACCGATCTCATCGTCAAACCGCTCATCATCACTCAACGAGCTATTGCGGCCCAATGATGCAAAATAGTCATCATGATCGGTCGGTTCGGGCGCCCCTTGCGACGCCTCGTTTTGGGCGTTGAGGTAATTGATGATCGTCAGAGCATCGAGTGCGGAGACATACCCGTCGCCCGTAACATCGAGACCGTCTGGGACCACGGCGAACTCGCCTTCCGCATCCCCAAACTCATTGAGGTGATTGATCACCATCAGCGCATCGAGTGAGGTGATGTGGCCGTTGCCGTTGACGTCCAAGAATGCTAACGGCTCACCACCGGCAGCAACGATCGAGACGTCGAGGCCCCGGTGCAACGTTTGGTCATTGAAGCGACCGTCCTCACCAAACACTCCGACCGAGAACAGAATGTTATCCGACGGACTGGTGACGAATGAAACGTCACCAATGGCATTGGCGGTCAGTTGCAGCGTGAAGACTAATGTGTTTTGTGCTGGTGCAATTCGGGTACCATCGGTGGCACCTAAGTCGGCAAAGAACGTTCCACCGGCGACCGTCGTTGGGTTGAGTGGTTGACGATCGTTAGGGTATTCACTGGAGTAAGTAATGCTATTGACCGTTACCGAACTCGAAGTGATTAGCAAATCGGTGAACGCCCCCAATGTCGCGGTTGTCGCGAGTTGTGGGTTGAGGTCTTCAAAACGAAATTCCAATTGAAAGTTTTCGCCCATGGTCAGTGGCCCAGTCTTCGGAGCCCCACTGGCGTCGAGGATCACAATACTTTGGTCGACACGGTTTCCGGTTTGCAGATTCAGCGTGTGAGCATCGGTATCGTTGACCGATACTTGCGCGGGACTGATCGCGGTCACGGTGGCGGTGTTGTCAATTCTGCCCGCGTTTACGTCCGCTTGAGTGATCGTCCGATCAAACGTCCCGACTTGTGAGAGACCAGCGCGCAGTACCGAAACTCCGTCTCCGGCAGCGTCATCGACCATCGTAATGTCACCAAACAAACTGTCTTTCAGGTCAACGCTATTGAGGGTCACCGCTCCAGAGTTCTGAACCGTGAACGTGTACCGAACTGTATCGCCCAGATCGACGCGTCCGTCGTTGTCGACATCATTAAAGAGTGCCGATGTTTTGGTGACCGTGACAGCCACACTACCAACGGGAATGATTGCGACGTCTTGGTCCGTTACGTCGGCAGCGCCAGCAGGTGTGCCTGTCGCTGTCGCCGTATTGAAGATGCCACCAGCCGCCAAATCAGAGGCGAGAATCCGGTAAGTGAACTGCGCCACTTCACTATCACCGGCTGCCAAGTTAGCAGCACCGTCACCATTGGTGTCCCCCAAAACGACAGCATTGGGAAGACTATCGGTCACCGTGACGCCGGAGAGGTCGAAGCCGCCCGCGTTCGTAACGGTGTATCGAAACTGCAAATCATCACCCACATCGAAGACTCCATCACCAGCCACATCGTTGATGAGTGTCACAACTTGGGTAATCGTAATCCCTGGAGCAGACAAGTTGAGCGTGAACGGTTGTGCGTTCGTGACCACATTACCTTCGGTCGGAGTACCCGTCACGGTCGTCGTGCCTTGCAACACTCCCGCCGCGATGTCTGCAGCAGTGATGACTTGAGGTGCCGTCACGGTCACGTTGGCACCAGAGGCGAGCGTTGACGGTGAAACGGGAATCGATCCAGCCACGAAGGTATCTTGCAGCGAGATATTCGTCAGCGTTGTATCGCCAAGGTTATTGATCAAGTAGCTGTTTGTGATCGTGTCACCAGCATCCGGCCGATTGTTGTTATTGACGTCCGTCGTGAGCGTGAAGGACTTCGCCACGCTGATATTGGGAGACGTGAAATTGGTGGTCGCGTTTGCCGAGGCTGTGACCGCAGTTCCGAGGGACGGCGTGCCAGTGACGTTGACATTGTTGACGAGTGAACCTGCATTGAATTCTGGCAGAGTAACCACATGGACTTGGTTTTGTGTCGTGGTCGCTCCTGGTTGTAGCGTAGCCGAAGTTATAGCGACGGCACCAAAATTGTCGGTCGCAGCAACCTGCGTGAGGACCGTGTCACCGGTATTTTGGATCGCGTATGTGTACGTCAATTGGTCACCGGAATCGGCGCGTCCGTTTTGATTGACATCGTTCGTCAACGCCACCGTGCTGCCGACGGTAATCGCGGGATTGATGAAATTGATCGTCAGAGAGTCATTGCCTGTGACCGTGCGTCCTGGCTCGGGTGAACCCGTGACCGTCGCTGTAGTTACGAACGATCCACTGGCGAACTGCGCGGTCGTGATCGTTTGTGGTGCTGAGTTTGCCGTGAAGTTCGCACCGCTGGCAAGTGTGGTTTGAGCAAGTGCAATCGTGCCTTGGGTGCCATCGGTCAACGTAATGCTCGATAGTGCATCTTGGCCAGAATTAGTAATCAAGTAAGCGAACGTGACTTGATCGCCCGCATCAATCCGGCCATCGCCATCGACATCATTGGTGAGTGTGAACGATTTGTTGACTGTGATCGCTGCTAAGGTGAATGTTGAAAAGTCGACTTGCGTCGCAATGGAGCTTGTCACGTTGTTACCGATCGTCGGTTGACCGGTGACGGTCACAGTACCATTGAGGATCTGCGCGGTCACGTCGGCGGCGGTGACGGTTTGTGTTGCCGTTACTGTCCGAGTGGCACCA
>JBGSMN010000022.1:0-1785 GCA_041740155.1 Rhodopirellula sp.
AGCGAAGGAATTGCTGCCGCGTATCCGGGCGACCGTGGAATTGCAGCGGACGCGAGAGTCATTTTTGCCGAAAACTTTGAGTCAGGATTTGATACAATCGCCGCGCGGTGGGATACGGTGCGCGATCAAGACATCATGTCGCTGAGCCCTGATGTTCCTGCTGGGAGTTCAGGTCGGCAGTCGTTGCTGATGTCCCAGGTTGTCGAGAAGGGAACCGGGGGCGATCTTTATAAGGTATTACAAGGCGGTCACGATCGCCTCTTCACCCGCATGTATGTGCGAATTGCGGCGGATTGTGAGCCGATCCATCACTTCGGTACGTGTGTCGGCGGTAATTTTCCAGCAACTCGTTGGCCATCAGTCAAAGCCGGCCAACCGACCGACGGTGGCAGGTCATTTTGGTTAGGGATCGAACCGTTTGGCGACGCTTGGCGCTGGGATTATTACGCGTACTGGTGCGAGATGCGCGCCAGCCCGCCGCGAGGCCAATCTTGGGGAAACTCATTTATTCACGACGAAAAGCTAGCGGTACGACGCGGACAATGGACATGCATAGAAGTGATGGTGCAAATGAATGATGTGGGTGAATCCAATGGAGAGCTTGCGCTTTGGATCGACGGCAAGCGAGTGAGTCATCTGGGCCGTGGGTTTCCGACTGGCAAGTGGGTATTCGACAAATTCATGCCAGGCGTCAGTGGTGAAGGTGTGAAATGGAACCGTGAATCAGATGACCGTGAATACTTCACAACGGCACCCGGAGGTGATCCCTTTGAAGGCTTCCGCTTTCGCACAGACAACAATCTCAATGTGAACTTTGTATGGCTCTACACCTACATTACGCGCGGATCCAAAGGACATATCAACCGAGTCTGGTTTGATGACGTCGTCGTCGCAAAAGAGTACATCGGCCCAATCAAGTTGGCAGAAAACTAAAGCGCATCTGCAGATAGAAAATCTCATCAAGTTGTAATCAATGAGATTAAAACGAGACAAGTTTTCCCGCAACCGAACTGCCCCCATGTGGTTGGGAGTCGATAATTCACCTTGCAACTGCTCGGTCTTTATGAGGGGGTGTTCGCTTGCCCTGAATTAACGGCACCGCAACCTTGTCTAAACCAAATCCTCACAAAAAATCGGTACATTCGTCGCCGATTTGCCTCTGGTGGGGTGTTTGGTTCAGCTACAAGGAGTAGAAATGGTGTATCGAGTACGTAATAAGCTAGCCAGCCGAATGGGTGCATCGATTCAGCCTCTTGAGAAGCGTGTGATGCTTTCGGGGACTACGGCGGGCGAACCAATAACCAGCGATACCACCCAGGCCGACGATACGAGCAGTACCGACAGCACGCCGAATGATGCGTCACCCAGCGCGGCAAATAACGAGACGACGCCAGATTCTTCTTCCAGCACCGAGACTGACGAGACCACTACACCAACGGATAATGCCAACGCGACCGACGGTGATACGACAACCGCTGATGCATCCACCACGTCAGGCGAAGACTCGTCAACAAAAGCTACGCCGACCGATACGAACAGCGATGTAACGGCTTCGGAAAACTCCGAAACCGCATCACAAGATGCTGATTCAACGGCAGCCGTCCCCGACACGTCGCAAGCATCGACGAACCAAGACGGCGTGACAACGACAGCCAATCAGGACGCGGATGTTACGTCCGCTGCCGCGACCGATCCAGCGACCAGCGATACGACCACTGCTGCTGACGCAGAAACCACTCCCGCTGCGACAACCACGCCAGCAACGATGGATACCACGACCGCACC
>JBGSMN010000062.1:0-8791 GCA_041740155.1 Rhodopirellula sp.
CCGTGGGGTCAAGCAGGTGTTCTGTTGAATCGGAGTGATCTTGGCTATGTAGCAAACGGGCATCAGCGAAGAACTCTTTTAGCTCTAAGGCAAAATCTGGGTTGCGTTGGATGAATTCGTTTTGATCAACAACTCCTCCCGCATCGGATAGTCGATAGTACTCGGCAATAATCTCATCGAGTTGCCGCTCGTGTTCACCCTCGGCTTGTTCATCGCTTGACATCGTTAACCTTCTTCTCGCAAATGCTCACGCAACTTTTTTAAGCCTCGCCGTAACAATCCTGCCACGGCCTCTGGAGTCCGTCCGAGGTGCTGAGCAATATCAGCCACTGACCAGTCGTGGAAATGTTTTAGAAGCACCGCCGATCGTTCGTCGTCGAGCAGTTTCAGCAAGGCGGCAGCCAGTTGTTCAGAACGCTCCTGTTTAATCAGCTTCACGCTGGGGGACGTTTGGTCAACAACTAACTGCTGATGAAAGAGTGCGGAAGACTTTTCCATCTGAGCCTGAAATGAAACTTCACGTCCAGCGGCGCGTTTGTGTGTTCCATAACGTCTTGCGACGGTGAGCACGTTGCGGGTCAGAATCATCTTTAGCCATGCTCGCAATTCCAATTCTGACTTGCCATGAAAATTAGCAAAATCACGGTGTGCATCCAGCATTGTCTGTTGCACGATATCAGAGCTTCCTTCCTTGACACGCAAACGTGGATTCAATTGCATGTCGGCAAGCATTTTCAGATAGTCGCGGTACTGCTCCAGTTCCGGTTCGGCGTGGTCTTCGGTACTGACTCTCATGCCCGTTTCTTGCCTCTGGATAAGGTACGGTCAAATTTTCGCAACGTGAGCGCTGAGCGTGGAATTTCGACAAGCAAACCGCTCGATTTCGAGACCAAGCACCAAATCATTATGTCCCTAGGCGACATCCTGGAGCCAATCAACCGCAGATTTTTTTGATTTTTTGTCGCTACCGAAATCTTTCAGAAATCCGCCACAGGACAGACTTGGGGGGAAACGAATGGGCCAAGCCCAATACCGTTCTGCTCATGAGTTGTTTGAACAATCGAACTAACATTTCAATGATCCCTCGTTGAGGATAGACCAACGCGATGGCTTGGTTGTCTGCGCGAAGGCTTAGGGTTCGTTAAACTGCTGGGGTGTGTTCGCCGAGTTCGGCGATGATCTCATTGAGTCAATGCGAATAACTTGTTCTCCAACAATTCGCCGCTTCTCGTTGAATCTCTTGCGTTGACTGACCGCTTCGGTCCGCCAGTCGTTTCGCTTCAGAGTCTTCCAGCGAGAACCGTTGCGAACCGTCGGGCAGTGTGACGACCTTGCCTGTCGCGGGGCCGTGACTGGTTTCCACTTGGACGGCTTGGCGAGCGAGTTTGCTGCGGTCGAGCGTTTGTCGGCGGATGCCAATCGTGGAGGTGTGCTGGAATAACAAGTTCTCCATCGTGGTGACTTTCGATCCGCCACATAACACCGACACGATGCTAGCCAAGCGTCCCTTTTTCATCACGCAGGGCGTTTGCCAGACGTCCAGTGCACCCGCCTGCAACAGTCGCTGCGTGACGTCCGCCAATTGTTCGGCGGTGGCATCGTCGATGTTGGTTTCTAACAGCGTGACGCGGTCGGTTTCGATCGTGCGGGCTGTCGCGACGGAATCTTGAAGCTCGCCCATCGTCACCCGCAACACGTTGGCTTGTCCGGGCAGGTCGCGAGTGCCTGCACCGTAGCCGACGCGGTGCGGCGTCATCGCGGGCGGCGGGCCGAACGAAGTCGCCAGGGTTTTGATGATCGCGGCCCCGGTGGGCGTGGTCAGTTCGGATTCAATTTCACAATACGCTAAAGGCACTCCTGTCAAAATCTCGATCGTCGCGGGTGCAGGAACCGCCACGCGTCCGTGATCAATCGTGATCGAACCAGTGCCGGTGGGAATCAACGATGAGGTGACACTGTCGACGCCGAGCGAGTCGATCGCGATCGCGGTGCCCACGATGTCGGCGATCGAATCCAACGCACCGACTTCATGGAAATGCACTTTTTTCAAATCGCAGCCATGGACTTTCGCTTCAGCCTCCCCGATGCAGCGGAAAATTTGCAGGGCCAGCGTTTTGGCATTTTCGCTGATCGCACCGGCACCCTCGATCATCGCTTCGATATGATGCAGATGTCGATGAGCTTTTTGTTCGGGATGCTCGATGCGGATGTGTTTGGCGCGGAAGCCGCATTTCTTCACATCATCGACGTGCAGTTGCAATTCGGCCACATTGAGCGATGCTAGACCGCTGCGAATGACGTCGGGGGCGACACCCAAGTCGATCAAGGCTCCGAGAGTCATGTCGCCGCTGATACCGCTGAGGCAATCGAAATGTAAGTGGGTTTTCATGCGTGTGGTCTCCATGGGCGATAGTACAGAGCGATAGTACAGCAGAGCGGCACACATTTACCAAGCACACATGTTGATTCAAACCCGCATCGCCGCCCGAACCGCACCGCTGATGTTTTCGCTGGCCGTCGCGTTCTTGGTCTGCCAGGCGGTTTTGATCGTGATTTGGGTCGACGTGCCGTCGCTGCGAGAAAAAACGCTGGGCCAGGAGACGGAGACCAGCGAAATTGAAACGTTGCAACAGTCCCTCCAAGGCCCGGTGTCCCCCACGCAGGTGCTGCTGGAGCGGACGGCCGTTGGGTTGATGATGCTCATTTGGCCCGTTGTACTGATCGAAGCGGTTTACCACTGGATCATCCGCGCCAAAACACGAGATCTAGTCCCGTACCATTTCTATTCGCTGATGTTTTGTGTGTGTCCATCGCTGCGGATGTGCGCCCGTAGTGTGGAGATGCACGGACGATTGTGGTTGCCGGGACTCGGCTGGCAACGTGCCGATCGCCGTTTGCGACGTCGTTTAGAACAACGCTTCAGTGTACCGATGATTGGGATCGCGTTGTTGATTCTGCCGGTGCTGATTGTGGAATTCCTACTCAAAGAGCAAGTCGCCCGGTACGTTTGGTTGCGTGTGAGCCTGCACATTGGAACCGGCGTGATTTGGTTTGCGTTTGCGGCGGAATTCATCTTGATGGTGTCGATCGCCGAGAAAAAGTTGGATTACATTCGTCGCAATTGGGTGGATTTAGCGATCATTGCGTTGCCGTTTTTCTCGTTCTTGAGATCCATGCAAGCGATGCGAGGAACTCGGCTAGCCAAACTCGCCAAGTTGCCTCAACTTACAAAGTTGGCTCGTGCCTATCGACTTCGCGGAACTGTGCTGAAGGCGTTTCGGGCCTTGGTTTTGCTGGACGTGTCGGCTCGTTTGTTTCGTAAAACACCGGAACAGCAATTGCAGAGACTTCGAGACGAATTGGTCGTGACCCAGCGGGAAGCGAGGCTGATTCGGCTTTTGATCGCGAGATTGGAGCGAGAGATCGCGACAGTCGGCGATGTTTCAAAAGCGACTTCAGGAAAGACGTTAAACGACACGGAATCGCTGTCTGGCGAGGAGACAACGAACTGAATTGGAGAAAATTCGCCGCTGGCGTTTTTTTCTGAAACCTTTGTGGGGTGAGACGGGTAATTGAGGTGAGTGGTGAGTTCCGCTACTGAAGTGTCCGAACGAAACTCTTGACGAGTTCCGCTACCGTTGATTGAAATGCTTGGCGGATTCTCGCACCGTTCTACTCTTTACTGATGCCCTCCTGTATCGCTGACGCGGTTTCCCTGTGCTTAACACTACAGTGAATCTCGCTTGCGATTTTTCTATAGAACAACACACATGAAGGATGTTTTCGTGAGACAACTATTCACCCCTCAAACCACCATTGCCAAAATTTCGCGTTCAGCGGTTTTGGCATTCACTACACTGGTCGCGATCACGGTGACCCTGTTGCCATTAGCAACTGTGTCTGCACAAGAGAATCTCCAACCGGCGGGTGCGGATACCGCTGAAGCGACGACCACCGAACCAGTCATCATCGTCACTCTCGGCAGCGTCAACCAACTGACTCAAGACCTGAACTATCTCAGCGGTGCGGTCGGCCAGCCACAGTTCGGAGGCATGTTTGCGATGATGGCAGGCACCTTCACGCAGGGCATCGACACGAATCAACCGATTGGCGTGTTGGTCCCGTTGGTCGATGGCACCCCCGAACCAATCGCATTGGTTCCCACCGCTGATGTGAAAACTGTGCTGAAACGAATGGAGGCCCAAACCGGCCCCGCCGATGAATTGGACGATGGCACGCTCGTGGTGGCGATTGGTGCGAACACGTTGTTCATTCGCCAAGTCGGCAACTGGGCCGTGTTGGCTCGCAACCGCAGCGTGCTCGATCAAGCCCCTGCTGATCCAGCGGCGATGATTTCACAAATGGGCGCAGACTACGACCTTGCAGTTCGCATCGACCTGCAACAGGTACCTGAGTCGGCGCGGAATGCGATGGTCGCCCAACTGCGTCAGGGATTCGATCAAGCAATGAACCGCCAAGGTGGCGAGGATGCCGAGATGGCTCGCGAGTACGCCGAACAATCGATGGAACAACTCGAACAGTTCGTCAGCCAAACCGATGATTTGATGATTGGATTTGACATTGATTCTGCTGGCCAACGCGTTGTCGTGGATTTCTCTTATACGGCCATCCCTGGTACCGAATTAGCAGCGATGTACGCCGGTCAACAACCGATCCCGTCATCGTATTCGATGGTCGTGCGTGAAGATGCGGCAGCCTTTTTTCACGCTGCGACGTCGATTAGTCCCGAAACCGTCGAACAGGCTCGTAGCGGTGTTGAGAACTCGCTGAAGATGATGACTCAATTGCTCGGTCAGTCCGATCAACTGAGCGAATCGGAAATCGGCGAAGCGACCGATGTACTCAAACGCGTCGCCGAACTGACGCTTGACACGTACAAAGAGGGCAAGATGGATGCCGGTGCGTTGTTGCTTACCGATGCCAATTCGATGCAGTTTGTGATGGGTGGATTTATTGCCGATGGAAGCGAAGCGGCTTCGATCGTCAAAGACATCGCCAACAAACTACAAGGTCGAGGGGATGCACCGCGATTCGAATTCGATCGCGACACGTATCAAGGCGTGACCATGCACCTCGTCGAAACCGATGTTCCTGAAAGTGAAGAAGAAGTCACCAAGATTTTTGGTGATACCGTGCGGGTGCATATCGGCACAGGTGAGAAAGCGGTCTATGTCGCTTTGGGTGACCAAAGCGTTGCGTTGATGAAAGAAATGATTGATGGTGCGGCCACGAAGAGTCCAGCGGCGAGCGATGATTTGGCTCGCTTCCAACTGAACCTGATGCCGATCTTGCAGTACTCGCAAGCGATCAAAGCCAACGACGGAGTCGCCGCCATGATCGACGCCCTTTCACGTGCGAGCGATGGCGGCACATTGCAAGTCGTCAGCAAAGCGATTGACAACGGCCAATCCAGCCGCATTGTTGTGCGTGATGGCTTGCTGCGGGCGATCGGTGCGGCAGTGCGACAAGCACAAATGAAGCAGATGCAGAACAACGGTCAGTTCTAAACGAACGGCTTATACCGTCGGGTAGATAGTTCCGTGAAAACTGCATTGCAAGTCCACCTTCATTGCCTCCAATCCGCAGGTAGCGAAAGTTGTCAAGACTTTTGCTACACGCGGATTGTCGGGCACCTTGAACGATGCGAGGCTAGCGGACTTGTAATCGTTGCTCATCCCATGACGACGATTTGAATGTCACCTTCTTTGCGCTCAACATTCAAACCCACATCGCGAGGGTGCCGACGCAGCGAGATGTCGACGACGCCCTCATCAATTCGCAAGTTGTCGATACGAACCCATTGCAGATACGAAGGACGTTTTGGATTATCGAACCGAATTTGCGGCTTGGTTGGCGAAAACGATAACCCCAGAATCGACTGCAAGATCATGAACACCGCACCGGTTGCCCACGCCTGCGGTGAACAGGCCACGGGGTACATATTGGGCGCGTGTCCGGCCAATCGATCGAAGCCACAAAACAGTTCCGGTAATCGCGGCAATTCGTTAAATAGTGACGCTTCGAAAAGCCCTGTGGCGACTTGCATCGCTTGCTCGCGCATTCCATAGCGAGACAGTCCTGCAGCACAGATTGCGTTGTCGTGAGGCCAGATCGAACCATTGTGATAAGACATTGGGTTGTATCGTGATTCACCTTCGGAAATCGTGCGAATCCCCATCCATTGAACGCTCGTGAATCGGTTAATGCCCTTCCCACGCGTTCAGCGAATTAATCTGGCACGATTCCGCTGAACAGCAAATGGCCTGCATTGGAATTTCGAACGGCGCAAGGTTGCTTCTTGCCATTCAGGGCAATGGCATAGGTCTCGATCGAATTCAGCAAAAACGATTCGTGAAAGCGTTGTTTCAATTGTTCTGCGTTGCTGCGAAGCGTTTGCGACCAATTGGATTCCTCCTTTTCATCCGCCAATTCGGCTGCCAAGCGTTTGGCTGCGTAGACGTATCCTTGAACTTCGCTGACCGCAATCGGACCGACCGCATCGCTGCCGTCGGCATGAAAGATGGAGTCGTTGGAATCCTTCCAGCATTGGTGAACCAAGCCGCGTTCATTGTGCGATGTGTATTCAACGAACCCGTCGCCATCAGAGTCACCATAGTTGTCAATCCAGTTGATCGCACGATGGATATTCGGCCAGATGAATTCAATAAAACTACGATCACCAGTAAGACGAAAATACTGGCCAGCCAGCATGACAAACAACGGCGTGGCATCGACCGTGCCGTAGTAACGTCGAAAGGGGATTTCACCCAGGGCCGCCATTTCGCCTTCACGCATTTCGTGAATGATCTTGTATGGCTCTGCTTCGGATGAGGCATCGACATCATTGGCCTGCGTCGCAGCTAAAAAGCTCGGAATTCGGCGAGACAATTTCGGCCGCGCCCACAGCGTCTCCAAACCGGTGATGATCCCGTCACGACCAAAGGGGGTCGCGAACCAGGGTACTCCAGCATACGAATATTTTCCGCAGGTCGTGTCGGAAACCAACATGTTCAGGTCCGCGACGGAGCGATCGATCCACTCATTGAATTGTTCATTGGACGTTACCACTTCGACACGATCGTCTTTTTCCTGACGCAGTCGTGAACTGCTGTCGTCAACAACTTGGGCATGCGTCCGGGCGGGCGATTACGAATTTCCGTTTGTGCAACTGACGATCGCATGTAGCGTCGTTTCAGCTCCGACATCCAATCGCACATTGATCACACAACGATCGTGCTCAAGCTGGTAAACGCTGCCGTCAAATTCGATGTTGGTATGTCGCTCATGATTGTCGAGGCCGCGATAACCCAACAGAACCGTTTGCGCGGAAACCTTGCTCGGCAAATCGTCACCGCGTCGAGGGCGTTTTGCTCCGCGAACTTCAAAGACATCTCTGTGGTCAGCCGCAAATCGATCTTTCAGTTGAAACTCGATTGGTTGGCGAGCGTAGTTCGTCAACTAACAGTGCTCATACAGCCTTGGCTTTTGAACGATTAAAGATCGAAACAGATGCAGCGTGCCGTGGGTTAAAACATGGTTCGTTGAAAGCTTTAGGTCTGGCGTGGTCAGTTGAACGACTAGGCGACTAATGTCCTGTTTCATTGTCGAGTTCAACATCATGGGACGCTGACCCCCGATCGTCAGTACCCATTGGGAAAGGTGTCGAGTTCCCAGGTGTTGCAAACCCTGTTCACTGGATGCTGTCCAAGCAATTCCACCGAGTCGACCGAAGACAGCCAAGGTATTGTCCTGCTTCAATACTTGTCAATGATCGTGAATGGGATGCGGGGCGGCCGTCAATTCGCAAGCATCGTTTGATTCGATCCATTTTTCCATGCTGAAATTCTCCAGACTCAGAGACACTCGTGAATGAAATGTCGTTCGACCGCACTGTGGCTCGGCTTCATGACGACGAGCCCATGGAGCGGCAGGGCGACAAATGATCAGACACAGACGAGTGAAGCGGGTGGTCGGCGATCTGTCCGTTCTGTTAGTTGACCGTAAACCAAACCTGCAAATACCGCTCCGTCATGCGCTGAGAAGTGAATGATATCGAACCTGTCCGCCATGCGGATCACCTCCATGATCTGTCGCATATGCCAGACCAGAGCGTCGTGTTCTTGCTCCGACAAGCGAAGCGAGCGGTCCACCACAGCCACATGATCAGCATTCGTGATCGAATCTCCACTGGCGAACAGTGTCACGTCATGGCCCTGGGAAACCAGTTCCTCGGTCAGATAACTGACAACACGTTCGATGCCTCCGTAAGTTTTGGGAGAAACCGATTCTGTCAATGGAGCAACCTGTGCGATTTTCAATCTGTATCTCCTGCAACCGATGGAACGCTTCGCCGACTATCCAACCGTGCGATCAACAACGATTTTCACCGTGGCGTCAGAGCTACAACAGCCCAACCCGCCCCACAATGAGATGGGAAATTTCCTGAAAATGCCTGTCCACGTGAGAAGTTTTCAGGGCATAAAAACTGAACTCACGGGACGGGTGCATTCCCATTTGATTGACTCCAAAACACAGTTAATTGCGGGATGGAATTGGCTGCTGATAGGAGTCTTCAAGTTTGGCACTCATTGGTCGAGGCTCCCAATGCCAACCGTCGCTGGCCTGCGTGCGGCGAAATTCAGCTAGGTCCGACAGCGATTCATCCCAGCGATCTGGTATCAAGTGACTGCGAACCTGAAGCATGGACTCCGCGTTCTTGCTTTTCCAGAACATCGCGTTGCTCTTGAGTCGCAAGTTGATCACACGGCGA
>JBGSMN010000105.1:0-1538 GCA_041740155.1 Rhodopirellula sp.
CGGTGCGTTGCTGATTGCTTTTCTAATTTGCGTGATAGCTTACGACTGCTGGGCAGCGATCTTCATGGGTGCCGTGGTGGGCTTGGTCCTAACGGCAATCGTTTATCTGGTCGCGATCGACTCGCATCGAGAGGAACGTGATGAGATTGCAGGAAAGTTTGGTTTGTTTGTCGAGCAGCTCAAGGGATACGGGCTTAGTCCATTCGATATCGAATGCGGGACTCCCATTTTGATGGGCGAAAACTGGACTTCGTTGTTCGAACGGCAATTTGGCTATGAAACGTACCGCAGCACGGTGCAGCAGCTAGCCGCCATCAAGCCTGAATTGCTCAGCAAGCGACGGCACATCCGAGATTTTATTTGCGACGTGTTGTCATCAAGCATCGTCTCTCGGCGAGGTCCGTTGACGACGCTGTGGTTTTTGCGTGGGCAGTGGCATGAAAGCGGGCAACCAACCCAACGATTTGAATCCGTGGACGCGTCGGCAGCACCCGTGGCGGAGCAACGACGAAGCGGAGTCCTTGTCGCTGCGGAGCACAATTTTGGTGATGACGGCTATCGCTTGTTGGATTCGCAGTTGACCAACGACCAGACTGGTGTCAAGCATTTGTATGCCGAGCAGTTCAACATCCATTCGTTGAGCGCCGAAAACCTGGCTTTGCATGTGAATGTGGAACACCTGACCGACCTAGCGAATCATTCGGGGAAAAGATACGACAAGAAACGGGCGTACGACGAAATGCTGGAACAGGCGGCAAGCTCGTCGATCAAGAACGTCGATGCGCCTGTACTAGAAAATCGGTTCAATCGTTTCTTTGGCGACGAAGCGAGGTTGTCGCTGGCCCTGTTGATGGGTTTCATTTTCGCCGCTTGGATGATTCAATCGGGATTGTTTTCAGCGGCTAATCGCGGCAATTTTTCGGGACAATGGACTAACGCAGCGTTTGGTTCGTTGAGTGAAGTTAAGTCGAGCATGGCATTGCTAAGCGAGCCGATGTTCGACGTCCCACAGGCAGTTTGGCCTCTGGGGATTTCGGGCTGGGCATGCGGTGCGGCGACTTTGTTCCTGGGCCTTTCGAGCATCCGAAAAGGGTGGCGATATTCGATCCCCACATCCGTTGCGGTGCTTGTATTGGTTGGCTGCGTCACGCTCCACCTTGTTCTCGGGTTCTCGTACATCTACAGCATTGCGGGTTTGACCATTGCAACGGTGGTCATGCTCATAGGGTTGTGGCTGGACGTGAAGCAGGAAAGAGCTAGCACTTAGTCAAATCTTCACGTGCGACAAGGGCGCGTGAATGACCCAGACTGCGTTAATGTTTGATGAAGACTGCTTGTGGTCGTATTCACAATGCGAAGGAAACAAGTTCGAGTAGCCGGACACAGAAAGTACTGCCAACTTTCAGAGCCCTCGGTTACGATCACCGGTATGACAACTCAACATGCAAGTTCCGTTACAGTCATTTGCGCACCCTGCCAAGCGACCAATTCACCGGATGCCAAATTCTGCGAAGGTTGCGGGCATTCCCTGTACGAAC
>JBGSMN010000106.1:0-77309 GCA_041740155.1 Rhodopirellula sp.
ATCGTCGACGCTCATCGGGCGGCCTCCTGCCGATTGTTGATCTGGATTTAAGCACCTCGATCATCGCAGGTTGGCCGCTTTTTTATTACCCAGATTCTCAACTCGCCCGTTTTCTGACCGGCGGAACGCCGGTCACACCCATATGAAATTCCGTAACGTGCTATTTTTGATTGCTTGTATCTGTGGACTCCATCACTTGGCTTCTGCTCAATCGGTCACAGACAAGGCGCTGCGAGTGGAAAAAACCCAGATGAGCTCTGTCGAACGTCTAAATTCCGTGAAGCCAGTTGCCAACAGAATTCCAGATGAAGATTTTCAGGAGCAAGTGACCAAAACTTCCAAAGCGTTTCGCTATCGACCGCTCCATGCAAAAGAATGGGCGGAAGCGATTTCGCTCGCCTTCTCTGCTGACGGAAGATATCTTTGCGTAGGCGAGAAAAATTCCGAATGGAAAGGGGTCGGAGGATTTGGACGTGGATATAACGGACAAATTAAAGACGTTGCAGTCTCAAGGCTCTGGGATCTGGAAACTGGTCGACTGTCGCGAACGCTCAGTGGCCATCAAAATGAGAAGTACATTCAATCAGTGTCTCTTTCCGCGAATGGAAAGGTCGCAGCATCGACCGCCTTCGAACCTTATGGAGAACGCGTCCAAATCCAGATGGGAATTCAAGTCCGAGTTCCGTCGGGTGAACATACCAAGCTTTGGGACTGCGAGACGGGTGAAGAACTTTACTTTTGGAAAGAATCCGGAATGAAAGCCGCCGTTGCACCTGATGGTACTTACGTTGTCACCAGCGGCAGTGGCCAGATCTCAGCGTACGCAACGACAGGTAAAAGTCAGTCACCTATCTGGCAGACCAAATTGGATTGCTTTTTGAATGCCGCGCCACTGTTCTCGAGCGATGGCAAAACACTATTGATGTCAATCGGCGATGGGATTGCCGTCATTGATCCTCATACGGGCCGCGTCATCCGCCAGATCGGTATGAACAGACACAAGAAACAAGTGGACATTTATCAGCTCGATACTGCTTCGAAATTATTCCTGACCGCAGCAAAGGACAGCGTCATTATCTGGGACTTTGAAAAAGGCACGGAAATACGACAGTTCTTAATGTACGAGGAATTTCAGGACGCCGTCGCACTTCACATTCGAAGCGATGAGCCGGTCGTGCAGTTGATCACCGAAAACGGCTGGTTCACAGAATGGGATATTCGTACCGGCGAACGAATGCGCATTGCAAATCTCACGCTTGGGGAACGTATCGACGCAGCCGCGATTGCTCAGGGAGGCAACCTTGCCGCAATCGCACTTGATGATCAGGGAACCGTGGACTTGGTTGATCTCGCGACCGGTGAGTTTGGTATTCGATTCCACAACCTGCATCAGGACCGTCAATGGTTTGCAGAAACAGCCTCTGGCCATATCGATGGGCCACCGGAAATCCTGAACCTGGAACAACTTGTCCTGGCCGAACAGAAACTTCAATACGATTCAGATGCTGTCCGAGCTCAGTGCCTTGCCATGCGACAGCGCACCGCGATAGGTACGGCAAAAACGACAACGAGCAATTCCACAGGGCGGCGACTGTTCGTGCTCGCGGTGGGCGTCAGCGAACACAAGTACTCGGAATACAATCTCCACTACGCACATCGCGACGCGGAACTACTCGCTCAGCTGCTCCGAACCATTCCCAATAAAGCGCTTCGCGAAGTATTCGCTCAGGTGTACGCGAACAAGGAAGCGACTGCCGACCATATTCGCCAGGGACTGGACTGGCTGGTCCGCTCCTGCGGACCGGAGGATGTCGCCATCGTCTTATTTTCGGGGCATGGAGTTCGAGGTCGCAACGGATTGTACTTCGTTCCATACGAAGGCGACGCCGAAAGTATTCAGTCGACCTGCCTCAATTGGTCGGACGCCGCAGGACGAATTGTTCAGACGAAAGCGTCACAAGTCCTGTTTTTTGCTGATTGTTGCCACGCCGGTGCCTTCTCGACTGAAAATCGTCCCACTCAAGATGACATCGCCCGCGCCTTTGAAAAGAAGCAAGGACTATTGTTATTCTGTTCCAGCACGGGAGACCAGAAATCCGTTGAACAGGAGGCAATACGTCAGGGAGTTTTTACGGCCGCGATCATTGACGCCTTCCATGGCAATGCCGACGCCAACAGCGACAAAGTGGTCACGACAACAGAGCTTGTGGAGTACGTTACGAAATCGGTCGGCAGCCAGACCAACTCAAAGCAAACACCGAACGTCCCTTATCCCGAACAGTTTGACCGCAATTTCGAAGTAGTAAGAACTCAATAGTTAAAACGCCACCGTTTTTCGATTCCTGACTATTTCTGCATTTATAGGTTTAATAGTAATGGCGTCCTTTTCAGCAATCCCATCGCAATTGAGACTTCGCCTAGTCTGCTTTTTGGTTGCGATTGTGTCCACGAATCTTTGGGCCACTTCTTTGCTTCCAGGGCAGTCGATCGGTGTTTTGACGCCGAGTGTGCCGTTAGGAAATGCGGATCGCAACGAAGAGTATTTCTCGCAAGCAGAAATTTCACCCGAGGGTGATCTCGTGGCTGGCGTCACTTCGGGTTCTTATTCGCATAGTCAACTTTGCGTCTGGACATTCGGTGATCGCAGAGAGGTGTTCAATAGGAACTTTGAAAATGACAGTCCGGTTGCCGTTTGGGCTGTCCGTTCGCGCAAGCCAAAAAATCTGCTTGCGGTCATGCAAGTTTTTCCATCCAAGGACGATCAACCGGAAAGACAGGTGATCGAAGTCATCGATCTTCCGGCTGGCAACGTCATTCGTACCGTTGAACTACCAGAACGCAGTTACGACAAGTTTCTCGCACTTTCTGAGGACGGTAATTTCGTCGCGATCGGCAATGATCGCGAAAAGAGCACAGTCCGAGTGTTCGAAACTGCGACTGGCAAACTGAGTGCATCCATTCCCTTGCACTTCCGAGCACTGCGATCGATGACATTCATTCCAAGCAAGCCGCTACTGGCAATGGCAGGCCTACTGTTCAGTGGCGACGACAGACCAACCGTGCTCGTTCACGACATCAAAGCAAATCAACCGTACTCCTCCAGTCGCTGGCAGAAAGGCGAAATCCTCTGTATCGCTGCATCATCCGACGGCCTGCAAATCGCCTCTCAAGACACTGACAAGACAATCAAACTTCTTGGCATTGTCGAGGGAGCTCTGAAAGTTCTGGGGACAATCAATAACGAATCTCGATACCGCAGTGTGAATTTGCGGTACACCAACAACGACGCTCAGCTTTGGTATTCCGACGAGTATGGATTCTCGCTGTGGGACGCTGACACACGAGAGACAATCCATGACCAGGGTCTCGCCTGCTCCGATGGAAAAGTAGACGTTTCACCAGACTCAAGGTTTCTCATCTTGACCAGCAGCTACAACCAACGAGTCCCAATGCTATTAGATACCGCTGCAATGCTTCGGTTTATGAAGCCAGCACGAACCACGAAGATTTTTGACGATGCTGACTCCAATGAGATCGAGAAGATTACCATGAGCAGTGACAATAAATCGCTTGTCTTGATTCGCGACACGGATGGTTTGTCCGTTATGGACTTGAACCAGCAGCGACAGACAGCGTGGCTGCCCTTTTATGTGTCAGGTTCGAGCATAATCCGTGATTCTGTAGTTGTTGATTCCGATCTGGAGTGCTACTACCAAACGGCGTCGGAGTCCATGCTCTACCGCCGCACGCTTCCGGAGAGTCAACCTGTTCCCATTTTGCGACTCCCTGAGAGAAAAGACGTTCGTGCGGCCGTTGCCACTTCATCCGGAAAGTTCGTCGCGATACAAATTCCCGACAAAACAATTGTCTTGAATTCAGCAAATTCAATCATCCATCAGGGAAACTATCCTGGCACGCTGGCCGCAATCTCCGATGATGGCAAATGGCTGGCCACTCAAGATAGCTACACCGTGACCATTGTGGACGTTGATGCCAAATCGGTCCTTGGGAGTTGGCAAGCAAAATTTGCAGCCGCCTGGTCATTCGACGGAGTCTGGCTGATAGGTCGTGGAGGCGAAGAAGCCAGCCTTTGGAAATTGAATCGAGAAACGGGAGAAATCCGAGAAGACTTTCCGCTTCATCGAAGTAATTCCAATCGCGTTGGCCAACTTCGAGCAATCGCCGTCGCTGCGAAATCACCTTACATGGCAGCCGCAGGCCAGCAATTGATCCGAGTCTACAATCACCAGTCCAATCGAATGTTGGGGGTTCTTCGCGGACATCAAAACGAAGTCCTCTCTGTCGCGATCACTGCAGACGGGCACACTGTTTATTCTGGAGACGAAGACGGCAACTTACTGACCTGGGATCTGACTGACTGGATCGCAGAGGACGCGAAAGTCGGCGATACGCATGGTGAAGTTCTTTCTGCTAAGCCACAACAAGCGAGCGTATGGACAAGCGAACCAAAAACGTTTGAGTCCGATTCTGGTGTGCGGATCACGATTGAGCCTGGTGAACCGACATCTCAAGCCGCCATCCTGGACGCCCTCCGAAACGTCTTGCGCCAGATTCAAAATGAAAACAGGTAACGCTACACTATCAGCAATTTGAAGTTGATTTCCTAGAACATTCAGGATTGCTACTGCAGCAAACGCAGTCATGCGCTGCCTGGAATCTTACCTCTGTTCGTTTCTTGCAAAACGACAGGGGCAAAATCATGACGGTTCTTATTTGCGGCTCCCGAGACTGTGTCAGGGAAGGCATATCTCGTGAATTGTCAAAGTTGCCGAAGCAGTGGTCGCATGCCCGGCGGATTGGGCGCGTTTCGGAAAAGCCGCAGGAATCATTCAGAATCAAGAAATGCTGGAAGAACACAACCCTGAGCTTGTCATGGCATTTATCCATTGCTTGCAGAACTCCCCAGGAACACAAAATACGGTCGAGAAGGCAAAAAAACGGGGAATACGAACGCTTGTATTCGTTCCGGATCCGCAATCTGGTTCATGACTTCAGTTGTTCATGCTGATCAACGATCAGACTGGCTCTGAACCTTATCGTACTTTGACCAGTTCAGTGCTTGGATCGTATCGATCTGGAAATGGTACCGTCGGAGACTGTTTTCCTGAAGTCATGCGTTGCACTTCCCTTGTGGCGTGCCGCTGCAACTCTCCGAGAGTGACGATGCCGTTATTGTCGCTATCCGCAGCGCCGCGAAGTGAGTCCAGTATCGCCGCTGTAAAGGCACCATGTTTTTCCTTTGGCAGCTCCAGTGATGGCTGATCACCCTGACTGGAGGAAAAAATGAAAACGTTCTTGCGGTCAGCAAACGCTTCGATCAGCTTTGATTGGGGGCCGCTGTGTTCCACCGCAAACGCTCCAGCGTGACAGCAATCAGCCAAGATCAGTGTCTGTTTAGCATTGATCGCAGCGATCACTTCTCCAACTTTGCTCCAATTGAGGCAGGTGTATTGCATACCGTTGGCGTCACCTTCATGACACACAAAGTACAGCCCCTTTTTCCCTTTAATGCCATGACCGGAAAAGGTGATGATGCAGACATCTTTATCCGAACATGCTTCCTTGGTCCACTCGATTGCTTGAATGATCCGTTCGGCTGAAGCGTCCTCGTCGGTGATCGACGCAACATAGACCTCGCGATAGAGGTCGCTCTCAGATTTCCGAAAGAAATCCACGACAGCCTCGGCGTCAGCGGCCGCATACCTGAGGTTATATTCTGGAAATTTATGCTTGCTGACACCGATGGTCAGTAGAAACAATCGCCCCCGCTCGTCCTTTAATTCTGAACCAGGATTTGCTGATGGCGGCTGTGCGTTCTGATCTTTTCTATCCAGATACGCCGTCATGAATGCTTCGACATCGCCTTGGGCACTCGTGCCAGCGGCTTGTGCAAGTGACGAAACTTCCGATTTGTATTCACGAGCTTCGTGCGACGGATAGAGCGCCATGAGTCGGCGACGCGTGGGAACATGTGTGATCTCAATCCGACCCGAGCTTCCTTTTGACTTCTTTCCCATCGCACGATAACCAGCGACCAGCGTACCGTCTGTTGAAATCCCACAAGGATTACCTGTTACAACGCTGAATGTTTCATTCCCGGTTTCGAGTTCCCACTCCCTCATCTTTCCGTCGTCCAGCGTCGCAAGCAGTCGCCGATTATCTTCTGAGAAGCGAGCAACAGCCTTCTCGAATCCAGCGTCACATTTAAAAGCACGGAGAATCTTACCGGTTCGTCCGTCTCGGATTTCCAATTCACGAACGCCATCGATTGCTAGTAGAAGAAGAGTGCCATCGTCAGACAGAGCCAGACAGTGCCCTAGATTTGTTCCGAAAGTTGAACGACGCCCGGTCGCAAACTGATTGATGATCCTACCGGAATCGCTGCTGACCTCGAGCACTTTTCCTAAGATGGTGTAAAATGTATCGCCGGCATAAACGTAGGGCTCTCGGAGATAACCCGAAACAAATATCGAACGGCGGGATTGTGCCACGTGGGGTTCTTTCTGCAGCACACCTTCAATCCTCCACCGTGGCTCCGTTTGCCCTTTTGAAACAATGCGATCTACATCCCACGATCTCAAGCTATTGCCGACGCCGTCAACTGCGAAGAGTTGTTTGGAATCCGGAGAGAATGATACGGATCCAGGTACGGATTCTTCTCCGTAACCATACTGCAGATGCATGTATTCTTCGCCTGATTCTAGATCCCAGAGCAGCAGCGACGCGCTTTGCAACCTTCCAAATTTGTTTTCATTCCAAGCCACACCAGCTACAAGCTTTTGAGTGTTCGACATCTGGAGGGATAGGAATCGGTTATTTTTCCCAGCCGAAAAACGTCTAAGTTCTTTCCCGCTCTGTAGATCCCACAGGCGGGCGAATAACTGTTTCGAAGCACTGTCTCCATTTTCTTTCTTCTTGGGTGGTGTATCGCCGATGAGTAGAAACCGATTGTCCGCTGAGAAGGAGAGCATCGCAGGCACAACATCACTTGACTCGATGCCCGCGAATTCTCCGGCAACGTCACCGTCTGTCGGCAACAGGGGTGTGATGGAAGGTGCGGCGACGTCACCGACCGGCGCGAGCGGCAGCACGGCTAACGCTTTCTTCTTTGGCGTATCGTCGGCAATTGCCACGGATGGCTGCAGGAATGAGGCCCACAGGATTGCAACGAGCAATGCGTATACCCCATTGAAAAACATCAGAGAGCGAGTTGCGCGTAGGAACAATACTCCTGAGATGTTGCAGTCGCCTGTCGAAATCTCCCGATTGACTGCATCCACACGGCGGATGAGATCGCCATCCAAAACGTTGATTGCAAACCAGTTTAAACCAAACTTTTTGTTCATCAGTTAGATCCCTTCGAAAGGCACTTTTGGATACTGTGAGTATACCTGCGGCACAAGCGTCCTGAGGCATCTCTTTGCGTTGGTGATCGCCAGCAATGCTATGTTGTAACGGGCTCGTCGGAGTTGGGACTCCCAGTGATTGGGCGGACGCTGTTTTTGAGATAACCACGAACGCCAGCATGTCGTACGTTGGATGGATTGTGGGGAATGGCCACAGCAGTCTCTCCCTTTTGATGACGTTGGTTTTTCACAATCGGAAACGGCATACGTAAAGAACGAAGGTTACTTCTCTTGTCGAACGCTGCCGATCACAATTTGACGATCGAACTGATCGGGATAGGGCAGCGAGGGCTGCTGCTTTCCCTTGGTCAATTCACCGACACGCCGGAAAACGTAATCAACCAGTTCACCCGTGGTGATGCTTTGGTCGCCATTCTTGTCGCCAGCACCCAGGAATGATTCAAGAACCGCACCGGTAAATGCACCGTGTCGCTCTGAAGCAAGCTCCAACGAAACTTCGTCCCCCCGACTTGAACAGAACAACAACAAACCAGATTTCTTTTGCAGAGCTTGCGCAATTTCGTCTTGAGTCGGGCGGTTCTCTTTCGAAAATGCACCGGCATGGCAACAGTCGGCCAAGAATAAGATTTGTTCCGCATTCATTTGTGCGACGCGACTGGCAATCTCAGTCCAATTCAAACAAGTGCTTTGGATCGATTGCGAGTCCCCTTCGTGCGGTACAAAGTACAGTCCATTGCGACCGCGCACACCGTGTCCTGAAAAGTGAACCACTGCGACATCATCTTGAGTACACGAACGGCTTAGCCAATCGAGTCCTTGCTTAATGTTTTCTCTGTCGGCCTGATCGTTAGTAATTGTCTGCACAATCACGTCGTCAAACACATCCGAAGGGCTTGCCTGCAGAACCTGTGTCAATCGATTTGCATCTTCTGCCGCGAATCGAAGGTTATATTCTGAATATTTGTGTTTGCTGACCCCGACCGCTAGTACATAAAGCCGCCGTCCTGATTGCAGATCGCTCCCGGCTGTTCCGGTCGCGGTGCAGAGTTTCAAGGCGTTCATGCAAGCCGCCCTGGTTGCTATTGGATCAATACGGAGCTTCATTTTTTTTAGTGCAAGCTGCTCGATTCTCAAAACATCTTCGGGACCGTTGAGGGCACCGTCAGGTGTCTCCACAAACCAGCGGCGATCAGAGTGCAGATTGTGCAGCCTAACCAGATATTCTCCCGTATCCAAATTCAACAAATCGACGGTGCCGTCGTCACTGGCCGCTAAGGCAGCGAGTTTTCCATTTGGCGAGATTGCTGCCGTCCTCAGATACCGCTTGTTGGGTGCGAACGTACCGCGTCGTTGGGTACCGGAACGGATATCCCATTCCAGCAGGTATCCATCATCAGTGATCACTTTCAGCACCGCATCGTTTGGCGAGAAACAAAGAGTCGCGACATCACTGTTTTCCGGCGTTATCAATAGCCTGCGGATTTCCGCGCCCTTCTCAAAATCCCAGACGATCACCGTGTCCCCTGCGACAGTCGCGAGCAGTTGGCCCTGTGGACAAAGGGAAAATTGCTCCACCGCCTTCTTATGAATTTTGTGGCCAATCATCCGCTGTACCTTTCCCGACGCCGTTTCCACTTCGGCTATGCCGTCAACGACCGAAACAAGGATAGTGCTTCCTTCGCGGGCAAAGATAGGTTTCGAGCCTATGTAGCAGTTTAACGACAGGCGCCAGACTGCGGTTTCGCTTTTGCCTGATGTCGCAAACAATGAAAGTTGGTTAGACCCTGCGGCGGCTATCACGCCACCGTCGGGAGAGACGGCGGACATCACGCCAGCGTTCTCCCAATGGTAGAGTTGCTCTCCCGTTTGCGTGTCCCACAGTCGAACATCTTCGCCATCGGGAGAGCCTCTAAGAAGCCATTTTTGACTGTATGGCGTAAACGCAGTCGTCGAGACAACGCCGGCATCCCCGGAGAACGAAGCGGATTGAATATACAAATGGTCCGGATGTCCAGCAAAGCGTCGTACTTCGGAGCCTGTTTGCAGATCCCACAGTCGCGATACAGCGAGTTCTTTGCGTTTGTCGGGCGTTCTTGTCAGACTTCGTTGGGAATTGTTCTCGCCAATACACAAGAAGCGTCCATCGTCGGAGAACGCCATTGAGATGGTTTTTGCCCAATCATTCTTATCGGCCGGGACGTACTTGAAAGCGTCGAGTGTTTTTCGTGCATTCTCCCGAAAATCGTGATCGCTGATTGCCGATGATGTCGCAGCGTCGGTTATTTGCGATTCGGGCGAGGGCTTGGCGACATCGTCGTTAGTCGCGAGCGGCTGTACCGACAACGCCTTTTTCTCTGGCGGCTCACCAGCAACGGCCAAGGCTGGTTGTTGGATTGAAATGCACAGGACGACGATTACTAACGCATCGGTGTAATGGAAAAACACCAGCTTTCGAGATGCACGTAGAAACATCGTTCCAAATTGGCTGCCGTGACTGCGCGCGTTGTTGGTCCATGTTCCCTGATTCATCGTCTCAGTTCCTCGCTAATCGATTGTTCGAACCGACGTGATGCCTGTTGGCGGATAAAAGCTCTCATTCACATTTCACTGCGATTATTTTTCCATCGCCTTATCTGTTGGAAGTGGCATGACTCGCAGTACAGGGAACGCTTTCCCTGTGCCTCCAAGCTGTACTTGTTGCTCTTTGCCGGAATACTGTCGCGAAATTCGGGGCACATTTCCGGCCGCGTAACTGAACCACTCCAGCACATCTGCGCCGTCACCAGAGGCTGACTGTAGGGAGCGGTCCAACAGCGGTCCCTTGTCAATGGCACCAGCACCAGCTAGCAGACAGTAGCTGAGAATCCCATGGCCTAGCTCTTTAATCTCTTGCGCTTCCGCATCGGAACTTACAGCGGCAAGTGTAAAGGTGCCTCCCTCTTTGCCGAGTTGGTCAATCGCGCCACGGAAGGCAAATGGATCGGCACCCTGGTTATTCAAGCGAATGGCGCCCCCTGATGCGCAGGTGTCAAATACCACCAAACGCTTCAAAGCTGAAATCTTCGCGATCTCATCGCCAATTTCATCTGCCGCCAGTCCCTGGGAACGCAACGCGTCGTCCGCCATATTACCCTCGGTATTATTGAATTCGTGTGGCACAAAATAATATCGCTGCCCGACCATCGCACCGTGTCCAGCAAAGAATATCGCCAGAGTATCTGTAGGCTTGGCAACGTCGCCCACCGCTCGCAACGCGTCGAGAATGCCCTCACGCGTTGCCGCTTGATTCAGTAGCGTGGTCATCTTGACTTGCTCAAAAAGTTGCTCACCCCGAGAAGCCAAAAGTTGTGCAATGGCTTCTGCGTCAGGAGCCGCGTAACGCAGATTCATCGATGACTGTGCGTATTCATTGATGCCGATGGTGACGACATGAAGTGTGGTCAACGCACTTTCGGAGGTGTTCGCGTTGCTCGGATCGGGACTGAACTGTGGTTTGGGTGATTGGATAATCGACGGCGGATTAGCGGCGATCGCGGTTTTTAGTCGGGTATCCACAGGCAAAACAGGGAAGGTCATCCCGGAACTACTGTATTGAACTTCTTGTTCTTGTCCGAAATATCTTTTTCCAAGGCGACGGGCATGGGAAGAAGTGAAGCTAAACAGATCCAGAGCCTGAGCCACTTTGTCGTTTTCTGACGGTTGCACCCACTGATCCACAAGTGGCCCGCTGTCGACGGCCTTGAGCCCAGCTAGAAACGAATACGATAGGACTCCATGACCAAGCTCCGAAACCTCCGTCGCCTCATCGGAAACGGCTGCTGACGCGATCGTAAATGCGCCCTGTGCTCGGCTGAGTCGCTCGATCGCTCCCCGGAAAGCGAAAGGATTTCGTGTCGACTTTAATACTGGTAATGCCCGGCCAGATTGCCCGGTGTCGAACACGACCATGCGTTTGAGAGCTGGGACCTGGGCGAGCAAATCACCTACATCCGTGGCGGCCAATCCGGAGCGACGAATATCTTCCTCGAGGATTGTTGAAGCCCTGCGAAAATCCTGTGGCAGAAAATAGAAATTCTGGTCGACCATGGAACCGTGTCCCGACAGAAAGACGACAGCGGTATCCTGCGGTTTGGCAACAGTGGCCAATTCCCTGATCGCTTGCAGGATGGATTGATGTGTGGCCGCTTCGTTTCGCAGTGCCATCACATTCACGTCTTCATAGAGACTGCCGCCACGAGCCGCAAATAGCTGCGCGATCGCGTTCGCATCACCCACTGCATATTTCATCTTCAGCGATTCATCGGTGTATCCATCAATTCCCACGACGAGCAAATGCAACCGCGACTTCGGTAGTGGTTTGTTGTAACTGAGGATCACGCGAGCCGGCTCACTTTCAAAACTACCATCCGCACTGGCCGATACCGCTTCGATCACATTCTCTCCCTCAATCAGGTCAATCGAGAAGGTTCGCTGCACACCGTCATCCGTCCGCTCCGTGGTCTGGACAGCACCGATCAGCGTCGCACCATTGTGTCGAATCGACGGGCCTTTGATGCCACCACCTTGATCTTTGGCAGTGACGGTTAACGTGACGCGATTGATCTCAACATCGCCATCACGTTGCGGCGAATCAATCGTCAACAGCGGCGGCAACTGTTCGCCAAGCTGGACACTCGGCTTTGGACGCTCGCCACGCCAGATCGCGGCTAGAAGACCCGGGTAGTAAAAGTCCTGAAAAAAACGATCAACCGGGACAACATTGAGTCCTTCTCCGACTCGAAATGAAATATCTTGTCGCGCGGCGTAACTACCATCGAACAAACCTTCGGGAGTCACTACCAACCAAAAGTCCTCTCGCCCGCTGGCGATGAAGAGCCGCCCCCGAAGCTCAAGAGAAATCGCATCGCGAAATTCCAGCCAACCGTCCGAACAGGCAACGAGGACTACTTTCCCGTCACGTGATAGCCAGGCTCGTTGGGCAGGCTCATGGGCGATAAACTTCCTAACGCTTTTTGTCGCAAGTTCCCAAATACCAACGCCACGCGGAGTCCCACTGCCCCAGCCTGGAACAAACAGAGCCACGTTACTTTTCGAGTCTATCTCGAGCCAATCGCTCTTGGGAATTCCTCCTCTCGAATATGACTCAGTACCACTGGGCAAGTCGATACGAGAGTAACTTTGATTTCCCGTCAGCCAAAAAGTCTCGTCAGCACAAAAAACCGGAATATGTGGTCGACCGACGCCCCCGTATTCTGACAATCGAAATTTCTTCAGAGGTTTCGTCCACTTATCCAATTCCCAGACCTGTACAGTCAGATCATCCGTTCCAGCCGCATTTGGATGATAATCGTTTGTAGCAACTACATACTCGCCTGATGCTGACACGGCTAATTGTTGGATTGGACCGGCTTCTGATTTCACCTGTGTTCTTGATTTTGGGTCTCCATTCAAATCCAATCGCATCGCTGAGAAACTAACAGGCTTATGCGTGTTGCTAGGAGGGTCTATCGCGATAACGAGCCATTGCTTTTCTTCAACCAGATAGCGTGCTGCTATGATCTGCTCATCATCAATATTGCAATGGACAGACTGCTTCGTTTGCAGGTCCACGAGCGTGGCGCGACGTTGTTTGATTTCAACGGTGTGTCCGTATTCGTTGTATTGTGACTCAACTGGTCGCGGGACGAAGAGCTGTGTTCCATCGTGAGAAAGCGAAAGACCTTTGGTTGACAACCAATTAAAATCGGCTGGTGAATGTTGATAAATCGGGACACCACTTTGCAGATTCAAGACGGTCGCTTGCGACTTGAACGCTTCTCCCACGTCCTGATTGTAAGTTCCGTACTGCCCGACAAGAAGCAGATCCTGGTGGTCAATTGAGGCATGGATCACCTCTTCGGCACCAACGAAAAAAGATAATGTCGTATTGGAATCAGCGATTTCAAAAGAAGAAAAATAGCAGCCTGTCCCATCCGTCACGGCTATAAAATTTCGCTGGTCCCCTACGTTGCGCACCACCAGCTTCTCCCAACGATTCGCATACCGTCGACCGGATTCATCAATTTGCTCACTTTCGACCAGGCGTCCGTTCTTGGTATCCCACGTTTCAATGTTGTAACAGTGAACTCGACTGTCATACTCGCCTTGGCTATTTGGAAACTCCCCCTTAACTTTGACCATCCGTTCTCCCGATCGAGCTAAAACGAATCGATCATCGTCTTCAAAGTCACCGCAGAGACTCCCTGCAGCGGTCTGCGCGACGACCCTGCCGGTATCAACGTCGAAGATTTGCCCCTCAGCTTTGCGATCGCGGATAGCGACGAAGAGCCGACTGCCGCGATCCGAAAGTATCGCGAGCACAGGGCTGCTCGATGAATTCACCTCTTCATTGACGCCCACATGCACGAGTTGCTGGCCACTAGTCGAGAAAACGGTTGCTCCATGTCGAGGGTGTTCTGATCTGTCATGTCCAGCATTCTCGATCAGAACAAATCGACTACCATCTGCTGCGAACGCACGAGATTGATAGGGAAGTGATGCTTGCGGGAACGAGCTTAGTATCGCACCGGTCTCGACATTGATTAGCCACACAGCATCGTTTCCTTCTGCAAGCAGGTGTCGGCCGTCAATCGAAAACTCTGCATTCCACACATTTGACCTTTGAGGGTAACTCGCTAGAGAAATGGTTTTTGACGCACGCCCCTCGGTACTGTGTAGATAAAGATTCCGTTCGTCAGCTAACCAAAACTGGCTGCCGTCGCGAGAAAACGGTGTCACGGTACAGGTGCGAGTCGACGCTTCGGAGTCGAATATTCCTGGATAGCGAGCGATGAAGCGATGTGAATAGACATCGAACAGATAGGTCTCCTCGTCCGCTCGACACAATAAAAATCGTCCGTTTGACGTTACCGCAAACCGATGGAATTCGTTTGATTTACGTTCTAAGGCAGGTAAGTCAGTCGAACTGATCTCAGCGACCTTTCGCCTGGTAGTCAAGTCCCACAAATGCAGTGAAAACCACTGATTGTCAGATACCCAGGCTGCCGCAAACTTTGCATCGGGAGTCACAAACAATCTTTTGGTACTACTACCTGTGACAGTATGCCCGGAGCGCAATAGCGCTCGAACGTCAGGCGTTGACGATTTCGGTGGGCTAACATTGGCATCCGCTTGGAGCGGAGCAATGGGAGATTCCTGAGCACTTAGATCACGGCAACAAATGCTAACGACACAGCAGATTGCCAAGCTCGCTACGAGACATTTCCACAAACTGGGCTCTGTCTGAATCGCCTTTTTTAAACTCCACATTAATCCCGTCATATCACTCATTCTCCAGTTCACTTGCATCCATATACCGAACATTCACCACACCCAATAGTTTTCCTGGTCGAAAGGTTTTCATCTCCAGTCGACGGTATTCTTCGGGACCCGCTTCCACACCGATGGCCCGGCCGCTTGACGCATAGAAGGCTGCGGTGATCACGCCCAGCGAATCGCCGAATCCAAGGCGACTGGCGACTGAGTTGGATGGCTGGCCGAAGCGAAATCGTTGGACGGTGGTCCCCATGAGCGAATTGCCCAAAGATTCAACCTTCGATTCTGGATACCAGCCTTCCACAATTCGGTACGAATCCTTCCCAGTCGGCGGAATGACCCATGATTTTGCCTGCCCCAGCCATTCGCGTTGCATGCCTCGGGTGTTGATGCCGTCGACTAACAACGTCATCGCGACATCCGTGCCCAAGTGATTCTGAACACGGATCTCGAACAGCTCGTTTATTTCCGCTGGCACCAGCATCTCCTTGTCACGCTCAACCGTGCCGGGTGTCAGCAGGAATTCCTTCTTCTTTGAAACAGCGATGATGTTGCGGATACCGACCGTTCCGAGTTGCCGCTGTCCATTGTGCTCGAACATGCCACTGACGGAATCGGCTGTCACACCGGTCACCATAAATTCGGTCCCAGCATCGAACTTGACGCGAGATTGAGATAGCTGAACCAATTCGTCCGTGATCAACTTGGCAGACTCGCCCGCACGAGGCTTGAGGCTCCAGACTTCCAACACAAACGGGAAGTCGTTCTTCTGCATTGGCGGCGTATGCGCCTCCTGATCGATGTACTGAATCAGAGACTGCGCATAGTTTGAATCGGCGGCTGGCGCGCCGCGGTTATCAAAACTAACACCCCAATCGCCAAACAGATCTTCGCTGAGCGGAAACGAACCTGTTGGTGTCGCCAGGCGTTCCGAGTCAGACACTCGCAGTAACTCACACTGCAAAGTGATTCGATCACTGCGTCGATCGAGCCGCCCCCAGACGACTGCATCGAGATCATTGACCGACTCTCGGAGTGCCTGCAGCGACTGCGGTTGCCCGATGGATTCCACTGTCAATGCTTTGGTGTTCTTTGTGAGCATCAACTGGTCGTCGGTGACAATATCGTACGAATCACTTCGCAGCGCGTTCATGGCAATACGAATGCGTTCGGCAGCCAGACGCGGCAGATTCGCTCGGGCAAGTTCGTCACGGTTGTCGACGGGGGTCCGAAATTCCAGAAAGCCGATTCGCTTCAATCCGTGTTCACGAGCGTCCAGATCCAGATGAGCAGCCAGACGGCGGCAGACCGTTTCCGGGTGTTCATGCAGCAGCTTCACAACAACCGGATCGCCTGCGATATCAAAATTCACATGGCGCACGGCGGTTTGCCGGCGCTTAAAAACTTGACGGGCTGTTCGTGAAACGTGCTGTTCGGTGTACTTGTACAACTCGTCAAACGTCAGTTCATCATTACCGTTCTCGTCTGCTCCACCTTCAAGTCCCTTGCAGAACCAGTAACTGAACAGACCTTGCTGGCGTGCGGGCCATTCCAGGCTTTGTTCCCGGCGCGAACTGCTGGCCATGACGACGCAGCCGGGAATATCATCCACATTGGCGGCATCGATCAATTGATTTCCATCGGGAATCTGTAGCGCCGCTGAAAGCTCGCCTCCCGCATGACAACAATCCAGCACCAGCATCTTTTGACGGCAGGGGCAGGTCTTTAACAGGTCATGCAGTTCACTGACGGGATAGCACGATTCCTTGCGATTCTGCACGCGAGCGTCGGAAGGCACGAGATACGTTTGGCCTTCAATCAAAGTCCCGTGGCCGCTGAAATAAACCAGGATTCGGTCGTTGGATCCGATCTCGGGGGATGACAAAGCCGCATTCAATTGACTTCGTAAGTTGTCAAGTGTCGGACGGCGCTGAGGCGGAGACTCATCAATCAGCTCAATGATCTGCCGCCCTGGAACGCCCGCACGTTCCGTCAGTATTCGCCGTAGTTCAAGCGCATCGTTCTGAGTAAAGCGGATGTTATTCAGCGCGGGTTCCCGATGTTGCCGCACACAAACGATGACCGCCCATTGTTTTTCGGCAACCACCTCGTCGGCCATTGCGATATTGACTGTTAAAGACCAAGCAATGACGGCGATCATCAAATGCGTGCTTCGCGTCGAGATCAGATTCACTGATTTCACCGTTTGATGCTTTGATTTGACAACTGAAAACATCGATAAAATTTCCCACCGCTGGGCAATTGAGACTGCGGTTTCTGATGAAGGTATTGAGAGGTGAACCTTGGGACGTAACCCAAAGCATAACGGCCATTGAAGTTACTTTTGAAATACTATTCGTGGCTTGTTGTTTCCAACCAGCACTGGGGTCTGATCCAGTCCAATTCGTTCTTTCATATATTGCGGCACCTTTTCTACCAGATATCCCATGATGTCTGGGACGGTAACGGTGCGTCGGTCTTGTGCGGCAAGGATTTCAATTAGAAAATGCGTCATCACCGACAGGTCCATCTCCTGGCGCGGAAACGACAGTTCACTGCGGGATGACGAGCAAATGACCGCGGCTTGGTCTTCCGTAATATCCTTTGTAAAACGATTGAAGTCGCCTGCCCAGGAAATACTCTTTTCATTGCGAGCTTGCCCACCGCTGTGGCATGCATCCAGAATCACAAGTACTTCACACCCCGCGAATTCCTGAATCCAGCGGCCCAGCATATCGTCCAGAATCATGGTCCCAGCGACATCGCCCTTGTTTCCATTCCAAGGAACGAGCAGTTCGTCTAGCCCGTCCGCTTCATCTTCGCTGACATCAACGACCTGGTCGCCATGTCCCGACCAGAACACGATCACTTCATCCTTGGGTTGAGTCTTGCGGGCCACGTCGGACAGCGTCTTCTTGACGGACAAGGCGGTTACCTCTTGATCCAGCAATAGTGTTGCGTCGGCACCGTAACGACTCTTCATGAGTTGCACAAATTCTCTAGCATCATTGGTACATGCCGGAATGGAGCGAAAGCCTGAACCTGCTTCCTGAACGCCGACGCCAAAAGCGACGACATAACGCTGCTTGGCACGAATGGCGCGGTCTTCGCCTTTGCCGAATCGCCCAGTAGGGACAGTCGTCATTCTCACCTGGTGGTCCGTCAGTACTTTTGGCGCATCCGAACTGGCAAGGGCTTCGATGTTGCCTTGACGGACTCCTGCTCCCTTGCTGAGTTCCAACTGGAGTGCGTTGAGTCGTTGAAGATCCAGCTCGAGCAACAGATTTCCTGCGTCGTCGCCATTGATCTGCAGTGCCGTGGACGGGCGATCGAGTATGAATGCTTTAATGAACCCCTGACCTGTCGGAGCGGTCACTCGAAGCTGAAAGCTCGCGTTCTCACTCGGAATTCGATAGCTTCCTCCCTTTGTCACCGCATTCGCCAGTTCATGTTGATTAGGAAACAGTAACGTGGGTTCACCGTCGGTGTGGACATAGATCACGTACAGAAAACCGTTCACTTCAGTTTTCACGGTGATCGTGGCTGTTTCGTCGAGTTCATAGACCAAGCTGGGGTGATCCAGCGAAATTTCCAGTAACGGAGCCTGCGCATTCAGCGGTGCAGAAATTCGTTCAACGGTGAGCGCTTTTTCGCCGCCTTGAGCATAAAGTTGCTGTCCAGTGACAACGACTATCAGCATTAAGGCACAGAGAACAACGACCTGAGCCCGAGCCAACGCGTTAGCAAGAGGAAAGTACCGTTTGGTTGCCATGTTCAAGTTTCCGTTATCTCATTGCAAGTTCTGAAAAGCTCTAACTCTTCGACTCCGCGGCGGCAGCAACGCCACTCGAATCCACGATCGGCGTCGACACATTCTGAACGCGAGTCAGAACAATAGCTGCACCGCGTCTGTTCACAAGGGCGGTCCTGAGCGACAAGTTGCGCTCAAAATTTTCAGTTTAGCAATCCAACGCGACGATCCGGTGAGACGATTGAGTCCAGCAGGCATCGATTATACAAGCAGTAACTCTGTCGGCGGTTGTCCAGTATCTCAATCCGTCCCGATGTCCTCGACGGCCAGGACACGACTGATCCGATCGTCACGCTGTTGCACAGGCACCGACTTCCAGACTTCACGAGCTTCGGGTTTACGTTGCAGAGCTAGCAGGCACAGCACCTGATTAACACGAGCGCTGACCGAGACCGGGCCACTGCCGGAAATCTCCGCGAAGGTTCGTTCAGCAGCTTCTGTCTGACCGCGTCGAAATTGAACCAAACCAAGCCCCAGGCGAGCGATCATGTTCTCGGGATGACGTTGAGCCTCAGTCTGGAACTGAGTCTCCGCTTCATCATAGCGACCCGCTTCCAGCAGCAACTGGCCGAGATTCAGCCGGTACGCTGAGTTTTCTGGCGTCTGCTGTGTCAAGGTTGTCAGCCTTCGAATTTCCTGATCACGTTTCGCGTCGGGCTCAATCGCACTGTGGTCGCCAGATTTCGCGAGCCCTGGAACGACAACCGCAGCAAAATCCTGTTGGCTCAGGTAGTGCGTTAACTGTCCGAATTTCGCGTCCGCCAATCGTACATCCATCGACTTCAGTCGACTCTGTGAAACGAACAGCCCGACGATGGCCAGAGCACAAGCGGCTGCTGCGACGGCATACCAGCGAGTTGAACGCGGAGCATGTGCAGTATCGCTTGCTGGTCGCGCCAGCGATACGATAGCTTCGGGATCGTTCTGCGTTTCTGAAAGTGATCCGGCGTCGATGATTCCATTGAGATGCATCACTCCCGCTTGTGTCATGTCTCCGAGAAACTGCGAACATTCATGACAGTCAGCCAGATGCTGTAGCACAGCGTCGTGTTCTTCCACCGTCAGCAGTCCCATTTCCCAGCGCTGTAACAAATCGGGATCGTCGGCGATGTGAGGGGCATCGGGTTGAGCCAACTCGCGATCAACTTCGCGCAGCAGAGCGACGAGTTTTTCGGAACCTAGCAAGCGGCGAAATTCTTCAGCGCTGTTCACTGTGAAGCCTCGCTCGCGCTGGGATTACTAGCCAACAGGTCGCTGATCAGCGTTGAAACTCGAGGGACTGATTCAGCTAGATTCCCCAAAGTGTCTCGCAGTCGCCGAACAATGTCATTGCGAATGTGAGAGATTCGTCCAACATGAATCGGTGGCTTTCCCGGCGTTGTGATCACCGCAGCGATCTGCGAATTCGAATAGCCTTCACAGGTCATTCTCAACACGATTCGCTCACGATCACTGAGACCCTGCAGCATCGTTGCCAGTGACTCGCGCAAATCATCCAGTCCCAATGCGTCGTTTTCTGGAGCGGCAAGGCCGATTTCGCCACTGTCAATGGATACACCGCTGCGCTGGCGTCGCTTCAGTTCCGACAAAACTCGTCGTTGAGCGATGCGATACACAAACGCATACAACAGGCCCTTACCGGTGTACTGTGAGATGACGGGTGGTTGTGCGCTGCGGGAATTCGGTTTCGTTGTCATGATGTGGCTGCTTCTCCAAACACAAGATCGGTGAACACATCGTGCCAGATTTCATTAACGCCATCTTCCCCCAGTCGATCCGAGAACGACGACGCCAGTTGGCGACGAACCCCATCGAATTCAACTCCGAACACTTCAATCGCTCGTTCATGCCCCGCTTCGACGGCACTCGCCAGTACACAGTGGCGCACACCATCGTTGCGGCCAAACTGTCGAAACGCATTTCGAACCTCGTCCAAACTACTATCATCTGACGATGTCTCGGATGCCTGTTGCAAGATTTCCGAAATTCGCTGGTAGGTGACGGATCGAGACACGACGCCCTGAAGAAAAGCTCGGCACGGACCGCTCAACAGATTCAGAATTCGGTGGCAACAGAGCCCCAGTGGTATCGATGCTGAAAGTGGTGCTGAAGTCGCTTGGAATTCGCTACCGTATTCATCGATCCATGATCGGATGGTGTCGAGCGGAGTCTTGGTTGACTGCCCTGAAGAACTTGCCCAAGGCATTTGACAGAACCATTCCTGGTGCTCTTCTAATGCGGGTTCGATCTCGGACATACTTTCCCCTGGGCGACTCGCCGTCATGCAACACCTGACCACTTCCGAAACTGAATAATCGAAGTTGATTAGCTCTCCGACGCCATAACCGGCCGACCAGAAAACCTGTTCGCACCGATTTATCGCGGGAAAGTGATCAGAATAGTCAGTCAAGGGACACCTATGCAAACGCAGCAACCTGTTTCTGAACGTTTTGTGCTGTTAAGAACTCGACGCTAACACGCACTGGCTGGATGCGTAACTTATTTGCAAACGGTCACTAAGTCGGTATCGCTGTAAGCACTAGTCCTTAAGATTTTAGTTCGCTCGAAAACCGTGGCTATCAAGCTGTTGATTTAGTGTGTTATTACGACGTGGCGGCAACATCACAACCCGACGCGTGAGCGAGGGCAATGCGAGTTCCCTCGCTCACGCGTCGGGTTATTAAATCAACAGCCCGCTATCGCCAAAACGGCTGATTCTTTTGGGAAATCTATTGATAGGTGCTTAGTTCCGCGTCTATGAAACGTAAGGCAGGCGACCGCGATCAAATTGCGCTACCTTTTCTCCGAAAGCTACCTGGTTTTCGCCCAAATCATCGGTGATGAAATAACGGTTTCGCACGAAAAACGAACCTCATTCACTTTCCGAGATTCCACATTCGTCGATGGCCGCGTGGGATTACGTGTCGTGGATACCGATGCGACGTTCACGCCGATCGTGATCCAACCGATTGTTAACTGAGTTGCGTGCGCTCAGAGACTGACCCAACCAGGGTGACTCGGGCGTGAACCGCGTTGGCGATGTGCAGATTGTAGGGCAGGCATCCAGAGTAGCGGTTCGCTGACGGCGACCAATGCAGAAGGGTCGATCGGCTTGAACAGGCAACGCGTTGCGGCGTCGATTTTTTCCGTCTTTTTTTCGAGGCCCGCCCATTTAGATTCAGCCAACAGGATCGCGGGCAACTCCGGCAACCGCTCGCGAATTTGTGCCAGTGTGATTAACACTTCGGTCACTTCATCACCCACATCCCACACAATCAAATCGACGCTGCCTAACCGCGTAGAGCGATTCATGGCCGAAGCCCCCGTGTTGGGTTCATCGACGCGCAGAGGCTCCACAGAACGGTCGGTGTGAACCGCATTAGCCACTTGGTTTACTAAGTCGTGAACCTCGGCGAGCAACGTTTCGTCACCCGGTGGCAAGGGCAGCCCGCATGCTCGCATCACGGCATCTGCGGTGCGCGCACATAGGCACCGCATGCCCGCATGATGCAAAACACCAGCGGTGGCTAGCAGCGATAGCGGTTTACCATCGGCCACGACGACCGTGGGAGTGGAGTGAGCAGAGAAGGTGTGATCGTTCATCCGTTGGCAGTCCATGTCGGGGAAACAGGCAGGTGACGCCAGCATTTTCGGATAACAAAACCGAGGGTGCGCGTGCAAGCCCAGTCGGCAATCTGTTAAATTACGCTCTCCCCACTGATCACAACGCTTCCAACCTGAGGAACTCGTCCATGCTGGCCACTCTCCCCACGTCTGTTCCCGCAGCCCTGCATTCTTTTCTCGCCGCTCCCAAACAGTTGCTCATCAATGGGCGATGGGTCGACGCCCGCAGTGGCAAGCAATTTGATGTTTTCGACCCGGCCACCGACCAAGTGATCGCTCGTGTTGCCGAAGGTGATCATGAAGATATCGCCTCCGCCGTGGCTGCGGCCCGCGCCGCATTCGATGACGGCCCCTGGTCCAAACTCACCGCCTCGGAGCGTGGCCGACTGATTTGGAAAATTGGCGATCTGATTGAACAGCACGCCGACGAACTCGCCCAGTTAGAAACACTCGACAACGGAAAACCGGTCACGATTGCCAAAGCCGCCGATGTGGCTCTCGCCGCCGACATGTTTCGTTACATGGCGGGATGGGCGACCAAAATCGAAGGCAACACGATCTCGCTCAATGTGCCCTACGCACCGGGTAGCGAGTTTCACGCCTACACGCTGAAAGAACCCGTCGGTGTTGTTGGACAAATCATCCCCTGGAACTTCCCGTTGCTGATGGCCGCCTGGAAACTCGGCCCCGCCCTGGCGACCGGTTGCACAATCGTGCTCAAACCCGCTGAGCAAACCCCGCTCTCAGCGATTCGGCTGGGCGAGCTGATCTGCGAAGCTGGTATCCCAGACGGCGTCGTCAACATCGTCACTGGGTTTGGAGAGACCGCTGGCGCCGCGCTGGCCGCGCACGATGATGTTGATAAAGTCGCGTTCACGGGTTCGACCGAAGTTGGCAAGCTGATCATCGCCTCCGCCGCTGGCAATCTCAAAAAGGTCACCCTCGAACTGGGCGGCAAAAGCCCCAACGTGATCTATGACGATGCGGATCTGGAAACGGCGATCCACGGGGCCGCTGACGCGATCTTCTTCAACCAAGGCCAAGTTTGTAGTGCAGGTTCGCGGTTGTTTGTACAGCGAGGAATTTATGATGAAGTCGTCGCGGGCGTCAGCGAGATCGCCTCGAACATGAAAGTCGGCAGCGGCTTCGACCCCGCAACGCAAATGGGGCCACTCATTTCACGTGAACAACACGACCGCGTCACCGGTTACCTCCGCAGCGCCAAAGCCGAAGGTGCCCAAACCTCCGCAGGCGGAGCGGCGATTGACGGGCCAGGCTACTTCGTCCAACCCACCGTGCTCCGCGACGCCACGGCTGAGATGTCCGTTGTCCGCGAAGAGATCTTTGGTCCCGTGGTCGCAGCCATGCCTTTTGAAAACGAACACGACATCGCCCGCGCCGCCAACAACTCCACCTACGGACTCGCTGCTGGAATCTGGACGCGTGACATTTCCAAAGCTCACCGTCTCGCCCGGGCGGTGAAAGCTGGCACGGTTTGGATCAATTGCTACAGCATTTTCGACGCCGCACTCCCTTTCGGCGGCTACAAACAATCTGGTTGGGGTCGAGAAATGGGTCACGCCGCCCTCGACAATTACCTGCAAACCAAATCGGTCTGCGTCAAACTCTAAGGCTTCATCCAAAAACAAACTACCTGGTCTGAAGTTCTGGCAAGCCGCAAGCGGTCTGCTGATTTTGTCGTTTAACAGTTAGCCGCAGGTGTACTTTCCGACGTAAGAGTACGCCTTTGGCTGACTGTTAAACAAAAGAGAAATCAAAGTGGGATTTCAGTTTGACTGACAATGGATTCGATGATTTGTTGGTTTTCGTCGAGAGCGATCGAGGCATGTCGGGAGCTGACACGGTGGCCGAGTGTGGCCACGGCGAGGTGCTGGACGTCGTCTGGGAGTACAAAGTCGCGTCCGACCAACCCCGCCCGAGCTTGGGCGGCACGCAGCAGCATCTTACAACCCCGCGGGCTACAACCCACTCGCAATCGCCCGTCACGACGAGTAGCTGTGGCCAGGCCGACAATGTACGCAGCGATCTTGCGATCCACTCGGATGCTTCGCACCCAACGTTGCAGCAGTTCCAAGGCGTCGACGTGCATGACCGGTGTGAGTCTGGCGAATGGTTCAAATTCTGCTTGCTGGACGAGCAAATCCACTTCGCTGGCGGGATCTGGGTAATCCATTTTCAATCGAAATAGGAACCGGTCGAGCTGGGATTCGGGAAGCGGAAACGTGCCCTCAAAACCGGCGGGGTTTTGCGTCGCGATGACAATGAACGGATGCTTCAGATCATGGCGTTGGCCTTCGATCGTGACCTGTGTTTCAGCCATCGCTTCGAGCAGCGCACTTTGCGTTCGAGGTGAGGCGCGGTTGATCTCGTCAGCCACCAGCAAATTGCAAAACACCGGCCCAGGGCGAAACTCAAATTCGCCCACAGCAGGCCGATAGATCGACCCGCCGAGGATGTCGCCAGGCAATAGATCGGGTGTGCACTGGATACGTTGGTATTCAAGGTCGATTAGACGGGCGACAGATTTGGCGAGCGTCGTCTTGCCTACTCCAGGCACGTCTTCGAGCAAGATCGAGCCTTCAGCCAATAGCGCAGTGAGCACCAACTCCACGACGTCATCTTTGCCGCGAATGACTGATCGCAATTGTGAGGCGACGTGCTGAAGTTGTTTCCAAGCATTGGCAATCGGTTCATCGACATGCCGCGCATCAAGGTTAGCAGTAGCGGTGCGAGGGGCGGCAATCTGGCTCATGTCAGCGGTCTTTGAAGCGGGGCCGTGAGGGTTGCGATGGTGCCGTGGTGGATCGTCGAGTCTGGCTGCGCACTGGATTGAATTTGGAGATCGACGTTTCCGATAACGGCTCGCGAGTAGGCGAGACTGAGCCCATGATTGTGCTCGCTAGCGACCGCTGCGGGATCGAAACCGCAGCCGTTGTCTGTGATGGTAATGCAGATGGCTTTCTCCGTCAGGTGCTGATAAATGTTAATTTTTGAAGCGTTTGCATGTCGGACTGCGTTGCGAACGAGTTCCGTCGTCAAGCGATAGAGGGCAATGGCGGTCGGCTCGGCTAGCCTGCCAGGGGGCACGTCAAGCTCACTCTCAGGGATGCTCTGTCCCTGAACGTCGGCTGATGAATGATCAGTGGATGCGAGTTCGCCAAAATCCCAATCAATCGTTGGTAATTCGGTGGATCCGTCGAGATCGAGAATCTCATCGAGAAAAATTTTGGCAGCGAGCAGCGGGTTTTCTCGGGCGAGCGGTGGATAGGTGATCGCATTCATCAGTCGCCGCGCGACTTCACGCGACTGATCAATCCATTGTCCAGCCTCGGCAATACGTGGAGCCAAAGGGGAGCCAACGACGGATTCGGAACGCTCGATCACCGCCAATTTCGCGGCGGCGACGTAGAGATAGGGCAGCAACCCATCATGAATTTCCGCAGCGACCGCAGCCCGCTCGGCTTCGACGATGGCTTGAATTTCTGCGGTTCGGAGCTCGTGTCGGTTCAGCTAAACCAACCCTTTTTGTCAAAACTCGCGAGCGCTTTCTCTTCGCTGTCTTGAATGTCGAACAGCTTATTGAGTTTCGTGATTTTGAAGACTTCCATCACATTTGGCGAGACTTCGCAGAACTTGAGCGCCACCCCCTGGGCTTTGCAGCGTTTGTTGAGCATTACCAATTTTGTGATCATGGCCGAGGACATGAAAGACACGTCGCGAAAGTTCAGCAGCAACCGCTTGTGGATGGCCTCGGCGACGGCGTCCTGCAATTCACGTCCAACGACTTCAATTTTCTGGCTATCGAGGATTTTGGTATCGAGAAACCCGAGAACCAAAATCTCACCGTGCATTTGGTTAGTAATGGCCGGCATGCAAACTTTCCAATGAATTCTACAAGAAGATAGATGGGTGAGGTCCATCCGCAGTAATCGACGAATGGTTCCGCAACACCCCAGTTTAGCCCCTTTGAGTGAGCGCACCTAGTATGCTTGCGGCGACAACCGACAGGATGCAGCGAATTTCCCGGATTGACAGGATGACCTAATGACCAACCGTCAAGTTCGCTAGAACCTAGAATATAGATTCGAGGCGAGAAACATCGACAACTGCTCTAATCCTGCTTTCGCTTTGAGAAGAAAGTCGCTATTCTGCTGGGCTTGCGAAAAAAGCAAACGACCGCAGGGGTTTTGAACACGATTTGATCCCGATGGTTTTTCACAATTCAACACTCATTTCAATTAGCGGCGGCGGAGAATTCGATGGCACGACAATGCGATACGTGCGGCAAAAAAGTTCAAGTAGGTAATCGGATCGAGACTCGCGGTAAGGCTAAATACCTGGGCGGTGTCGGTACGAAAGTCACTGGAATTACCCGCCGTAAATTTGTCCCCAACTTGCAACGGGTGCATGTCACGATGCCCAATGGTGAGAACACGACGGTGCGAGTGTGCGTGCAGTGCATCCGCAGCGGTAAGGTGCGCAAAACGGTGAAAACCAAACCGTTCGATGTTAGCGGTGCGAAGAAATAGTGTCTCACAACGTCGATATCGACAAGCTTGCTCGGTTGGCCAAACTGAATCTCAGCGAGGCTGAGCACGACAGTTTCGGGCGACAAGTGGGTGAGATATTGACGTTTGTTGAAAAACTCTCGCAGCTCGATACCGAGGGTGTCGAGCCGATGACTAGCGCGTTGGACGTGCAAAATCGCTTCCGAGATGATGTGCCAGCAGAAAGTTTGTCGCCTGAAACGGCGACTCAAGCGGCCCCCGCATCAAAAGACGGCTTCTTTTTAGTGCCTCCCGTGCTCGGGGTGGCTGCCACCGGAAAGACCGCCTGAGACTGCGGAACCCTCCACGTAGGTAGCGGAACTCGTCAAGAGTTTCGGCTGCTGACGAAAGTCTTGACGACTTCCGCTACGGGCGCGTGGACCGGTTAGCGAAGTCCAAAGTCGGGAACTATTACGGCAATCAAGCGTCCAATGTGACGCGGAATCGTGCCGGTTATCCGGATTGATCGTGCTGAGTTTGGCGTCCGGCTATTGTCGTGCCACCTAATAGATGGGGTGGCAGGTGCCAGCCCGCTCAGCCGTCATCTTCGTTATGACTGGCGCATCCGCTCGCCGAGCTGATCGTTGAGCTAAGTAGTGCCGCTGCAAAAATTTGCGACCGTGCTTCGGCCAACTATACTCGGCGGTTTGTGCGCCCCGGCATGGTGTGCGTGGACGTGTTCTTTTGGTTCACATTCGGCATGCACTTTGGGGCGACTATGCAACCTTGTCATCCATGACTTCACACCAAGTGCAATGGTGCTTTGATTTCCGCAAGCGTGGTTGCTTGTGGTTTCCCGTCACCATCCGCTCTGCCTAGAAGGTTCGGTCTATGACCTCGCGTCAGCGAAACTCGTCGTTTTTTCCTGTTTCATCCACCCCTGCGGATTCGTCGGAGCGGCCAGTTCGCTCGCGCCGTCGCGATAGCAAACGCACCCGCGTAACGCGCAAGGCTCGGCGTCAGCATTTGCTGGAAACGCTCGAAGCCCGGCAATTGCTCGCGGGGCCGCAATTGATTGGTATTCAGCCCAACGAGGGCGAGCTGATTGATAACGGCGACGTGCGTCAGATTGCACCTCGCGTGTTGACGTTCCGCTTTGACGAGGATCAGCGTCTGGATGCGAACACGCTGAGCGCCATCCAGCTCACTCGCAGCGGTCGTGACGGCCAGTTTGGCACCGCCGACGATGTGCGTGTGACCCCTGGGCTCGTGACACTCGGCGACCCGAATGAAAACGAAGTGATCGTACGGTTTGCTGATTCGTTGCCCGATGACAACTACCGTATCAACATTTTCGGATATGACGATCCCAATGCGTCGCCGCAGCGGATCGTGGGTTTACGAAATATCCAGGGTGAATTGATTCAACCCTCCGTCGCTGGTGAACGGGTTGAAACCGTCAATTTCCGGCTCGACCTGGGCGCTCTTATCGAAGCCGTCGTGCCGCAACCGGTGATTCGCAATGCCGACGGTACGCTGACGCAGAACCGCGATGAAATCGTCGTTTACTTCAATGAAGATCCGTTGTTTGTAGAAGATGACGCCAACGGCATGCCGACAGCCCGCTCGGCCGAGAATCCTCGGTTCTATCAATTGTTGTTGACCAAGGACACGGTTCGCACGACCGATGACGAGTTCTATCTGCCCAAGGAAGTCATTTACAGCGAAACAACCCACACCGCTCGGTTGATCTTTGATACTGACATCAACAACCTGCCAGGCGTCCCCGTCGGAGGCGGTACGTTCCGATTGCGAGTGGGCACGGCGGTCGATTCTAAGGTTGAGTTAATTGTTCCACCGACGGCATTCGCTGCAGCTCCGACGGCGACTGTATCGCTCGGGGTAGCTGGCGCCTCGTTCCAATTTGTCTCTCGCCAAGTCGGTGAAAACGCCTCGGGTCAACAGATCCGGTTTGTTGATACAGGCACGGCTGGCTTGACGGTATCGCGAGACACCAGTGGCGTGATCGTGTTCAACTACGGTGGCAGCATTCCCCTTGTCAGCGACCTCACCAGTGCGATCGCGGGTGATCCCGTGATCCGGAATTTGATTTCGGTTTCGGTCAACAGTGCCGCGGCTACCTTCCCATTGCCACGCCGCCTCGTAGACAGTGCTCCAATTTCGCTGATGGGCCTGGGCGATACATTAGGTTCGTCATTAGACATTGGTACGTTTGGTCAAGACGACGCGCTGACGAGTTTGGTGATCCGCGAATCAATTGCGCCGCAAGCGGTGGCGATTGAGCTGCCTGGTGGCGATGGAGATCCAGGCCATCGGTTGCTGATCAACCATATCAACGAAGCCTTCGGTGCTGACTTGCAGTCTGGTATCTCCGAGATCCCGTATAACTTTCGTGGTGTTTATTTTCAAAACGGCACGGTCTCCTCACTGAATCAAATCACGCCGGTCCAGAAGCTGCGCATCCGCGAAGTACTCGAACTGTGGAGCCAACGCATCGGTGTCCAGTTCACAGAGACGGCGGACCAAGGGATTACATTTGCGCTGGGTGAAACCAGCAACGTGCTGACCAACCCAGCCCTGCCTGCGGCGCAACGCTTCACCGCCGTTCCGCAATTGCAAGCGTCCGTTCGCGTCGATGCCGCGATCAATGATAACACCACTGCCGGGGCGGCGAACGCCTCGATCGTGTTCAGTAATCAAGCAAATTTCGGTCTTAATTACGGCGAAGATTTCACACGAAAGGCTGCGGCTGGTGTGGGCCTGCTACTGGGCTTGTTGGCTGCTCCCGATCAAGCCCCACAGGTGCTGATGTCACTCAGCGCGTTCAACGAAGAGGCGCTGCTGCGTCGTCCAAGCGATGGCACGCTGGGGCCAGCGATTGTCGCTCCGACCACGAATCCAGCTTCACCGGATTTCCAACGATTTGAGGATGATCATCCTGAATTCCGCGGGTTCCTGAATGATTTGATTGACCCGATTTCGTTGCCTGCACAAGTCCCGACGACGGAAGGTTCGTTGGTCTATCTACCGGACAACCTCGACGATTTCCAGCTTCCCGGCTGGGAACCTGTTTTCCCATCGAACGTTGATGTGTTGCACGGGCAATATGTGCATCGTCCGGATAGTGTTGACGTCGACTTGTATCGCTTTGTCATCGACTTGGATGATGCCGACCGGGTCGGAAACCTGAGTGTCGAAACGTTCGCCGAACGATTGGCCGACTCCAGTGCGCTGGATACCACGTTGACGTTGTTCCAAGAAGTTCGCGCGACATCGACGACGGATTTGAAAATTGGACCGAGTTTGCAGCTTCGAGTGGATGCCGTTCAAGTCGGCTCGGTGGGCAACGGTGCGTCGATTCAGTTTATCGAAAGCGATCGTGGCTTAGGCGAAGATGATGTCCGTGTGTTGCGCGTCGACGATGGTGCCGGTGGAGATGTCAACAATGCGATTTTGATTGACATGCCACGGCGTGGCCGGTTCGTCAGCAGCGTGCAGGTCAGCGAATTGATCGCCGCAATTGAAGCGGATGCGTTTGCGAGCAGCTTGTTCAGTTTGACGCTTGTGAAGGGGTCGCCGACGACGGACATCAGTGGTCGAGATTTACGGACAACGCCGATCATTCTATCGGGCGGCGGATTGCAACAACTCAGCCGCAACGATGATTACTTTAGCGAAGACTCGTTCCTTAACGCGGCCCTCGGTGAAGGCGTTTACTACATCGGAATCGCGGCCAGCGGCAACGACACATACGATCCGATGATCAAAGACAGCGGCTTTGGCGGTCTGACCCAGGGTGACTATGAGTTGCGGATCAAGTTTGAACCGCAGGTCGATGAAGTCGATGTGATTCGTGATCGTGACGGCACGCGTCCAGGGATTCCAGGCACACCGATAGACGGTGATGGCGATGGTGTGCCGCGTGGCGTTCATAATTTCTGGTTCCAAACTCGTCCCGAATTGCGGACGATGAAGTTCACGCTCGATGGGGCAGCGATCACGCCTGGTCAAACGATTACGATCACGGGTGCCAATGGTGATACTCGAACGTACGAATTCATTCCGTTTAACGGCGGCACACCACGACCTGGTAATGTCGTGATTCGGTATAGCAACACACCTGGAAATGATTCACCCGCTGAGAACTTGGCCGAGCTGTTGGCCACGGCAATCAACGGACGCCAGGATGCGACGGGCGTGCAGGCCGGCGTCGCTGCGGACAGCATCACGCTCGATGGCGAGCGGTCGATCAGCTTCTCCAATAATTTCCGCGGCGTGGAAACCTTCGGACGAATGATTTTTGTAGACAAGCTGGCTGCGACGAACGCGGACGGTAGCTTGCAATTACCATTCAATAACATCAATAACCCAGCGGTAGTCAACGCGTTTGGTGCGACCCAGCGTGGTGACATCGTGCGCATCGTCGGTAACGGTGGAGGCGACCAGAACATCACAACCGAGGTCGATAACTTTGCTTATGAATTCGGCTTAAGTGAAGTCGGTGGGCGAGTGCTCGAAGACGGTCGCGATATGGAAGTCCCGGCGGGCGTGACGACGATGATCGACGCCGGTGCGATCTTCAAGATGCGCTCGTCACGGATCAGCGTCGGCAGCAGCAGCACGCAAATTGACCGCAGTGGCGGTGCCTTGCAGGTGCTTGGAACGCCACGGCTCGTCAAATACACCAACGGTGTGATGACGCTCGAAGGCGAAGTCAACGATGCAGGTCTGGGCTATGACGACGGTAGTGTGATTTTCACCAGCACTCGTGACCGCGCCGCCGATGCCCCAGGTGCCGGCACCTCACCAGCACCGCTGCCAGGTAACTGGGGCGGCTTGGTATTCCGACGCGATATCGACCAAGCTCAAGGTCGTCGTGATTTGGAAGACGAAGGTATCTTCTTGCAAACCGTCAACCATGCCGAGATCCGTTACGGTGGTAGCAGCGATATTTTGGTTGATTCGGTGCAGCAGTTGGTTAATCCAATCCAGATGGTCAATCTGCGACCGAACATCACCTTTAATGAAATCACGCGAAGCGCGGATGCCGCGATGAGCGCTGCACCGGACAGTTTCCGCGAGACGACGTTCGGCACGCCAGCGTTCCAGCAAGCGGGAGCGTTCACGCCAGACTACAGTCGCGTTGGCCCGGATATTCATAACAATGTTTTGACCAACAACAGTCTTAACGGGTTGTTTATCCGCACGGTCGTCACGCCGAATTCGCCACCGACCCCATTGACGTCGGCAGCTCGTTTTGACGATACCAGCGTGGTTCACTACATCGCAGAAAACTTGATCATCGCGGGTAGTCCCGGTGGCGCGATCTTTGACGGTGTGACGCCCTCGCTGGGGCAGGCGTCCGCTCAAGTATTGGCGGGCGGCGCGATGCCGACAGGCACGCAAGCGGTTGAATACTTGATGACCTATGTCGACGCCAATGGTTTTGAATCGGCGGCAACACCAACCGCAGGTGCACTGCGTTTAACAGCACCGACGGGCGGCACGTTAGGCGGAGCGAGTGTGCAGTTGGCGGGTTTGCCACGCATCCCAGTGGGCACGGATTATATTTCGCGACGCTTGTATCGGGCCGAGTTTGACGCTGCTAATAATAACTTAGGTGGTTACCGTTTAGTCGCGGAACTCGATGGTTCCCGCTCGACCTTCACCGACAGCGGCACGTCATCGGATGGCACGCTCGATCTGACACGCGTCGGACGGCGCGGTCGGTTGGATGCGTCGCTGGTTGTCGATCCAGGGATGGTCATCAAGCTGCAAGGTGCCCGCATTGAACTCGGACATGGCACGCAATTATTGGCTGAAGGCACACTCTCGCAGCCTGTCGTGTTTACCAGCACGTTGGACGACCGCTACGGCGCAGGCGGCACGTTTGATACCAATAACGATGCTAACACAATTACTGGCTCACAAGCACCATCGCGTGGCAACTGGTCAGGCATTTATGCGGGAGCGAACGCCTATGTTAGTCTCGATCACTCAGTCGTCTCCTACGGCGGTGGGATTAGTTTGGTCGAAGGTGGTGAGAGTCGTGGGTTCGTGCCGTTGGAACTGCAACAAGCCGATGGCCGCGTGACGAACACGCGTTTTGAATTTAATGAAGACGGACAAGATGGTTCGGGTCGTCCCGGTCGCGGTGGTCGTTTGGCTGTTGATCCCTCGGTGATTTTCGTTCGCGGCAGCCAACCGGTGATCGTGGCGAACGATTTTATCGACAACCGTGGTAGTGCGATCGCGATCGACGTGGATTCGTTAGTTGCTGATTACCTACGTGACACCGGTCGGCAAACGGGTGGCATCGATACGTTCTCTGACCTTGACGACAACCATGGACCGCTGATTCGTCAGAACCGTTTTGAAGTGGTGCCTGCAGACAACGATGAAGACAAACAGATCAGTGGTTTGGTGATTCGTGGCGGCGAGTTGCTGGTCGAGTCGGTTTGGGACGATACGGATATCGTACACGTGCTCAATGAGAGTGTGATCGTTGGGAACATTCAAAGCTCGGGCGGTCTGCGATTGCAAAGCCGCGCGAATGAATCACTGGTCGTCAAACTCACCGGTGGTGGAACACCGAATAGCCCGACACTTGGAACGGGCTTCACGGCCACGGGCGAAACGAGCGACAGTGCTCAGCGTCTGGGCGGCACGGTGCAGATTATCGGATTGCCAGGTGCTCCTGTCATCTTGACTAGTTTCAAAGACGATACTGTCGGTGCCGGGCTGTCGGTCGATGGGACGCAATTTACCGATACCAATGGTGACTCGTTCGGGTCACGTCCGGCGTCGAACGATTGGCGGAGCGTTCTGCTGGATCAATATAGCAACGACCGCAACGTCGACTTCATACTGGAGCAAGAACTATCGACCGACGTCGCGCCAGGCCGCAACGGTACCGTTGACCAAGCTCAATTCTTGGGTGAGTTAGCAGCGAATTTGAATCTTGGCGACGAGAATCGGCGAATCGGTTTTGAAGTCAGTGGTTACCTCTCGGAACCGACCGATGTCGACACCTACAGCTTCGTCGGTTCAGCGGGTTCGGAAATCTGGGTCGACGTGGACCGGACCACTTTTGGCTTGGACACGGTAATCGAGTTGCTAGATTCTGAAGGCGTGTTGTTAGCCCGCAGCGATAATTCCATTAGCGGTGATGTGGATGTTACGGATCCGTCTGTCACCGGATTGGTGGGTGCGCTGCAGTCGCGTGCCGACGCTTACACCAACTTCAATGTGTTTGGTGATTACAAGGATCTCGGTAGCATCAATCCACGTGATGCGGGTTTCCGCGTCGTCCTGCCAGGCGATTCAACGGACACGGACAATCGCAGCGGGTTTTACTTCCGTGTGCGCAGTGCATCGAGCAACCCGAACGATCCCAATGCGGGCGGCAGTCGTGGTAATTACAAGTTCCAAGTGCGATTGCAAGAAGCCCAGGAATATCCCGGTAGTGTCGTGCGATTTGCTGACATTCGGTACGCCAACCACGGGATTCATGTGCGTGGTTTACCCGGTCAGTCACCATTGCTCGGTGAGGCGGGTGAGAATGAGCGAACCGATGAAAATGGGATCACTCGTGCGACCAACGATTTCCTCGAGTTGGTGGCGCTTGCTAATGACACTCGCGCTCCTGAAAACCGACCACAGAACATCGGTAACTTGCTCGAAGGCAAGAACCCGGTGATCAGTGTGGCGGGGTCGCTCAGCAGTCGAACCGACGTCGACTTCTATCAAATCGACCTGGATGCGACCGTCAGTACCGAAGGTCTCTTAACGAATTACCTGTCAACTATTTTCGATGTCGACTATGCCTCCGGTCTGACACGTCCAGACACCAACATCAGTGTGTTCTACGATCCTGATGGTGAGTTCGGGCCTGCTCAACCGCAATTGGTATTGTTTGGTGCTGACAGCAATGTAGCCGAAGATCAAACGAGTCCGTTTGGTGAGAGTGGCGATTTCGCCGAACGTCTCGATCGTGGTTCGATTTCGACCTCCGATCCAATGATCGGCCCAGTCTCGCTACCAGAGGGTTCGTACTACATCGCAATCTCTTCGAATGATCGCTTGCCCGATGAACTGTTCAACATCGCAACCCGTCGGGAACCGATCAACTCGGTGCAACGATTGTTTGAAGATCGGATTGACGAATTTGTGCCAGTGGGCGCAACCGACAACGACAGCGTGTTCGGTGGTCCGCGGTATGATGAACTATTCAATGAAATTGAGATTGTTGGTAGCGGTTTTGTGAAATCGCTCGAACGGGGTGCTGAACTTGGGCACGGTGTCTACAGTAATTTTGATAACAGCAATGCCGGCCAAATCGGACGTAACCAAACCCTGTACAGTGAACTTCAGGCAAGTTCGACGGTTGTTACAGCGCCTTACACCGCAGTGCAACGAATTCCCGAGGCACCGGTTTTGCCATTCGGTGCACTCGACCTTAGCTCGTTGGATTGGTCGCTCAATAACAATCCGCAGATTGGAGGTCGTACGGACTACACGGCCGACGTGATACCGCACCTTTCAGTCGAGGGTGGGATGTTCGGTGACATCGCTGATTTCTATCAATTGGTGATTCCCAATAATAACACACGGGTGATTATTGATATCGATGAAGGCTTCAATCCGTTTGGAGCAGATCCCAGTAGTGTTGATGTCGACTTGGTAATCCTCGACGCTTCACCCGCAATTTTGTTTCCGGGCCGGATCACCACCTCGGCTCCGAGTGCCGGTGAATTCGGCAGTGTGGCTGCAACCGCATTTGGCCAAAGCCTCGATCCATTTTTTGACGGTTTCTTGGATGCCGGTGTGTACTTCATCGGTGTGCTGGAGCGGAGTACGGCAATTGCGTTCGATGCGACAGGCGCGCTGACGGTGACCCGAGACCCGGCCCTGCCACCGGCGACGGGGCGTTACATGATGCACGTTTCGGCAGAGAATCAACCCGTTGACGCAGGACTCGGCACCAACGAAAGTTTGTTCCTGGACCGCAACGTGGAATTCACAGGCGAACTCCGTAGCGAGCCATTTGATTTGACAGGCTACGTGGCTGCGGACTTGCCTCGATTCTATTTCAACTATCTGTGGGACAGTCCAACCGATGCGGTGCGACTGAACGTCACGAGCAACGAAGATAGCGTTGGGATCTCGTTGTCGAGCGAGAGTTTGAGCGAGTTTTCACTGGGCGGTCAAACGGCAACGGACTTCGTCGGTGACAGCCAATGGCGTCAGCAGATTGTCGACCTCGGTAACTTTGCAGGTCACACAGGCATTCGGTTTGAATTTGAATATGAAGGCGACGCTGTACCGCTACCGAGTGTCGACGGATTGTTCCTAGACGATTTTGTCGTTGGATTCGCGGAACGTGGCGAGACTATTTTCAATGCCATTCCTGGTGAAACCGGATTCCAATCCGTGGGCATTAGTACCGGACCTGTTGGCGAATATCAACTCGAAGCTCGCCGCGCGACGAATTTTGCGACTCCGTTGGGAACGACGCAGAAGTTAATCGCGTCGTTCGACACCAACGATCGACATGCACAAGAGATCACGCTCGTGGTTCCGGCAGGATCACAGCTTGTCGATGGCGATACGTTTGTGTTGAGCGATGGACGATCGACGCAAGTGTTTGAGTTCGACACTGACGGCGTGGCCGGATTCGGTAACCAGCGTTTACCGTTCCTACCCACCGACACGCCAACTCAATTGGCGATGAAACTACGAACGGCCATCAACGCTTCGAACCGACTCGATGTCGAAACCGCCTCTGCATCGGGACTCGATACCGGCGTGATGACGAGCAATCGTTTGAATTTGTTTGGAATCGTGTCAGGGTCGTTTGCGCCCCTGCAATCATTCACCGACGCGCCGGCGAACACCGATCCACTCGGGTTCGAATTGACGGACAACAATCAACGCCGCATCTTCATGCCCGCCATACTTCACAATGGTGTTGGCGACGTGAATTACCAGCGGACGCAGAGCCAGATTCTGATCGAGAACAATGTGATCAGCGATGTTCACGCGATTGGAATTTGGTCCGACCCAGGCGACCGAGGCACGGATCCTGAAGATCTCCGCGAAAACCCCGAAACATTTGCGATCTTTGGAAACGACATCTACGGACTCGATCGAACGATCGAAGATCCGCATCCGTTCTTGCAACAGGCGCCCGTGGGCAACCCTGCTGCTGGGATTGTTCGAAACCTGCCAACGCTGAACAATTCGGTGGAGGGCGGACTGATGACGGGTATCGTTGTACGCAATAACACGATCGACCAAGCCGGTTTGTCAGGTGTCAAGATTCAAGGCGAGACCCGTCCGTTCGTGCTCACCTACGAGATGCTAAATCCGTCCAACATCAGTGACGGGTACACGATGGCGATTGATGCGGGGGGCACACGCGTCGTGTTTGAATTCGAAGATCTGACTCAGGCACCCACCGGTGGTGATGGTTATACGGACGGCCACGTACCGATTTACTACCGAGAACTCAACGCTGTACTTTACAACAATCGTTTTGCCAGCGAATACAACTCGTTTGAAATGATGCTAGCGATTCAGCAGGCAATTCAGGGAAGCATTCTGGTCACCAATGATATGGCCGAGCTGGTGACGGCGACATTGGCCCCTTCACCGACCGAGCGAGACGGTTTCGAAGAACAGTTCGCTACGGATCCGGAATCGTTCCCGACGGCTGCTGTGTACTTAGAAGGCGTCAGCAATATCTACTTCACGACTGCATACGGAGGTGGCCCAGGCAATTTGGTGGTTCCCGAAGCGAACATCGCCGAAGCACCGCAGCCCTTTGCTCGGATAATTAACAACACGATTTATGGTGCCGATGGTACGGAGTCGTTGTTCCCTGACGACGCCAGCTTGGATCAGAACGACACATTGGCTGAAGCGACCGTGACCCATGTCGGTCGCGCTCATACTGGGCCGTACATTCAGAGTGCCGAGATCGGTTACAACATCCCGCAAGGGTTGACGGATCAAACGATCACTTTCCGAACGATGTTCGATAATGCCAATGTTACTGATGTGCGTTCAGCCGTGGTCGGTGTGGGAACCGAGTTCCCGAACATCAATAACTTTGCCACCGATGGTGCCCCGACGACCACCGTTAATGCCAATATCGGCATCAACAACTCGGCGATCACCGTCAACTACACCGGAACAGGTGTTGTCGCCGATGGCACTTTCAACGGTTATATTTTTGAAGGCGATTTCAGCAACTTAGAACGTGTCGAAGTCAGCGATGCCTCCACCGTCGGTGTGACGGTTTCGTTCACCGCGACGCAGTTGCGAGTCAACTTGACGGGCGGGCAAGTGATCAATCCGACGGATCAATTATTTCTCAACCTTGTGTTCCCGGAATTAGTATTACCCGCGTCGCTCGCTGGATTGACCGATGCCAACGACATTGATTTTTATAAAGTAGAACTCGTCGTCGGTGATCGTCTGATTGTTGACATTGATACCGATGCGGACGGACCTGACACGATTTTGCAAGTTTTCGACGAGTTTGGACAGCGTCAGATTCTCAACTTCGGTTCGCCAAATGAAACGATTGTCGCCGATAATGGTGCCGCACCAGCGCACCTCGACCCGCGTTCGACTGTATACGTTGGCGCAGGGCGTCCAGGAAATGTCGTCGATCCACTGAATGGTCGTGACCCATTCGTCGACTTCACAACGTTGAAGACAGGTACCTATTTCATCGGCGTCAGCTCCGCCGGAAATGTCAGCTTCGATCCGAACAGCTTGTCGGGCCGTACCGGTGGCACGAGCGCAGGCGAGTATGAGATCGGAATCGAAGTCTACGCACCACGACAGTTCGTGATGAGTCTTGATAACGGGAACGAAGGACAAGGAAGCCAAGCGGGTACCAAGGCGGGTGCTTTGATTGGGGATACTTTTACGATCACACAAATCCCCGACTTCGCCGGCAATTGGCCGAATTTCCCTGTCAGTGGTGGGACACCAACAACCGAGGGAAACCGCCTGACATTCGAGTTTTCAACGACTGCGGGGTTGATCGTGCTTCCCAACGGCAACTACAACGTCCCTCTGATCACAGCAGGACTCGATGGAGGATACCGCGTTCCTGAGATCATGGATGCGATCGCGAGTGCCATCGGCGGCCTGCAAGACGAACTGTCTGGCGCGGATATCCCTGCTCTGCCGAACTACGAAAACGGCAACGGCCCTGGCGGTCGCTCCGGTCCCATTGCACGAGCCACCGCACAAGCGCTCGGTGGGGCGACGGGCGACAATCTCGGGATTGTCAATTTGTCCGATCCAAGTCGCCAAGCTGGCATCACACGGACCTTGTTCCCACTGCATCGTGAATTACAAAACGGATCTGATTTCCCGCTTGGGTTTGGACACGAACGACATGAGCAGCCAGCAGCGGGTGGAGCGACGCTCTTTCCTGCCAACACGCTCACCGATGGTTTTGCGACGACCGAGTTGTACGTGCTATTCAACAACATCGCTGAGATCGAACTGAGTCCAGAGGCGATCGCATCCGGCTTGAAGTTGACGACGAATGACTACCGTCCGGTCAACAACAATCGGGTCGAGTTTGCCGAGAACAGCGATCAGTTGATCCTTGAAAGCGGCATTTGGGTGACCGGGGGCGCTTCGCCAACGATCGTCAACAACGTGCTGTCGAACTTGCATCAAAGTATCGCAGTCGATGAAACCAACTTCTTCGGATTCGGCAAACGGGTCCAAGTCGCTGGTGATCAATTCATCAAACCGCAGAGCGTGATTGTTAACGGCAACGTGTTCCAGCACGACGAAAGTCGCAACAGCGAAATTCGCTTCGATTTGACTTGGCCCATCGATCCCACACCGCCGTTTGATGTTGTCGACACTTCGTTCTCCACCGACGATGTTGTCGGTGCGACGAATGTGACACTGCAATCGGGTGACTTTAACTTCTTCATCAACCCCACGGATGTGTTGTTGGCCGACGCGCATGGCAACAATTTCTTGCCCGCACCTGGTTCACGGGTGATCGACAGCGCGACGAACAATCTCAATGAACGCAGTTCATTCTCGACTGTTAAATCCGCAGTCGGTTTACCGACGAGCAACATCCTCGCGCCTAACCGCGATGTAAATGGCGTACTGCGCGCGGACAATCCGAACTTCGCTAACTTTGGTAGCTCTGGGCAAACCGTTTTCAAGGATCGTGGTAGCGCGGAACTGGCTGATTTTATCGGCCCAGTCGCGATCGCACTGAACCCTCGCGACAACGATGCCGCTGGACTCGATCGTGACACAACCGTGAGCTTCATTCAGCGTGGTGAAGGGATGCTTGGTGAGTTCCGCATCCAATTGGTCGACACCGGTGACGCATCGAATCCGTTTACTGGAATCGGTATCGACGACAGTACCGTACGTGTCGCTGCGATCGCCGATTTACGAAAATCAGGTGCGAACGTCACGTTGTTCGAAAACGATCGGTTACTCACCGAAGGCGTGGACTACACGTTCACATTCGATCAAACCAGCAACACGATTGCTTTGATTCCTCTGGCCGGTGTGTGGCGTGATGATCGCTCGTACCGCGTGGCACTGAATAATCGTGACCGCAGTGTATTGATCGCTCCAGATCCGAGCGAAGTTGTTGACGGCGATCAAATTCGCGTCACGGACTCTGACGGCGGTACCGTGGTGTTCGAGTTTGAATCAGGTTACCAACTGTTCTTGCCCGAAGCGGCGACGTTGATCGTGCCTGAAGTCGGCACCGACGTCGGTGGTCTACGCGATGGCGATATTTTCCAGATTTCCGATGGAGTGAACCCCGCGACGGTCTTCGAGTTTGATACCGATGGTGTGTTGCTGCCGGGTTCACGACGAATTTCGTTGCCAACGGTGTCGTTGGTCGGTGAGCAGGTGGGACTGAAAGTTGGCGATGCGAACTTTGTCTTCCAGTATGTCGCGCCGGGCGGCACGGCCACTGGTGGTGCGATCCCCGTGACGTTCAACCCTGCCGATCCAATCGAAGGCAGCATTTTTGAATTGTGCCAAGTCATCCAGCGGACGTTGGCGATTAATGGCATCAACGTGTTCGTATCAGTGCCTAACGATGATTTGAGCAGTCTGCTGATCACGCGTAACACCGGTGGTCCATCAATTACAATCACGAGTAAGCCGACATCGTTCACGACGGCGGCAGCTCCGTTGCCCGCCCAGGGTGTGTCGTTACAATTGAGCAGGCTGGCCGCCGTGCCAACGCCGACCGATCGAGCTGGTCGCACGGCGTATTTGAACCAGATCGCGGAAAGCATCCGCACTGCCATCACGCAGGAGCGTCGCAAAGATGACGAGGCCGGCGATCTGCCCGCCAGTCGCGCTGCTGCGTTCGATTTCAACGTCGAAGTCGACGGCAGCCGCGTCGTGCTGGGAGCACCCGCAGGATATGTGATCGACACTTCTGGTGGTGGACTTCGCCAAGATGCGCGGACGCTCGCCCTGCAAGTACCGATCATTGGAACGGGGATCAACGGCATCGAAGACGGCGATTCGTTCACGATCAGCAACGGTAACGTTTCGCAATCGTTCGAGTTCACCTTCGGCCCGCAACTTCAGAACGCCGACGCCACAGCAATATTCCTGGATATTGCTCTCGGCGACTTGACGGGTGGAGAAGTCGCGGTATTGGTTGGCGAAGCGATCACCAACGGTAACTTGGGATTGACGCCAACGGTCGTGGGCGAAACGGTTTACTTAGATCTGCCTTCCAATGGCATCGTCACGACCTCTGCGGGACAGCTCCGGGTGATCGGTTTGGCACGACCGGTTCTCGATGGGGACATCATTCGCGTCAGTCGAGCTCCCAATCCGCCATCGACCGCGATTCAGATCAACAATACGTTCCCTGCCGAGTTTGAAGTCGGTACGGTACCAACGCCGATTGACGGTTTAGAATTCACGTTGGAATTGCGAGAAGGCGATTTACTGCCGCAGCTCTTCCGATTTGAGTTTGACACCAGCAATCTCGATCCAGCGGAAGTCACGCCGGGCAGCATTGCGATTGACGTCACTGAAACGGTCGACAATGAGGATGGCACAACGAGCGAGTTCTATGTCTCGCGTGATGAATTGGCTCGACGAATTGCTGCGGCGATTGAAGTTCGCGGTATTCCGGTCAGCCCGATCGCGCAAGACGAGTTCGTTTACATCACCGTTCCTGCTGGACAAACCGCCCGCATCATCACCACGTTTAATGGCGTCTCATTAACTCAGGCCGCCACGTTTGAACAACGTCAAACGATCGAATTTGATTTGGTCACCGACGACAATCCAGATGGTGATGGCGTCACGCCTGGACATGTCAGGGTGCCGTACCGTTTAACGGACACGGCTTCGGTACTGGCCAATCGCGTCGCCGATACTCTCAATCAACTCGCCGTCGCGGTCGATGCCGATGGCAATCCTTTGATCCCTGGTCTGAACGAGGGCAGTGCCACAGTGGCTGCGGGACAAGTCGCTGTTAGCGTGGATGTTGACAATCCATTGACGCTTAGTGTGACTCCCAATAGTTCGCTGGAAGTCCGTGGTGAACCTGGAGTCAGTGGCAGCAGTACCGTGCAAGTGTTCGGTCCATTGTTGTTGACTATGCCCATTCTCGGCGGCAATAGCATCACGAATGGTGGTGTGTTCATCATCACGGATGTTGATGGAAATGACGTTGTCTTCCAATTTGCCATCGGCGGTTTTCCACCGTTTGGACAGTTCGTGCCAGGAGCGATCATTGTTCCCTTTAGCACTGCGGAAAATGCAGCGACATTGGCTGCTAATTTCGCGGCCGCGATCAATGCCTCGGGCGTCGGGTTGCAAGCCACTGTCGTCAACCAAACGCAGATTTCATTGGGCCGCACGGACCGCAATCGGGTTAGCAATACAGGCTTACCTGGCGTTAGCGGCACACCTGCGATCAGTATTGTAAGGGGCATCGTTGGTGATGGAGAAATCCTGCGGATTCGGCAAGGTAACGTGTCGGTATCGTATGAGTTTGATTCCGTGGACAACGGTGGCGGTGTGCAGCCAGGCAATGTGCAGGTCTCCTTCCAACCGACCAGCACACCCGGCGATATCGCGGAAAGTTTGGCAGCGGCGATTCGCAACAACTCCGGCGGATTGCGGTTTACCTCGGGAGACGATGGGACCGTGTACCCGATCGCTGAACTTGACGAAAATGGGATCCCCACGGGCGGCGTGATCTTGAACGATTTGCCTGGCACACAGGTCGACATTTCCGCAGCTCCAACGCTCAATGTTATCGGCGTTCCCGGTGGTGCGATTCCAATCACGATCTCGCCTCTGTTCGGTGCCGAAGCAGTCAAGCAAGTGTTGCTGCGTCAACTCAACAGCGTCAATAAAATCGGCGAGCTACCCACGACAACGCTGTCGGCTGAGGATCGCGGTGGCAACACACTATTCATCGAAAATGCTTCGATTATCGCAGGTCCGGTGAAGAACTATTACTTACCTGCGATCAAGGACTTGGTCGGTAATCCATTGCAACCTAACCGCGATGATCGAACGACGCAGTTCACTATCAACCTCTCGGACATTGCCCTCGATTTCGGCGACGCACCGGATCCCGTTGGATTGGTTTCGGGACGTTATCCAACTCGTCTCCGCGATAACGGTGCTCGTCACATCATTGGTAGCGGTCCGGTATTGGGAACGAGCGTCGATGCGGAACTCGATGCACTCTCGGTACAAACTGCTGATGGAGACGATTTGACCATTGTGGTCAGTGGAGGTGGCGGATTATTCGCCCCGCGACTGGAAAATGGTGCTGTCAAGATTGACATCAATCCAGCCAACATTTTCAACGTCACACAATTCGATGGTGAAACGTTCACAATCGATACGGGCGTCGACATTGCCACGTTTGAATTTGATATTGACGGTATCTTCGACGAAGACCATTACGCGATCTGGATTCCTGGATATCAAGGCGAGCGTGTCTTGACGACCGCTGACATTGGTTTACTAACGCGGTCGGCAATTGCGACCGGCATCGAAGAAGCGATCGAACTCAGTCCAATCAATCCTGCCAGCGTGAATACCGTTCCAGGCGCAACGCCGGGGTCGGTAACTGTGGTTGTCAGTGGTGACGATGAGGACGGCGTGACGTTCGTGAGTGGTTCCAATCCGCAGGGTATTTTCAACGCGAACCTCGTCACCGAAATTGGCGTGACGGTGACCGGCGAAGGTGTGCTGGAAGCTTGGGTTGACTTCAATGCGGACGGCGACTGGGACGATCCAGGTGAATTGATTATTTCGCCAAGTTTGCCATTTGACGAGGGTACCTCCAACCCAGCCGTCTTTGGCCCTGGTACGACGCTTCGTACGTTCGATGTAACGATCCCTGAGACAACGACCACACTGGCCGCTGGTCAATCGGCGAATACCTACGCACGATTCCGCGTCTCACGCAGCGGCACCGGGTCGCCCGTGGGTCTGGCCCTGAGCGGTGAAGTGGAAGATTACCTGGTACGATTAGTAGGTGGTCAACCGCCGGTCATCGGCAATGCCAGTCCGCAGTACACGGTGCCTGAAGGCGGGTTCCTGCAAGCAACCGATGACATTGGTGCAGACGCTTTCACCAATAACAACGGTTTACTGGTGGGGACGACGACGGGCACACCCGGTGGCGTGGAGATCTTTACAAACGATATCGGCACACGGCAATTGTTCAGTGAATCAGGACAGTTCGCTGGTACGCTAGTAATTCAACGCAACGGTACTTTCACGTTCGATGCTGACGACGACTTCTCGGGACCAGTCACGTTTGATGTGCTTGTTACTGACGTCGTACCAACTGCTCCCCAGAACCAACTGGTCAGCACCCAGCGAATCACGGCGACGATCAATGTCACTCCTGTGAATGATCCGCCAACACTGAAAGACGATATCGTCGCCAGCGACGTGATCGTGACACGCACGATTAACGAAGACAACGTGGTCAGCCAAACCAACCAAACGAGTCTCGGTGCGGTAGTGTTCAACGCGAGCGAGCTGATTGATCCGTTCTACGTTGCTGGTCCAGGCAGTGAGCCAGACGAGCAGGTGCTGTTCTTCTTGTCTGCTGGTACCGGAACGACTCCGTTCCGAACCGCACAAGGTGGTTCCTTGTCGATTAGTAGCAACGGACGCACGATCCTTTACACGCCACCGCAAGATTACAACGGATCACAACCTGATACGTTCACCTACACGGTCGCCGACCGCTTGCTAAGCACCTTGCCTGGTACGATCGTCAGCCAATCAGCCGTGGTCCGCGGACGTGTTGAGATTGTGATCAATGCAATCAATGATAACCCACGTCTGAACAACGAAACGTATCAAACGGTTGAACGCAGTACCAATAACGATCCGGTGTTAACCATCCCGATCTTCGGTTCGACCGTGGTCAATGGTCAAACCATCAACGGACTGCTGTCCAATGACAGTGCCGGACCGCCCGATGAATTGGCTTCACCGCAAAACCAAACGATTAGTTTGAAACCTGACCAGTTCACGGCCATTGAGAACGGTGTGATCGTGCAGTCGCGGCGAACCGAAGGTGGGGGCGGACGCATCGCGCAGGTTGGAAACAATCTGGTTTACACGCCGCGTTTGAACTTCAGCGGGGTTGACCGATTCAGCTACATTGTGCGTGACTCGCTCGGTGCGGAATCGACAGCGACGGCCACGATCGTCGTTGGTAACGTCAACAATCCGCCAGTGTTCTTCGGAGCACGTGGCCAAGCTGGCCAAACGACACTGGAATTCCAAGAGCGCAAGCAAGTCGGCGAGAGTGTCTCGTTTGACCTTGCCTCGTGGTTCACCGATGCCGATGGTGATGCGTTGTCGTTCCCACAACCTGACGTGGGCGACACGCGATTAATCCAGGCCACAACTAGTGGCAACCTGTTGACATTGAACTTCGCGCCGTTCGCGTTCGGCACGACCACGTTGACGGTCAAAGCTACAGACCCGTTCGGTTTAACCGTCAGCCAAGTCATCTCAGTCAATGTGGTTGGGACGCCTGATGCACCAAGTGTTGTGGGTACATTACAACCGCTGGAAATTCTCGAAGACGGTGTGGCGTTAGAGCGATTGCGACGGACTGCGATCGATGGAGATGGATTGTTCTTTGATCCTGATGGCGACAATCTCACTTATCGAATTCGCCGATTGGGTTCTATCAACAATCCAACCGCTGCCGATTTCGCCGCTCACCCACTGGTCAAGTCGATCGCATTCTTGGGCGATACGTTGCAGATCACACCGAAGCCAGATCAATCGGGTCAGGTGCAGATTGAGATCGAAGCGTTCGACGGAATCTTTGTCAACTCGCACTCGTTCGACTTCATCGTCTTGCAAGCCGCCGACGCTCCACGTGGCAACATCACGCCAGCCGGTGTGGCTAGCCCCGATGCTTATAACGTGCCAGTAGGCGGCAGTTTGCGAATCACCGATCCCTCGCTTGGCCTGTTACGAAATGATTTCGACCCCGATCCAGGTTCGACCATTCGGATCGCACCAGGCTCGTTGACCCAGCCCGTCGGTGGCACTGGCACAGTCGATTTGCTCGGCCGCAATGATGGTGCGTTCTCGTTCACCACGAGCAAAGTGCCTGGATCCATACCGGCCGCTGGACAAACCGATCAGTTCACCTATCGTTTAATTGACGACACCGGGCGATTGAGCAATCCGATCACCGTCACGGTCACGTTCAGTCAATCGAGTTATCAAAACCCGGTTGATAAATTCGATGTCAGTGCAGACGGTTTCGTCACAGCCGTGGACGCCCTGCGTGTGCTCAACCTGATCAACGACCGGGGTAACAACCCGACACCGTTCAGCGTGTCGGAACTGGAGAACTCACCGCCTGATTATTACGACGTCAACGGAGACGGGTTTATCAACACGGTTGACGTGTTGCAGGTCATCAACGAACTCAACGATCGAGACGCCGACGGCAATAACGGTTCGAGTGAACCGCTCGCACCGGCCTCGATGGCTGCTCAGTCATCGGCTGTGACGGTGCTTGCCGCTGCCACGGTTGCTCCAGGTGACGTTCACGGATCGTACGCGTCGACCCAAACCTACGCGAGTTCCTCGACGGTCAATTTGGGAACGGCCAACTTGGTGCCTCGCTCAGAGTTGGAGTCCACACGGCGAGCCGTCTCCACTTCGGGAGCGACCGTAGATCGCGTCTCGAACCCATTGGACGAGATCTTAACGGACGGCTTTGACATCCAAACGGGGGGCAGCGTGAAGGCTGAAAGTGCTGCCGATTCGCTGGCCTCGGGCTTAAGATCGTCACAACCGGAGGAGTCGGCATTGGGTGGCCAAGCGTTTGACTTTGCCCTAATGGATCTGTTTTCGGATGATTTCGAGACTGACTAGACTGGACGTCGAAACTCGCCTCAGGCGGTCGAAAGGGAACTTTTACCGCTTGAGGCTCGTCTGCTATTCCCCCCAACCGATTTTTTCTTTCAAGGCTTCGGTCAAACATGACCCATCGTCGAAACACGCTTTCCCGCGCCGCTCGCACTGCCAAAATCCGCGATTCCCGTGGTGTTTCAGCCAAATCCGCACGCAAGAACAGTGACCTGACGCGTCGTTTGCAGCATCAAACGCTCGAACGTCGAGAATTGCTTGCCGCTGAGATCATCAGTGGGCCGCGCTTGGTCAGCGTCGAGGCGGGTTCCGTGTCGCAGATTCGTTTGGAAGGCACGAGCGTTCAAAACCGTTTGGATACCGCGCCGCGCGAGCTGACGTTCCGTTTCGACGGAAATTCTCAACTCGATGCCAGCACTCTCAGCGGTATTCGTATCATCGGTTCGGGCGGAGACGGCACGTTTGGTGACGGCAATGAGTTCTTGATCAAACCCGGTTTCCTCGGTTTCGCCGATGACGAGGTGGGCGATCGCGTGGTGGTTTCGCGGTTCGTGGAAGCCTTGCCGGATGACCGCTATCGGATTCAGATCGCTGGTTACGACGACGTCAGCAACGACGATGTGTTCGTCAACGGGAACACAGTCAACACTAACATCACAGCTCTGCGTGACATTAATGGCAACGCGATCCTGCCAGCCGATCAAGTCAACTCATCAACGCCTTCGTTGAACATTGATTTTGAAGTCGAAGTCGGACCGAAGGTCGTCGCCGTCGTGCCGCAACCCATATCGGGACCAGTTGGCAGTCGCACACAGGCCCGCGATGTGATTCACGTTTATTTCAATCGTGATCCACTGTCAAACCCGCTCGCGGGAGTTATCACTAGTAACCCAGCCCCACCCACCGGACAGACATTCTCAGCATTGCCTGTCGTGCGTCCTGAGTTCTATCAATTGTTCATGACCCAGGATACGGTCAACAACACCGATGACCTGCGTCTCCGCCCTGCCTCGGTGACCTACGATCCATCACAGTCATTGGCGATCTTAACGTTCTCTGGTGATCTTTCGACATTGACAGGGCGAGCCGACGGTGTTGGCACATTCCGCTTGCGTGTGGGCAGTGGCGACGCGTTACCGGCGGCTGCGACGATTCATAATTTGGCACCTGAAGGTGCTACGGTGGTCGATGAGTTCGGCGCGCCCGTCGCCGTGCCGTTTAACGATACTTTTGACGGTGCCAATCTTTTTATCAATGACGCTGCGACCGGCGACTCTCCCGAGAAAGAGATTCGCTTTCTGCCATCGGGTGGTATCCAAAGTGTTTTGCTGCGAGGCGGTTCGATTGAAAACACGGGTGCGTATGTGCCGCCATGGCCAGGTGCCTACGACGCACCTGGATCACGGGATGAACGTCGCGACGCGAGTGTCGTGGGACGGATTGACACGACCCTTGGGATCAACATTTTCCCATACAACTTTGCAAAACTGTACGGTCAAGATCCTCAGGGCGCTCCACTGGACAACGCCATCACCACCATTCAGAAACAACGCACTCGCGAAATTCTCGATCTCTACGAACAGCATCTCGGTGTGCGGTTTGTCGAGACAAATGACTCGGGCTTGCAAATCGTTACAGGTGATTTACGGGCCATTCAAGAAACGGTTGATACAGGAGCTGGAGAAGGCACACCGTACAGTTTGTATCGCGTTAATGAACGCGATCCTTCGCGTGGGATTTTGATCCTCGAAGCCAGCGAAGGTTGGTTTGATGGCTATGGCCTGTCGCCTGATTCACGACCAAGCTGGTTTGTCGAAGGACTACGTGGGATCGGCAATTTGCTGGGCATTGGCAACCTGTTTGAGTTACCTGATGGCGTCGCTGCCGGTGGTAGTAGTCCTGACGAACCGAACAGTGAACTCTATAGCAACGATGGCAATTTCAGTGCGGGTGCAGGCCCAGTCAATATTGCCGGGTTCCCGTCACTGCCCAGTGAGCCCGATTTCCTCAGCCAGAGTGACATCACGCTTGGTCAGTCGTTACATCGTCCCGAGAGCAGTGACGTCGATTTCTATCCGTTCACGCTCGACGCGCCTGACGATGACACAATCGCTGACGATGCGATTCTGGGGCGTCTGTCTCTCGAAACGTTTGCTCAACGACTCGACAACGTCAGCTTGCTTGATACGTTGATTCAGCTCTACCGCGTCACACCCGGTGTGGGCGGAACAAAAAACTACGAACTGATCGCCCGCAATGATGACTCCTATGGCAACGATTCCTTCCTGCGTGTGGATTTGACAGCCGGCGAATACGTCGTCGGCGTGACGAGCACCGGGAACGACGATTACAATGGCAAGCAAGCTGGTACTGGCAACGACGGACGCAGCGAAGGTCGCTATGAATTGCGAATGACATTTGATTCGTCGATTGGCGTGGCCAGCGGCGATTCACTCGTTGATCGCAATGGGACGCGACTAGATGGCGATGCCGATGGCGAAGCGGGAGGGGATTTCAATTTCTGGTTCCGCACGGCCCCTGCCACCGCTGACCCAACGAGAGTCAGAACGCTCTTCGTTACCAAAGACAGTGATGGAAGCGATGCGAATAATGGCTCGATCAATTCGCCATATGGGACTGTGGCGAAAGCACTCGCCGTAGCGAAACCTGGCGATATCGTTCGTTTATTACCGTCCGCTGGTACCGACGGAATCGTAACGGCGATTGACAATCCAGCCACTCCGATCAATGAAGCCTTTATGGCTCAGCGCGACAATCGCGCGTATGAGTTCGGAACTGGTGGTGCGACCAATAGTGTGCTCGCAGACGGCAAGACTTTCGACGTGCCGCGCGGCGTGACGGTGATGATTGATGCCGGTGCTTTGTTGAAGCTGCGCGATGCCAAGATCGGTGTCGGTAGTGAGTCGATCGACCCGAACCGAGAACTCGCAGCGTTCCAAGTGTTGGGAACGCCCGGTGCTTCCGTTGTTTTCACCAGCTACGATGATCAAACGGTCGGTGCCAACAGCAACTCGATCAATACGACGCCAGCGCGTGGTAATTGGGCTGGGATCGATTTCCATAACGATGTCGACTACGCCGAAGGTCGCAAAGTATGGGAGCGGCAAGGCATTTTCCTTGACTACGTTTCTCATGCTGACATCCGCTATGGCGGTGGTCGGACGGGTGTGCGAGAAGAGACAACGTCGCCCATTGCCATGAACGAAAGTCGCCCGACGCTGATCTACAACAAGATCTCGTTCAGCGCGCAAGCGGCAATGAGCGCCGATCCTAACAGTTTTCGCGAAGACAATTTCCACGCTCCCTTGCATCAAAATGGGGGCATCTTCACGAGTGATTATGACCGAGTCGGTCCCGAAATTGCGGGAAATGTGCTGACGGACAATACCACCAACGGCTTGTTTATCAGTGTCCAAACGCCTGCGGTGAGCGAACTGGAAGTGTTGTCGCAGAGCGCTCGCTTTGACGACACGGACATCGTCCACGTGATCAGCGAAGTACTGACGATCGCGGGTGCACCGGGCGGACCGATTTTGCTCGAAGGACGACCGAGCATGGGCGGCGTAACTCTGACACCATCGACCACCGGAAACTTGGCCGCGGGACAGTACGAATATGTGCTGACCTATATCACCCGAGAAGGACACGAGTCGTTGGTCAGTTTGCCTACTGGTCGAGCAAGCGTCATCGATGCGAGCGATAGTAAGGGTTCGGTCACGTTGCGGAATTTGCCGATTGCTCCCGCAGAATACGTTGGACGGAATCTTTATCGCGGTCGAATTGTCGGTGGCGTGATTGAGTATGAGTTGGTCGATCAACTCGACCGTCGTACTCGGACATTTGTCGACCTCGGCCAAACACAGCCAGGGAAACCGACAATTCAATCGGCACCTGAAGCGATGAGCATCGGTCTCACTGCGGTCAATGGTGTCGGTCTGCTTGAACAAAACCGAGCCTACGATTATCGCATTACTTTTGCTGATGCGTTCGGTGGCGAAACCCGTGCAAGTAACCGGACCAGCATGGTGATTGTCGGTCAAGACGGTGCCATTGCGTTGTCCGCTCTACCGGTTGCTCCACCTGAATTCATTGGTACCAACGTTTATCGTTTGGATCCGGCTAGCGGTGAATATTTCCTGATTGCCGAACTAAGACTCGGTGAGACTTCATTGCTCGATGATGGACGTGACCTCAACGCGGATGGATCACTACTGGGACGCCAACTCGGTGCGAACGCGAACAACGGTGCCAAACTGCTTGCTCGCTTTGATGCCCGTCTCACGATCGACCCCGATATGATCGTCAAATTGGATACGTCTCGCATCGAAGTCACGTTTGGTGCTGACTTCTACGCCGAAGGACGCGATGGTAAACCGATCATTTTTACCTCTCGCAGCGATGACGAATACGGTGTGGGTGGGTCGTTTGATACAAACAACGATGGCGTAAGCCAAGGAACTGCTGGCGATTGGGGCGGCATCATGCTGCGGCAAGGCGTCACCGCGAGCTTGGACTATGTGGATGTTCGTTACGGTGGTGGCGAAGCCCCGATTCAGGGTGGACTGGCAGAGTTCAACGCTCTTGAAATCCTACAGGCTGACGTGCGCGTGGTGAACTCGACGTTTGTTAATAACGCCGATGGCAAGAACGAAGATATCGGCGCGTTTGACGTTCGCGTCGGCCGGGGGTTCAATGACTCTTCGACCATCTTTGTGCGTGGTGCCCAGCCTATTTTGATCGGTAATGTGATCGCTGGTGGTGAAGGTGCCGCGATCAGCATTAACCCCGATGCTCTGACATTCCAAGCCGTGACAGATCCAGGGCGTTCAACGGGATTGATTGATCGCTACCGTGACCGCCCTGATAACCAAGGCCCATTGTTGTTGGACAACCAATTGGTAGACAATGCACTCAATGGAATGCGTGTGCGGAGTGAGATCGTGACGACCGATAGCGTGTGGGACGACACCGATATCGTACACGTGGTCGAGGGCCCGATTTTCTCGCTCACACACCATTATTACGGCGGTTTACGTCTGCGTAGTGATGCGGATCAATCGCTGGTGGTGAAGTTTGGCGAGAACGGCAGGCTGGTCGGTGGTGGCCGTCCGCTGGATATCGACGATCGCATTGGCGGCACCCTGCAGGTGCTCGGATCACCAGGTTTTCCTGTCGTTTTGACCAGTCTGAATGATAGCACGATCGGTGCTGGATTCACGCCCGATGGTCGCTCACAACGAGATACGAACAACAGCGGATTGCCAACAGACACCGCTGGCAATGAAATCAACACGGCTTCTGCTGGTGACTGGATCGGTTTGCAATTGACGGCCTATATTAATGACCGCAACGTTGCCTATCTGTATGAAAGTGAACGCGGTGAAGCCGGTGCCATCTCCACGAATCGCGATACCGACAATTCGCAAATCATTGGAGCGCTCGCGATTGGTGAAACCGCCGGTGATGAAAACGAGCGACTCGGATTTACCATCCGTGGAACACTTGCCACAGAAGAGGATATTGACACCTACCGTTTCCGTGCTGCGGGCGGAACAGCGGTCTACTTCGACATTGACGGAACCTCCTCTGGACTCGATACGGTCATTGAATTGGTCAATCGTGATGGTGCGGTCATCGCCAGTAGCGATAACTCGCTGGCCGAAGCGATTGGGAAGGAGACGATCTATATCAATACGGCCTTACCCGATGGCGTTTCGATTAGTGATGTTCGCTCGTTGTCAACGGGACTCTCCAGCGGCAATGTCGAATCGCCCAATGTGCTAGATGCGGGATTCCGCATTGTGCTACCGGGCAACCTCGATGAGAAAACGGATTACTACATTCGAGTCCGAAGTGCCAACGCGGAAACGATGGGCCAGTATGAGTTGAGCATCCGGTTGCGTGCCAGCAATGAGGTTGCCGGTTCGACCGTTCGAGGTGCGGACATTCGGTACGCCACGACAGCAATTTCAATCAGCGGTTCACCGCTACACAGTCCGCTGGTTGGAGACGTGGGAGAATCGGTCGTCTACATCGACCCGACACCCGCTAATCGAAATAGTGGCGACGAGCAAACGCGTGAAACCGTTGATTCGCGGCTCAGTGCCAATCGGAACGAGTCTCAAAACCTGGGCAACTTGCTAACGACTGATCGTGGATCGTTAATCGTTACCGGTGAAATTGGCAACCTCAATAATTCGCTGAGTAATCCACAATTGTTCTCGTCATTGCTCAATCAGCGATTAGAGGATGTGGACGTTTATCGAGTTGATTTGTTTGCACAGCAACTCGAACCAGACACGTTTGATAGCGAAAACCGCTTTGTTACCACAACCTTTGATATTGACTATGCCGATGAACTCGCCCGCGTCAACACGGTTCTGTCGGTTTACGATTCGGCTGGGCGATTGATTTTGGTGGGACGTGATAGCAATGTCACGGACGATCAAGGACGCCCGCTACAAGGTGTCGACATGAGCAATCTTTCAGGCGGTTCCGCAGGGGTGCTCGACGCCTACATCGGTCCCGTCGAATTGCCTGAGGGAACTTACTATGTCGCTGTCAGCAGCGAAGCAGCGGTGCCGGCGGTACTCAATCAATTCTTCGATCCCACACCTGTTAACCCGAATGTGCGCTTGATGCCGCTGAACTCAGTTCGGCGAGTGAGTCGCGACGACCTCAATGAGAGCGTCTTTTTCAGTGACACGTTTGATAACTATACGGCTGAACGTCCCATCATCGAACCCGCGTTTAGCCGGGACTCGGTGGTGCCTTATGCACTCGACGACATTCGCTTGTTCGTCAATTTTGTCGGAGGGAGCGGCAACAACGCGAGCACGATCGCGAGCTTTAATCCGTTCACAGGTACGATTGAACGGTCGATCGGAAGCTATGGGCCAGCAACGCGTGACCTAGCGATTCGTCGCGACGGTGAACTCTATACCTACAACTTGCCGCCGAACAATCCCGACAATGGAAACACAGGCAACTTCCTCAACGTCAGCCCAGTCAACGCAGCGATTAACAATCAAGGCGATGATGGCATTGAATTCCGACAAAACAATGAGGCGGGTGGATCAACGGAGGTGGACGGTAATGCTCAGTACATCATCAACGCGATGACTTTCCAGCGTAATGAGTCTACATCGCTCATCGGAAGTTCGATCAATGGCAATGTCGTCAGCAATAATGAAACGTTTTGGGTTGTCGGCAATCGTGATTCTGGCGGACGGAACGGCATTCCCATCGAACTTCGCACAAACATCATCTACCAAGCTGCCGCTGCCACAGGTGAAATCACTTCGCGCGGTAGTTTGAACGCTAACGCAGATCGAAACTTCCCTGCGAACACCCCGTATAACACCTCTATGGGACCGGCCTCAGACGAACGCGAATGGGGAATCATCGACACTGGTTTCATCGATCCGACAACCGGAGGTGATGGTGGAGAAATCACAGGGATCGCCGCGCTCAATAATCGCTTGACTGGTAATCTCGTGGGTGTGACCGATGACGGCGGTGTGCACGTATTCAACCCGCGAATCTCTGGTCCCGCGCCCGTGGGTTCACCTGCCGAAGGCTACTTCAATGTGATTACCACGACGAAATACGGTCGAGTGCCAGCCGACCCGGCGCACATCGCACTGGACAATGGTACCTTCGGTGGATTCAACACGGACCTCCGAACCGATCCGGTCACCGGCGAGCAGTATCCTTCGTTCACAGGACTGTCTCTGGGGCCACAAATTGTCGAGAACGGAATTTACGCCGACACGCTTTTTGCCACCACCTCTGACGGCTGGATCTATACCTTCACGTTGGACACCGACGCGGAAGGGGTTCCGACAACTAAGCCAGCGAATATTCTGTTCAATGGACGCTCGGCAGTTCGGCTACGCTCATTAGCGACCGAATTCTTTGATAGCGATGCGGTCGGGTTTGTACCAAGCGGACTGGCGTTCAGCAATCTGGAAGTCAACCCCTGGCACGCCACCTCTGACCGATTCGATGATCTTGGTCACGGAGAAGTGGTGCCATACGATCGGTCTCGGGTCAACACATCGGGTGGCTCGAGTCTGTACTTTGGCTTTGAAGTTGATAACAATCCTGACAACAACACACTCGCGCGAGCGGAAGACGACAATCGCGGACAGGTTGCTCCTGGCGGCAGCCACGGATCTGCAATCTCAGAATCGATCGACCTCAGCGAATACAGCGCAGCGGACAAGCCGACACTGTATTTCTCGTACTTCATCGAGGTTGAGGACAACGATGATTACACAATCAGCCGGCTGCAACGTGATAGCTTCCGTGTGTTTGCAGCGGGTGATGATGGTGAGTGGATGTTGTTGGCGACTAACAATAACTTCCGAAATATTGGTGCTGATGACGAGTATGACGAATATTCCAATACGAATATTCCTGTGCAAACCGTCTTTGACGACAATCCCGACGACCAATGGCGACAAGTTCGTGTCGACTTATCACCGCTTGCTGGCAGTCGTGATGCACGCATTCGCTTTGACTTCAGCACTTCTGGATCGATGCGAAGCCACTTTGGTTCCATTGAACTTGTTGGTGTGGATGGAGAGAAGCTGGTCGATGATGCGATCACCACGATCCGCAATGATGACAACACGGTATCGTCGCTACAAACGATCGTTGGACGTGATATCGTATTGCCAGACGGTGCAAACATTGCTAACGGTGACTCGTTTACGGTCACTTATCTCGATTCTGCCGATCCACTGACGCCACTGAGAACGGTAACGATTCGGTTTGTCAATGCACTGACGCCTGGATCAACTGAGATCGAGGTCTTGATCAATCCTGCAGCGACGGCAGACCAAATGGCATTGGCTGTCGTAACAGCACTGCCGGGAACGATGCGTCCGCGTTTGGACGAAAACGGTAAGATTAGTCTACTGGCAGCGACAAGTATTCAAGTCGACAGTACGCTGCAGGGCGGACAGTCCAATCCGATTGCATTTGAAGGGGATTTCACGCGGCTATTGATCCCTGATGGCGATGAAGCTGCGATCGGTGAACGCGTCTTCGTCTTCCATCCGACACTTGGTTTTTTCACACTGCGATACGTTCGCGTGATTGACCCAACCGATCTTTCCGGTGATATTCAAATCATCGCTGAATCCGGTGACTCACGTGCCTTGATTGCTTCGCGTATTGCTGCCGCCTTGCCAGCCGGGACGACGTTCACTGACGCCGATAGCAATCTCGTTTTCGTTGAACCGAACGTCTTTGTCTTTGTGCAAGCCGCCGATTCCTTGATTGAGATCATTGATGTCGACGCAGCTGACGCCCGGACCCGTGTGGATATCAAGCCTGGCAACGAAGTAAACGACGATGAATTGCTCATTTTCCGATTCTTGGGTAACACGTTTGCTGTCGCATTCGATGACGGCGACGGTGTCCCACCCGCCTTGCTGGCACCATACGCCAATAATGCGATCATTCCATTTACCGATGCCAGCACGCCGACCCAATTGGCGGATGCGTTGGAAGCTGCGATCCTTGCCAACGCACCGTTGTTAAATCCCGTACGCGATGGTGACACGGTACGCGTGCTAGTAAACGATGGTGATGGTGATGATTTACCGGATATCACCATTGATCAACGCCCCAATCAATTTGTTTCCCGTCAGGTCCAGGCGTTTCAAATTAAGGTGCCGACGGCCGACCGCTTGATCAACGGCGAGCAGTTGACGATCACGGTTGATGGAACGCCTTACCCAGTCATCTTTAATAATGCCGCCGGACCGGGTGGACCAGGCGTTGTCAACTACCAATTCAACATGAGCATCGATGAAATTACTCGTCGATTGGCTGAAGTTGCGTTGCCAGGCATACTTGATATCGCCCGCTTCGGAAACAACGTCATTATCTATGGTGACACCGTCACGGTATCGGCTCCCGTCGCGGGCAGTGCTCTCCAAGCGGATGCCATCAACGCGATTGATGTCACCGTGCCAGACGGACTGGAACTGAACGACAGAGACACGATTGCAGTCGACGTGGGAGTTATTGTTGACCCGGTCTTAAATTCGCTAGTCAACAATCGCATGTTGCGTTTGCTCGAACGGCGTACAAATACGGCAGCCGCATTGCTCCCTCCAGACGTCTTTGCGTTTGATAGCACCGAGACGGCAACTCAGTTGCGTGATCGCTTACTCACAAGATTCTCCTCATTGGCAGTCGCGGTCGACGGATCGCCCAATCGCTTCCGATTGATCGGCGAAGAATTCTTGACAACGACTCCCGACTTCGGTGTCGAGTATCAACTGGAACCGGTCACGATCATCAATGTGCCTGCAGGTGCCGACCTTCGCACGGGCGAACAGATCGAACTGTCTGGTGGTGGAAAGACGGTCACGGTGACCTTTGTCCGCGAAGGTAGCGACATTCTACCAATCCCCGACGATGGAGATCCAGACACGTTCTCGATCCGCATCTTCTTCAACGAAGCCTTAACGGCAGCCGAAGTCTCCGATCGCATTGTGACGAATCTAAACTTGGTTGTTCCTGAGATTTCTGCAATCCTCTCTTTTAACAGCGATGGATTCGGTTTAGCAATTTTCAATTCTTCAGCCAGGATCACCGTCGAGCCTGCGATCACTTCTCAAGATCGATTGGAGTTTGATACCTATGGAGTTCCGGTCACACTGCCGTCTGGTGCAAACCTAGTCAACGGTGAAACGATTACGATTTTTCGCAAGGATGCACCACTTGATCTGGCGGGAATCGTCTACACATTCCGGACCGTCGCCACAGGTGCCGCCAACGAGATCATTTACAGTGTCACGGATACGCCGCAGCAAGTTGCCGAACGATTCTTGGTTGGATTGAATCCCAACTTGGTGGCACAAATGACCGGTACGTCGGGCCGCGAGGTGCTGATTGTTGAAGCAGGATCGGTCGCTGTGCAACGACGAACAGCGACAGTCCCCGCATCGAAGATTGTCGCTTGGGAAGCCAAGCAACAATCCGTGACTCAAACGATTAATGGAATCACCGAGACTTTCATCCCACGCGCTGTGCCGGTACTCGCAAATGCAGCGATGGACTCCAACGAGGTCGCGCAGCAATTGCAGCGTGGTTTGGCGTTCTCGCTGGGTACGATCGCCGCGAAGGTCAACGGATTCCGAACGACCGCCGATGCCAATGACTACAAGATTTACGGTGGAGATCGCATTCGAGTTTACATCCCAGAAGTCTATGATCCGTTAGATCCGATCTTTGGATTCTTCTCCGATTTCGCTGGTCAAGGAGCGACCACCAAGGTGCTTAACGCAGGGCCTTACGGAGTCAACGTGGTTCTCCCAGGCGATGATTTCGGAGTTCAAACGCCGCTTCAACTGTTGGGAAGCCAGACGATTGGCGCGAGCAATAACGAAGTCGAAGGTGTGTACATTGACGATATCATCATCGGCATGGCTGAACGTGGTGAGGCGGTTCTGTATGAGAACTACTTCGGTCAACCTGCGAATCCAGACTTCGTCATTGATCCATCCTATGTACCTGATTCTCGTGCCGATGCGGTACAACCAGAGAATCCAGATGAGATTCTTGTCGGTCGCTATTCGCTTGAAATCCGCACGGCGGATCAATACGGCGTTCCTGATGACTACGATCCGATCAATTTGGCACTCGATGAACAAATCTCGATGGGACGCTCGTTCGATAGCAATGATCGTCTTACCGATGGTGCGGTGACGATCGTCGCACCGGCGGGCCGAGATTTGATCGATGGCGATACGTTCGTCCTCGACGATGGCTCGCATCGCCTGACCTTCGAGTTCGACAGTCGCTATCAACTGGGCGTGTTGCCGGGTTCGGGCCACGTCTCAGTACCGTTTGATCCAGCCGATACGGCAGCGCAAGTTGCAGCCTCGATTCGTAACGCTATCAACTCAAATCAGAGTCAAGATACGCTCGCAATTCTGGCGGCAACTGGGGATAGCAGTGATAGTGGTGCATCGACGTCGAGTCGAGTCGAACTGTTCGGCAATCGCTATGTGCTGAACGACCGCGGTGAGCGACAATTCGTTTCCGGTGAGATTTTTGTGAATCCAGGTTCGCAACGCAACTTGAAACTCGACTTGGTTGCCGAAGAAACGTTTGCTGGTCGATACACCAGTCGCCGCATTGCGATCATTGATCATGATAATGCTGACCCCTCGACGGCAGTCGACTATGTCGTTTATAGCGATGAACTTGCCCGCGCGGCGGTGCCGGGTTATGTCAGTGGAGATACGTTGTTTGCCATCGGCAAAATCGGCGATGCTGTGAACATCGGCTTGAGCGATTTCACGTCTGCGGACGATGGTCAGGTCTTGGCGTCGGATCCCAAGTTCGACATTGATACTGTACGAGTCTTTCTCGAAGCGGGCCAAGGGATTGATATTGACCTGGACACCACGGGCTTGTTCCGCGTCGGTGCCGGATTGCAGCTACCGGTCGTTGCCGTTGTCGAGTCGGGTACGGTGTTCACTTACAATCAATTGACGGCCGCGTACGACATGGCGACGGGTGGATTTGATATTACATCGAATTCTGCGGTACATCGTTCGAGTTTAACCCAACCGATTGCCGCGGTCGGAGAAACCCAAGCGGGCGCTGCGCTGCAATTCATGCCACCACGTTCTGGATATTATGACGTCATCGTCAGCAGTATTCGGCCGTATTTCACCAACGCAGCCTCTTTCACGTCGACGGCACCGCAAAACCTCACTGATAGTCAATTCGGTGATTATTTCATGTCGATTCGTCCGACGGGTGATTCAGGCGTGCCACAGCGTGACGTTTTGATGGTGGACTACCATTTCGGAATCACCGATGCCAACCGCGTCGATGAGCAAGGCCAACTCATCATCGAGGGCAACTTCATTCGCGATTCAGCGAATGTTGGAATCGCATCGGTTGTTGCTCCCGGTTCGGGGAGAGTCGGCAGTGACGCGTCGCTTCCTGGTGGCGCTCGCTTGCTGCGTAATACCAATCCGTTTGATTTGGTCCCAGGTGCAGTGATTGTCAATAATGTCGTTGAACGATCCGGCAACATTGGTATTCAGATCGGTGGCGGGGACTTCGCCAATGGCGATGTTGGCACGCCGAATCTGTTCAGTCGAGTGATCAACAATACTATTGTTGGTACTGGCGGCGGTTCAGGTATTTTAGTGAGTGGCCGTGCCGCACCTACGCTGCTCAATAACGTCATTGTGGGCGCCAATATTGGACTGAATGTCGATACAACGACTGCGTCGGGTACCGTAGTTGGCGGTAATCTGTACTCCCAAAACAACGTCAATAGCACTTTGCCGTTGGGCGCCAGTTCCGTAGTGGTTCCCAACAATGTCAACGTGTTCCAAGACGCTGGTCGGTCGATTTATATACCTGCTGCGGGCAGTGCGTTGATCGATAGTTCATTCGCGTCGTTGAGTGACCGTGAGGACTATGTGCGCACGGTAAAGGCACCTGTGGGATTGCCTGCTTCTCCGATTCTCGCACCTGCGTTTGACATTTATGGTCAACGTCGGGTTGATGCCGCCACCGGGACATCTGGGGGTGGTGTTGGTCAGAATGTGTTCGTTGATCGCGGTGCGGTGGACCGTGCCGATTTCCGTCGCCCCAACGCGGTGCTCAACAATCCGTTCGACGCGCCCGACCAAGACGCGGCTGGTTCACCAACGAATCCGAATACGCTCGGCGATACCGATCCGCAGCAATCGTTCGTGCGATTGGTCAATCCGAATCAGTTCGTTGAATACTTTGAAATTCAACTGATCGACGAAGCCGGTACAGGCTTAGATGCGTCGACAATCAATGGCGATACAGTGCTGATGACCGAGAACGGTCGGCAGCTCCTGCCCAATCGTGACTTCACGTTTGGATATAGTGAGAACAGCCGTACGATTCGCTTGACTCCTTTGGCCGGTGTGTGGAATCAAGATTCCGTTTACGAAATCACGCTCAATAACCGCGCTCGCCGCGTCGTTGAATTGCCTTCGGGTGGTGGAATCGCTGATGGCGACCAAGTTGTCGTTACGGATGCCACAGGACGTGAAACCGTCTTTGAATTCGATAGCGGCTACACGTTGGGTGTGCCTCAGAACGAAACGCTCACAGTCACAGATGTGCGAACTGGCTTCCGTGATACCGATACGTTCACAATTACATCGCGTGACGGTTTGACAAGTGTCACGTTTGAAATCAACACAGTCGGTGCGGTTGCCAGCGCCAACGTTGCGATCCCGCTCGCAGCGACCGGCACGGTTACCGAAGTCCGTGACGCGATCCTGCGCGTACTCAATCCGACGTTGTTCTCGGACAGCCCTGTCGGTGCGATCAACTATGCGACGTTGTTGGGCATCGCACCGGTAGCTGTTGGCAACAATGCGATTCAATTGGGGACGCTGCCAGCGGTTCAGTCCAGCACTGCTCCTGGTACCACTCTGTTGCCAGGGCATATTGTCAACATCAGCAACATCTCCTCGGGTTTGGCAAAGTCTGGCACTTCTGACGCAATCGTCGACGGTCGACAGTTCATCTATACACGTGGCGATTTGTCGGTCACGTTTGAATTCGATTCAAACAATTCATTTGATCCCGCCACGCAAACGCAAACATTGCGCCGAGTTGGTTTCAATCGTACAGACACTCCAGATCAAATCGCTCAGTCGATTGCGGCGGCACTTCGTGGTTCCAGCGTTGAACTTAACGAAGCCATCGCGATCGGCGATGGAAAGGTTTCCGTTGGCGGTCAAGTTGGGGATGTTATCGACCTGATTAACTCACGCTTGTCGTTGACAGGCAACCCCGGAGTCACCACTGGTTTGAGCATCACCGTGCCTGCCTTACAAACCGGACAAACAATCAACGGCACGACCGTGACCGTGACGGTTGGTGATTTGACAGAGACATTCCTCTTCACAACCGACCCTCAACTTACATCGGCGAACACCACGATAGTCGTCGCAGCAATTGCGGACTCCTTCGAGATCGCGACAGCGCTTCAAGCAGCGATCGAACTTGCCTTTGAGAATGATCTTGGAACGATCACTCAAAACGGTTCGGTGATCACCCTCGACGAAGACCCTGCTGGACAGAACAGTCAGTTCGCGACCGTCAACGTGGTGCCAGGACCGCTGGCCGTTGGCCAAGCTCTCGTCGTTGGTGGTGTCAGCGGTGGAGCGATCCCTGTGTCTTTCACTCCGAGCGATTCGTTCCCCGCAGTTTCGGTCGCCACGAAGTTGCAACAGGCGATCGACGAGTCTGGCATTGATGTCGATGTCTTCTCGCCCGGTGGCGGTGTATTGCTGTTTGCTGGTGCTGATAGCGTCGTCACACGTGATGGCGTCGGGGATCCCGGCGTACTTGCTGAATCGATTGTCGCCGTTTCAGACCTTGCTGGCAATCCAGTCAACCCAACGCGTACCAACAGCGAAACGCGTTTCACGATCATCATGCCCGATGTGCGGTTCGATTTCGGCGATGCGCCTTTGTCCTACGGCACGTCACTGCAAAGCCCCACTCCGAATCTATTACCGACTGATCTCGCTTACGTCCCCGGCAATGGTGCCCGGCACGCCGTCACTGGTGGAAGCACTGCGATTCGTCTAGGACGTTACGTTGATACGGAACTTGATGGCCAAAGCGTCGATCTCGGCATTGGTGTTTCCGACGACCAACTGCTCTCGGTAGGTGCTTCGGCAACAGCCGCTGATTTGATCACGCCGACCTTTGCACGAATCACAGTAACGGCGGTGCCACGCATCGGTGATTTATTAACAATCTCGGTGAACGTGCCCAATCCAGCGAATCCTAGCACGCCGCTGAGTACGACGAATTACGAATTCCAGTATCTTCCGACCGGCGCGACCGCAGTCGCTCCTCGTATTGCCGTCCCGATTGCTCCGAATGATAAGGCTAGTGATGTAGCGGCACGCCTGCTCGCTTTGATCGTCGCTCGAATCAGTGGGCCAACCGCTGGTATCACCGCGAATATCAACCCCACAAATCCAGAGCAAATCGAATTGCATTCGGTCTCTGTGGGTGGTGTGCGGCCTCGTGAGTTCACGCTGAATACACAATCGAGTCTGTTCTCTTCCGCGTTTACAGTCGATGCTAGTGATCCGGCTTCTCTGACGATTGCCTTCAATGCTGTCCCAGCACCAGGCCAACTCGTCGTCGTCCGTACTGCGAATCTAACTCGAACCTATGAGTTTGTTGATCAAGCGTCGAACCCACGTTCAGGAAGTGTGCCAGTACTCATTAGTAGTACGTTCGATACCGCTGATGTTGCCTCTGCATTGCTGGCAGCGATCCGTCCTAGCCTAAACACCATTGGAGGTGGCATCCTGGCTAACATCGACCCAGCAGACTCTGGGACGATTCGCCTGACTCCGATTGATGATGAAGATGGCGTTTCAGTTGTTACGTTCGACCGTGGCGGCTTAGACGCACCTGCCTACTTCTTCGGACGATACGCTGATAACGGCAAGACATTCACACAATCGCAAGCCGATCAGATTTTTGGATATTTGAACCCTGCTGATCCAGCCGGTACCAACATGGAAGTGTTTGTTACTGGTGGTGGCCTGGTCGATGCTTGGATTGACTTCAATGGCAACGGCGTCTTTGATACGGATGGTTCCGAGCAAGTCCTCCGCAATACGCCTGTCGTGGATGGTATCAACACGCTGAGTATTGTCACGCCCAGCACGGCGACGGACAAAGACACGTGGATGCGAATCCGTTTGAGTGACTCTGGAAACACGAGCGCGACGGGTGTTGCGATCGGTGGCGAGGTCGAAGATTACCTCGTGAGCATTCGTCGCGTCGCTGTCCCTGTGCCATCGGGTACCGGTGACCAATTCATTGCACTGGAAGACACGCCACTGCGGATTGACTCCTCGCTCTCGGCAGCCAATCCGCCACTTGAAATCAACCAAAAAACGTTGCTGACGAATGATAACATCGGTACGCAGTTGCTTCCCGTTCGCTACTTCGTTGACTTGCCTCGAGTGATCGTGGACCCCGCCCAAACGAGTTTCCCGAATGATGATGTTTTGGTGTATCGCACACCAGCAGGCGGCACGTTGGAGATCAACCGCACTGCAGTTGATGCTTTGACACCGGGTGATGATCGAACAGGATCGTTCCTGTACACACCACCGAAGGATTTCTACGGTATCGACACGTTCCGCTATCGTTTGTCGACACAGCAGAACGCGAATAGCGACAGTCTCGATGGTGTACCGTTTGAGACGGTCACAATCAACGTGCTGCCCGACAATGACGCGCCAGGTTATCTTCGACCGACGGACTATGTTCCAGGCACCAGCACAGACATCACGTTCGTGACAGCGGAGCCGGTCGTGATTAATGGTATCAGTGTCGGCGTTTTGACAATTGATGCAGCCCAGCTTGTTGCCGGTGCTCGTCCCGATGCGACCCCGAATCAAACAGCCGCTCCGCTGGATGAATCCAATCAAGCGATCCTGGTGCGTTCAGTGTCGACCTCCGGTGGAACCATCATCGCTGGGGGGCCTACTAGTTCCATCACCACATCGCGTGGCGGAACATTGACGGCGGTCTTCAACAGCTCGACGAATCCACAGTGGATCACGTCTCTGCAATACACACCTGCGGCTGACTTCAATAGCAACACGGGTATGGTAAATGAGCTACTACTCGATGAGTTCACATTCACGATGGTTGACAACGGCATCTCGTTGTTACCCGCGAATCTCAATGCGAATTTGAACCAACTCGCAACCAACGGCCAACTTGGAGGAGATAATCTTGCCAATGCGCCGTACTTCGTCAGTGGCGGACAACGAAATCAGTTTTTACGGCAGTCGGTCGCCGCCGAATCCATAGCAAAAGCCTCGATTCGTGTCGTTCCGCGAAATGACAGCCCTGTGCCTGTCACCGATTACGTGGGTTTGACGGATGCGACAGGTGCTCCGAACGATCGTTATCTCAACTTCTTCACGAATCCGGCAACTCGCCCTCGTCCGACCGAAGACAATATCCTCGTCTTCCCAGCGACTTATTTACTCGCCAACGACGCCAGTGGTCCTGCTGGTGCGATCGACGAGACCGATCCCCTGATCGGCAATGACGGTGCGATTCGAATTGTTTCGGTGGGGATGGATGACGCCAGCGCCGAAACGCTCAGTCGCGGTACGATTTCGCTCGACCCCGTATCAGGCATGATCACTTTCACGCCCGCAGCAAACGTCTATGGTGAAATCACCTTCACTTACACGATTATTGACAGTGGCATTGATGAAGGTACCGACATCACTGATCCTCTGGATCCGAATGATGGTGGCACCCGCACCGTCAACGGTCGTACAAGCACTATCACGTCCACTATATTCGTGGCTCCGGTCAATGATGCTCCTGTCGCATACGATCGAATTCGCCGAACGAGCGAAGACACATCGCTGACGATCGACGCTGCGGAACTACTCAGTGCAGGCTCGGCGACGTCTTCGCAAATTGTCGTGACGGCAACGAGTGTGACGCTGCCCGACGCCACGGGGTTGGTCAACGGTGAAACATTGATCTTTACCGCCACCAACGGCCAACGTGTCACGATTGAATTCAACACGACCGGCATCGCTTCAGAAGGTACCAGCCGAGTCGTTCGTTACTCGCCCACAGACTTGGCTCCTATCCTCGCCACGCGACTTGAACAAGCGCTGCGTGCGGTTGGATTTGGTGGAACGGCGACCGGCAGTCAGGTCACCTTCAACGATGCTGGCATCATCACCGAGATTCCACGTACCAACCAACTCGTCGTCAATGCCGCTCGACAAGCAATCACCATTCCATCGGGTGTTGATCTCGCCGACGGTGAACGAATTGTGATTTCTGATGCGTTGGGAGTTCAGCATACGTTTGAGTTCACAACCACAGGGAACGTCGCCACCGGCGTGATCCCGGTCGCGATCAACGCTGCGGATTCTTCACAACAAATCGCCGAGGCGCTCTCCTTGGCGATGCTTGTCGAGGGTTTCGGAGCGACTCCCGCCGCAACGACCCAAACGCAGTTCCGTGTTCGCATCAATAACGCCACGGCGATCGCGGCGCAAACAGGCACCTCGGCCATTCGGGTGATCGGCAGCGATGTGATCATGCCCATCGGCGCGATGTTACAAAATGGTGAGCTACTGGAAATCGACAACATCACCGGCGGCACCACCATCGTTGAATTCGGTCGTGGCACTGCCGCGAGCAATCCTGCGCACGTCTTCGTGCCGTACTTAACCGGTGACACTGCTCCCGACTTGTCGACGCGTCTGGCGGCAGCTCTGAACAATCCTGCCGATCCCAATGCAGCCGCTGTTTCAGCTAACGTGCTGACGTTTGTAACTTGGGAGGTGACCATCAATGACGTCACTGCTGTCGTGATCAATAACGGCGCGTCGTCCATCGCTTACAACGGCAATGATCTCATTCTGCCAGCCTTGGCTCAACTCATTGACGGCGAAACGATCACGATCACTGACGATGATGCGAACGTGTTCGTTGTCGAGCTGAACGTGACCGGTACCGCCGCTGCGGGCAGCACGATCGCGGTTGCCTACAGCCCTGTCGGATCGCTCGACACGCTGCGTGCCAACCTAGCCTCGGCCCTACACGGACTCGGTATCGGAGCACAACTGCGTCCCGATGGTTCAATCCGCTTGGGTAACGCGGGAACAATCGCGTTGGCAAACGCTGCTAGCGGAATTCAGATTCTCGGCACAGACATCCTTGTTCCGGCTGGAACCGAGTTGATCGACGGCCAACGGATTCGGATTCAGAACGCGGCAGCAAACGCCACGATCATCGAGTTCAATACAACCGGAACGCCAGGCATCGGAGCGGACATTGCCGTTGGATTCGGATCTACGAGTAGCGCTTCGGACATGGCGATCGCTTTACAGGAAGCGCTTCGCTCGATCGGCTTCGGAGCCACCGCTGATGTGGGTGCCATCGGGGTTCCATCCGGTCTGGCACGCGTATCGTTGCAAGTGATCAACAACACGCTGGCGGGTGAACTACCAGCAGCCCCCGGTGCTTTCGACTCACGCCTTGGTGCTCCCTTTAACGAGAGCGAACAGACCGCTGGATTGCGAATCATTGAAGTCGCAGTTGCTGGCCGGACATTGAACTTGCAAACGAATCCGTCACTGATTTCGGCGACACCGCCCGACCAAATGACCAACCCGCTCGTAGCGTGCGGTGTGAACGAGGCGTGTTTGGCAAGTGATGCCGGCGGCCGTTTCCGGTTTGAAATCGCTTCGGAAGTTGTCAATGGAGTCACCCAGCGATTCTTTAGCAAGATTCATTACACTCCGCCACGAGATTACAACGAGCAGTTGCCATTCGCCGCGCGAGATCTGTTGACGTACCGGATCATCGACAATGGCCGAACGACGATCACGAGTCCTGCTGATGTGCAGAACTTGCTACCGTTGGTATCGGTGCGTCCCGGCACATTGACGATGACCGTTGGCAGTATCAACGATGCTCCTACGTTCGACAGCCAACTGAATATCAATGTGCTTGAACGCGACGACAACTCTTCCAGCACGATTCCGCAGTTCGTCTCGCGCATCTTCGCGGGACCCGCAGGAGCCTTGGATGAGAATCAAAACCAGCAAGTCAACTTCCTGGCACCACGACTCGTCTCAGGCGACCCAGCGGTGATGAGTTCCGCGCCAGTGATCAACTACACGCCGGGTTCAGTCGAAGGTTCGTTGACAGTATTCCCAGCGCCTGATCAAGTCGGGCAGTTGGTGTATGAAATCATCGCTTTTGAAGTTGCTGATCCGACAGTGCGTTCCGTACCGACGTTAATCACGATTAACGTGCGGCCTGTCAATGATCCGCCACGCATTAATCCTGCTTTGGCAGGAACGACACAGTGTGTTGTTGACAATGTGTCTGATGACCCTACGGATCCCAATTATCTGACGCCCGCACAACTCGCGGCTTTGACCTGCACGACGGCGATTGCGGGTCGCTACAGCGACGAAGGCTATAGCGTCAGTGCAGGACTCGATACGGATGCTGATAGCTTCCGTGATCAGGCGACAATTCGCTATACATTGCGGGAAGACAACACGCGTCCGATCGACGGACAAAACGGCCAAGTGGAAACAGGCAGTTATTTTATCCCCGTCGATAAAAACCGGGCCTTGCCCGCTGACATCGCTGCCAGCGTGAAGATCGGTGCCTACACTCGCCTCGGTCTGCTCGATATCTATGACATCGGACCTGCGAATGAAGGAATTAATGGAACTGCAGCCGTGCCAACGGGTGGCCCGCAGCGACTTGAACTATTCAATTTCCCCGATCGCACGGCACTCGGCGGAACGCTCGTTCCGCGTTTCTCCACGACAGAATCCGATATCAATGGCAATCCACTACTGATTGGTTTGCTGTACACACCGCCGACAGATTTCAATAACAACAGTGGAGCCATTGACTCGTTTGAGTACAGCGTTCGGGATGACAATCCTGGTGATGGTGAAACGTATTCACTCAACACCAACTCCTTAGTGCAAGATCGACGTTTCGCGACCTCAATGGTTCAGCTCAGTATGAACCCGGTTAACGATCGTCCTGAATTCTCGACTCTCGACCTCACCTACGAAGTCGCTGAAGATGGCCCATTGCAAGTCATTAACGGATTTGCCTTTGGTATCTCAGCCGGACCGACGCGAACTGCGTTTGATGAAATCGGCTCACGCAATGGTCAGAACTTGAATTTCACCGAGACGAGCTTGTCTTTCGATGATGCTGATTTTGAACAGTTCTTTGATGTTTTCCCAACCGTCGACTTGCAGGGTCAACTTCGGTTCAAACCAGCCAAAGACGTCTTCGGAACGTTTGAGTTTGCGATCGTGCTCAACGACGACGGTGGTGACAATAGCACTCGTGGTGACTTGCAGTCGTCCATCCCGGCGACGCTGACGATTAATGTGCGACCGGTCAACGATCGGCCTGTGATCAAGCCGCAGTTCAACACGCCCGAAACCAACCCGCTGAAGTTCCAACTCTCCGAAGACGGCACATTTGACGTGCTGCTCAATGGCGACGGCACTTCCATTGGATTGCTCGATGTGTTCAACGTTGGTCCTGCCAACGAAGCTGAGAACATTATCCCTGGTGGTAATCAAACCTTGGCGCTGACGCAGCCGATTCCGATCACCACGGCTCAAGGCGGTAGTTTGACGTTGATCACACCACCGGTCGGCCAAGGCAGTCCGTTCTTCCGTTACACGCCGCGTGACAACTATGTCGGCCTGGATAACTTCATTTACACTGTCACTGACGATGGTGTGACTGTTCCATTGGGTGCGGGCGGTCTCCTTCGCAATGAACCACAAATCGCCTCGGGTACGGTCACATTTGAAGTGCTGCCCGTCAACGATGCGCCTCAGTTCAGTGGGGCCGGTGATGTGGAGAGCGACGAAGATACTAACACTGGCAACGGTCGCGGTGTCGTCTCGATCGCAAACTGGGCGACCAATGTCCAAGCTGGGCCTCCCGGTGCCGATGATGAGAACGGCACCGGAACCACTGCTGGTCAACCGCTTCGATTCGAGATCCTGTACGTCAGTGGAAACTCCAGCTTGTTCACGGTCGCTCCCAACGCGGTCGTCAATGGTAGCGGTAGTGCTTCGCTCAACTACACGCTTGCTCCCAATGCCAACGGATCGGCGACATACACCGTGCAGCTCTTTGATGAAGGGCCGAGCAATCTGGGCAATGGCGACGTATTCCAATCGGACGTACGCACATTCACGATCGACGTCAATCCAATTAATGATGCACCCTCGTTCGTGTCTGGTGGCACCGTCGGTGTGCAGGAAGATCGTGGGCCGTACGCTGCTGTTTGGGCCACCAGCATCTCGCCAGGGCCAGCCGATGAAAGTAATCAAACGGTTTCTTTCCGCGTCACACCGGTATCGACCAGCGACGCGGCATTGTTCACAACAGGTGGCCAACCGATGATGTCAAACACCGGGATTTTGAGCTTCACGCCTGCGGCCAATGCCAACGGCACCGCTCGACTGCGTGTCGTGGCAGTCGATTCCGAAGGTGCAGAGAGTGCCGCCGTCAATTTGGATATTGCCATCGCGGCCGTCAACGATTTCCCGAATCCGATCGGCGATCTGTTGATGCCGACGAACGAAGACGTGGTGTTGACGATTCCTGCTTCGCAACTGCTCGCTAACGATGTCGACGTTGATCTCAACGACGCGATCCCCGATGAACTACGTCTGTCGATGCCATTGGTGCAACGCAGCGTTCGAGGCGCGATCGTACGATTCGACCCCGTCACCGGCATCGTGACTTATGATCCTACCGCCTCACGTGAACTACAATCGTTACGCCCCGACTCACCTGTATTGGCCGATTCGTTCAGTTACGCGATCACCGACCGAGCAGGACGCAGTGTCGATCCACCTCGTCAGAGCAACAGCGTGCTCGTCACAGTCAATGTTGCGGGTAAGAACGATGCTCCGATTGCCAATCCCGACACGCCGACGCTCAATGCGACTGGTTCGACCACAATCAACGTGCTCGCCAATGACGAGGATATCGACGGCACTATTGTTCCAGGGACGCTCGTAATCACCAGCCAACCGGCATTTGGTGATGTGATCGTCAACAATGACGGAACGATCCAGTACACTCCGTTCACGGGCTTCCCTGGACTTGATGAGTTTCGCTACCGCGTGTTCGATGACCTTGGTACGATGAGCGAAGAAGGGCGGGTGACGATCAGTCCGAACGTGGCCCCGGTCGTTCGAGATGACAATGGCTTTGTGTTCTTGGGTGAAACCGTCGTTATTAACATCCTCGGCAACGATGTCGACAGCGATGGATTCGATTTGGCGAGCGTACAGATCGAGTCGGGACCGTTCGCGGGCAACGTCACTCCACTAGCAGATGGCACGGTGCGTTACACGCCTGCGATCGGGTTCACTGGACGTGATTCGTTCCAGTATTCGGTTGCTGATAGCCGTGGTCGACGCAGTGAACTGGCGACCGTCAATATCCAGGTCGTCTCCAGTCGATTACAGAATCCTAATTTGCAGTACGACGTCAACGATGACGGTGAAGTCTCAGCACTCGATGCCTTGTTGATCATCAACCATCTCAATCGTTTCGCAAATGCCAACAGCATTGGCAGTACGATACCAACGCCCGCCAACTTGACTGTGGAATTGGATGATCCGATTCCTCCGGACACTTACCTGTTTGATGGCGTGCGGTATGGTGCTGGGTATTTTGACGTGTCAGGTAATCGTGTGATCACGGAACTCGACGCCTTGCAGGTTATTAACGAACTGAACCGCCGTGATACCAGTGGTAGCGTCAGCGAGCCGCTGCCCACGCTGACCAACTCGACATCGAGCTCGATCAATGACCGAAGTGCGAGCGGCGAGCCGCTTGCACCGATGGCTACATACCCCGAGAAACGAATCGAGGCTCAACCGTTGGTAGACATCTTTGACGTGTTCGAGAACGACGACAAATGGGTCGACACGACGGACAACTCAACGATTGATCTGGACGTGTTGGACCGTTTGGTAGCCGCTCAGCGAAGTGTTGGTGATGCCGATGCCGAAGAATCGGTCGCAGCATCGCGAGCAATCGACGTGGCGATGTCGAGGTTGTTGTAACTTGCCCCTGACATTGCCGCATTTGGGGTAACTTCGGCGGAGAGATATTTCGGTGCGAGCAGCTGCTTACCGCATGTGCTCCAGCATCACGCTGTTGCCGCCCGTGGATTTGGCTTGGTAGAGCAATTTGTCTGCCCGAATGAACCAACTCGCTGCGTCGTCGTCGTTGCGAACACGGGCACCACCGATGGATACTTTGACTTTTCCGATGTCTTGCCCTGTGGCAATCAGCTTCAGTGGCGTCGAAGCAAAATAGAGACGGATTTCGGCCGCCAAATCTGTCGCTTCGGCGTAATCGTCGACAGGCAAAATAATCGCGAACTCGTCACCACCGAGTCGTGAGACCTCTGCGTGTGAACACAGGTCTGCTAAGTGCGTAGCCACGTGTGTGATCACTTTATCACCACTGTCGTGACCGAATGTATCATTGATGTACTTGAACTGATCCAAGTCGAGGAGCATCAAAAAGGATGCGGCCCCATTGGATTTGATTGAAAGTAGTGCGCGGCGGACGTGTAAATCAAAATGCCGCCGATTTCCCAAGCCCGTCAAGGGATCGGTCATGATTGTCTTCTGCGATTCGCTCAATTCACTTTGCAGATACTCTACTTTCGATCGAGATGCCTGCAATTGCTCGTGCAGTTGCTGAACTTGCTGCTGCATCGCTTCATTACTCGACAACATTTTCTTGGCACAATCAGCAACACTTTGAGCCGTGGGTGTTTCGTCCCGGAGCGAAACGCAGGCTTCATCAATCTCGCTACCAAATCGCCGCCCGACATTCAATTGGTTTTCGATTACCGATTGTAGCGAAGCGATTTCAGATGACAGGTTGTCGCTCACCTCTTCACGCGCGTCCTCGATGTGAACGCAGTACTGTTTATGAAGTTGTTCGAGCATGTCAACGCTCACCGCATTGACGTTCTCAACGGCATGGGACAGATTTGAGATGATGTCATCAACACCTTCGACATACCTATACCATACTTCATACACACTGGGTGTAGGTGGCGTCTGAAATTTTCCGACGTGCCCCAGCGCCTCCCGGGCAATTTCAAATGGTGAAGGTCGTTTCGACATCGTAGACATCCTGTTCTCATCCCGATTAGATTTTTGTTGGACTTCCCTTCCAACAACGACTCATTGAGGTAGTCAATCGGAACACAACGTACGCGAACTCGCGTTCAAAGTGCCCAAATGCACACTGACGCTTTTGCGCCTAATGACAACTCATAGAACCGGTATAATTAAACCGTCATGCGTGCCTAGTTGAACTCATGTGTCATTTCCCTCGACGACTACCCAAAGTCCGATTGCTTAATTAGATTGCAAGGTTTGAATTGATGATTGCTGAAAAACGAGGCGGAACGCGGCCATGATTTTAATCGGCACCATGCATCTGACGCGAACCCGTGAGCAAGGCGAGTTCTATTGTCCCACCTGTGCCGCCTCGCAAACGTACCGTCTACGCTCTCGGCGTCCTTTCTTAACGTTGTATTTCATCCCCACCGTGCCGATCGGTGAGGCTGAATTGTTTGTGCAGTGCGATCACTGCCGGGCGAGTTGGGATGTATCGGTTTTGGAAATGGACCGGGCCGCTCACCAACGTGTTCAGGAGGAACAATTCCGAGACGAAGCGGTGCGTTCGGCGATCCTGATTGCACTGATCGACCAAACCATTAGCGAAGCTGAAATAGAAACCTTGCTGCGACTTTCCGACGTGCTGTTTGATCGTCCGACCAATCGTGAAGAACTCGGGCGTCTGTATTCGATCGCCCGCCAAGCTGGAATTCGCGCTAGCAATTACGTGCTCAGCGTTTCACAGAGATGGACGATGCCTCAGCGGTTACTGGCCCTGCAAGCCATGTTTCTGGTCGCCACAGCAACGGAAGAGGAGATGTCCGCAGAGAAGCTGCATATTTTGAAATCCATGCGTGATCTACTCGAACTGAGCGACGACGAGTATCAAGCGGCAATCGATGATGCTTTGAATTACGACATCGTCTGAGTTCACAAAAATCGATCTTCTGTTAAAAGAAAACTCGACCGTGCCGCGCCACATCGGATCTTCCGCAGGCTCTGGGTAGTGATCACACTTCCCACCCATTCCTGCTCCCAGGTCTCCCGTCATGGCCACCGATGCACGCCCAAACGAGTTATCGACACCCCAGCCGTCCCCGCTAAGCAAACCGAAATCGACGTTCGAGCAACTAATTGATAGCTTCTTGCAGGAGTCCAGCATCAAATGGATGCTTGTGATCGGTGCCGCAATCATTTCCGCGTCGTCGTTGATGCTGGTCACGCGGCAGTGGAGCAGCCTGCCGGTCACGTTGAAATACCTGACCATCCTCGGCTACACCGCCGCCACGTTCGCCACAGCCGAATACTGCGGACGGCGGATGAAACTGCCTGCCACCGCCGAGGTGCTCCGTTTCTTGACACTCGTCCTGATTCCCATCGGATTCCTCTCCCTGGCTTGGTTGACGGACGACGCCCTTACGCTTCGTAACACCACGACAACGCTGTTGCTGCTGATCCCGGCGTCGGGGTTCATGTTGTTTGCCGCCGACCGAATTTTTACATATTGGTTGCATGGACGACAACACACGTTCGTCGTCTCGTATATGTTGCTGTGTTTGGCGGGTGCCCTACCCGTCGTCCACAGCACTTGGTTGGCCGTGCTGTTCTCTTCAGGCTTCTGGCTGGTAATGACGGTCGGCGTGGTGAAAGTCAACCGGCGTGTGTTCTGGTTGACGGAAGAGCACCGTTTACCGCGCGTATTCGGATTCTTGCCCATCGCGATACTTTCGGCGCTGTTCATGGTGTTGATCGTTCAGAAAACTTTCAACGCAGTCCCCACTCATTGGTTGGGACTCGTTATCGTCATGCTGGCTAGCACCATCTTGATGACCACGAAGACAATAGCTGATGTGTTCCGTCAGCGAACCGGTAATCTCATCCATCCATTGCCTTGGCCCATTGTCGGCCCGTTGCTGGTCGGGCTGGTTGTCACTGCCACGGGCGTGCTGTTTTCATTCCACGGATTTTCATTCACGGGTTCAGCAACTCGCGCGGTCGTGCCAACGGCGATCATCGCGGCAGGCTTAATGCTGACGATCGGACGCGATATGCGGAACCGAGGGTTCGTGTGGGCCGGTTTGATTTTGCTCACGATCGCTTATCAGTCGAGCCCAACTCTGTTTGGCGAATTGCTGCAAACGCTCAAGTCAGGTGCCGCCTCGGCGATCAATGAAAGCCGCTTGCCTGTCGCTTTTTATGGCCTGACTTACATGCCTCTACTCGCAGCGTTTGCCATCGCTTCCCGCTGGCTCGGGCGACGTCAGCTCACTGAGTTTCAAATCCCACTGAAGCAATTCGTGACAGGCATGTCGGTGTTATTGATGGCGCTATCGTTGACTAATCTGAAAGCCGCTTTCTTAGTCAGTGCGATCAGTTCATTGGGATTCGTGTTTCACAGCGTGATCTTTCGAGATCGACGGTTGCTGCTACCGGCGATCGGTTCGCTGATTCTCGCCGTCGCATCGGCCCCGATGTTTGCCGCAGTGATGGAACTGTGCGCAAGTGACTTGCGATACACGCTCGTTTCACTTAGTGTGCTCGGACTCATGCTCAGTCACTTGCCCGGTCTGGATCGGTTCTTGCAGAGTCCGCTGTTTGAACAGCGAGCCCCAGCCCGCTGGTTTGGTATCGCGGGTGAAACGATCAGTCTCCTGATCAGCGTCGCGTGGATGGCGATTCTGCTCTCTCGCGCTGAGTTGAAACTGCATCCGGTGCTAGACGCTCTCGACTGGACGATCGTCGGTCTGATCAGTGCCTCATTGTGCTTATTCACGATACGTTCACACAACTATCTCAGCAGTCTGTGGATGTGGTTGATTGGACTGGTTGCTGTGGCGCTGTACGTGCGCGAGAACGTGCCCGAAGTCACAGCGGTTTGCTGTGTTTTCGCGCTCGGCAGTGGAGTGGTCATGTTGGCGACTTATACCCTTCTGCAGAAGCATGGCGTAGATACATCCGCCAGTCGATTCTTAACTTATGGCCAAAGCGAGCAGTTGTTTCGGTGCCCCACAGCGATGTCAGCCGTCTGGCAACCGTTAGCCGATCTGACGCTGGCGGTGTTCGCGTTACTTATTGCATTCTTCTACTTGCCCTCATTGTTGTGGGCCACGATCACATTGGACATGTCCGTTTTGCCCATCGGCTGGGCATGGGTGAGTGCGATCATCGCGGTCGGTGCGATCATGTACCGCAGTGTGCTGGCCATGGCCACGGCGCTGTTTTTCACGCCGCTCGTGACAGGCATTGCCGTCGGCTGTTTGTTGCCGCAGTGGTTCCACTACGAAACGCTCATCTTGGTGTACGCGATTAGTTCAGCGGTGATGCTGTTGGTCGCTGTTCGCTTGGTCAGCAAGATGCAACCCCTGGCAGTCTGGATTGGCTCGTTGTGGTTGGCCGTGATCGCACCGCTCGGTTTACTGTATTTGTCGCCGCTGGTGATGGCGAGTTCTGCGATCGCAATTTTAACGATGTTGATCGTTCACCGGCGCTACGTCAGCGATTTGTCCCAGCATCGCACATCCTTGGCGATGTTGGCGAGTGTGCAAGCGATCCAAGCCGCCTCGATGATCGCTGGTTTTCGCGGATCAGTATTGACGCTTCCACTGAGCCCGTTGTTGGCTACCGCTTGCGTTTGGATGTTAGCGGTCACAGTCTTGGCTGTGATCGTGTTCGAGTACGGTGATCGGAAATTTAAGGCTGAAATGAGTCGGCGTTGGAGCATCGTGCTGCGATGTTTTGCGTGCCTATTCTTCGTCATCTGCCTCGCTTCGGATGGTTATCTGCCACACGAACGAATCGTGATCATCGCTTCGATGATCGTGGCGGGTTTGATAGAATGCCACACAGCGGTACGTCGGCAGATCGGAGAGCATGTGTTTGGTGCCTACGTGGTGATCGGATTAGCGATCAGTTGGTTCTACTATCACCCTGCGATCCCGGTACCGCACTCGTTGCTCCGCCTGTTCGCCATCTCAGCAGCCGGATCGTTGTTATTGCTGGCCCATCGTTTCCATGGACATCCTCGTTTGAACATTCTTGTTCCCGGAGCGACCACGGGTGCGTTGGCTTTCCCGGCGATCATTGCCGCCTGGAGCTTGATCGAATCGGCACACGGGCCTGTTGAGTTGCTGATCGTCTTCGCCGCTGCTGCGATCTGGTTTGTTTATGGACGGATGCACAATGTTTCGTGCTTCGTCGTCGGTGCCGCCGTGCTGTTGAACGTCGGCTTCTTCACGCTATTTGCCGCCTGGTCGCTGACCGATCCGCAGATGTACTTGATTCCTACTGGATTGACGGTGATTGGATTGGTCGAGTTGCTGCGAGTCGACATTCCAAAGTCGGCTCATGATCCGCTGCGGTATCTTGGAGCACTTGCGATTCTGGTCTC
>JBGSMN010000165.1:0-14192 GCA_041740155.1 Rhodopirellula sp.
AGCAACAGTATCGCGGACCTGAAGCGCAAGATCGGCACCGCCGAAGACCTGCAATCGGTGGTTCGCACCATGAAAGCGATCGCGGCGTCCAGCGTCGAACAGTACGAACGCTCCGTACTCGCTTTGCATGACTACTACCAAACGATCGAACTTGGGCTGAGTGCTTGCTTTCGAAAAGAAGACATTGCAACTCTGGTGCAACCGACGACAACCACCGGAAAGCCCAAGGTCATCTCCGCCATCGTGTTTGGCTCCGACCAAGGTTTGGTCGGCCAATTCAACGACGTGATCACCGACTTTGCCGTGGAGAAGCTGTCGGATGTTGCCGGCTCGCTGAAGGTTTGGGCCGTCGGCGAACGAGTGCATGGGAGGCTCGCGGATTCCGGATTGCCGCTTCAGGGACTGTTCCCGGTGCCCAATTCCGTTAAGGGAATTACTGCGCTGGTGGGACAAATGCAAATCGAAAGCGTCAGTGATCAACTCGAACACGAACCGACTTCCGTCTTCGTGTTCCACAACCGCCCGCAGACTGGATCACTTTATGAGCCAGTCTCGCAGCGAATGCTACCACTCGACTCGCAGTGGAAACAACGCCTGACCGATCTTCAATGGCCGACGCACAGCCGCGCGGAAATCCTGGGAGGCCATCTGGTGACGTTGCAATCACTGATCCACGAATACCTATTCATCACGTTGTACCGAGCCTGTGCCGAGTCGCTCGCCAGCGAGAACGCCAGCCGACTCGCCGCCATGCAGCGAGCCGATAAAAACATCGACGAGCTACTCGAAACACTGCACACTCAATTTCACCGCCAGCGACAAGGCAGCATCGACGAGGAACTATTCGACGTCGTCTCCGGCTTTGACGCTCTTTCAAGCTAGTCGTTTCCGCCACCATGGTTTGGTTGAAGCAACGATTGGGATCAACCAAAGGTACGAGCCTGAAAATTCCTGCGAAAATTGACGGATTCCGACATGTCTCGCGGGCCGTTTGCATAAGTAACCCTGAGGAGAACATCGCTTCGATTCTTGAAAATGACTTTGCGGAAAAGAAACATCGCAGATACCGCGTGTTCGGCGTCTGGACCACCGGCGAGGCGCAATTTCGTGCGACAGGTTCCCGAACTGCAAACCCGAATCGACGCCGCCAAAGGGCGACTCAGAGCCATCGCAAGCGAACTTCAATCGCTTCAAACCCAAGCGATCGACACCGCCGACGACTGCTCGCCGACTTTGAAGAACTGTGGCAAACGATTCAGCCCCGCAAACAAGTCCGACGCACATCTCTGCTCGTTGACCGTGTCGATTTCGATGGCGTGGCGGGCAACGTCGGCATCACGATCCACGACACCGGAATGCAAAGTCTGACCGCCGGCAACCTGGAGGTGCCCGCATGAACGACAAACTCACCGTCAACCGATCCTTCCACGTTCAAACTCGCCGCAGTGGCAGCAAGTCGCTCGCCAACGGCAAAGCTCCAACAAAACCAATCGGCCGAATCCCACGCATCACACGGTTGCTTGCCCTAGCCCACCGCTGCCGCGATCTCGTTCGCGACGGCGTCATCATCAACCAAAGCGAACTGACCCACTACGGCCAGATCTCCACGACCCGCATGACGCAAATCATGTGGATGGACAACCTCGCCCCCGATATTCATGAAGAAATCTTGTTCCTGCCCAACACAGTCAAAGGCCGCGACCCAATCAAAGAAGCCGACATCCGCCCCATTGCCAAAACGCTCGACGGGAAACACCAACGCAAAATGTGGCGAGCGATCAAGGACTCTCAACCTGTTAACCCGAGCCAAACATGAACCGTCTGGTTCGGTGGGTCAGAAGCAAACGGCGTTGTAACAAGCAGCCACTTTGTGAACAGAGAGCGCGATAATTCGCAGAGAAAAAACCGTTGAGACGGACGCAACTCATGCGGATTTGAAGCAGCCGAGTTCGAAAGAGAGGTTTCGGGAAAATCACCGAAACTTGAAAAACGCCCGAAACACTGAATTGTTCTCAGTATTTATGTCGCCACCTCTGTTCTCGATTTTTCATGGACGCCAGGAACTAGGGTTCGTGGATCAGATGACGTTTCTAAGTAAACAGGATGGCCCTCGAATACTGTTGCTTGGTGGCCGTGCATGGCAAGTCAATCATATCGATTGGTCACGGAAAAAAGCCTATGTCGAACCGACTGAAGCGAAGGGGCGCACACGATGGTCTGGTGCAGGCCAAGGCGTTGGGTTTGCACTTTCCCAATCCATCAAACGATTGCTAGTCAGCAACCAGACAAGGGACTGCTGGTCGCGTCGTGCCAGTGAGTGCATCATCGAAATCCGCCACGAATACCCATGGCTTCGTGGGAAATCGACAGTCGCGATTCAAGCAGGAAGCGGAGTGGTTCAGTGGTGGACGTTTGGTGGAGTACAGGCCAACGCAGCGCTCGCGAACGAACTGACAAAGGATTGCGGGCGAAAAGTAGATAGCGACAGCTTCACGTTAGAATTTCATTCTGAAATAGAGATTCAGGCTGTCGAGGAATTCATTTGCAATCTGCAACTACGTTCCGCTGCCGAGATGGTTCCCGATGTTGATGGCGATGCAATCGATGGACTGAAGTTTTCTGAGTGCCTGCCGAGAGCACATGCGATAGAAATGTTGCAGCGACGACTGCAGGATGTAAATGCAACACAGCACATCCTTCAAGAACAAGTACGGTTCATCGTGCAATAGATGCATAAGGTCGGCCAAGTTCGAGCTGACGCATTTTTGATAGCGATTGGACCAGAGACTTTCGTCGAGGAATTATTATATCGTGCGAGCACCGGCACGGACCATGACGAAGACACATGGGATCAACTTCAAAGAGACATGATAGACCACATGCTGAAGCTGGAAGCAGTACTAGGTCCCCGGATTCAGAAATATCGTGATGGAGAGAAGGTGACTATCACTCAGGACCAGCATGTATGACACCAACACCGAAAACAATCCAGATCTATCTGCGGGACGGCGAGCTGCTGCGACGGGCAGCAGCCAAGCCTGGCTGATGTTGATCTATCCAGCAAAACTATGAAACTAAATCAATTCACATCCCCAAAGGCGGTTGAGTCCATTCTGGCTGACGGCTTCACAATCGAGCGAGATGGAGGTGTGTGGTTTTCGCCCGATCCCAGGACCATTGTGGGAGAAAATTTCCGCCAAGTGTTGAGTTGTCTCAGCAGATCACCGGCGTTCCCTCATGACGTGATTCCAAAGCGGCGTGTCAATCGCGGATGTATCACGTCGGTGGTTGCATAGACAGCGAGCCCAATTCTACAACGCCGAGACGTTGGCTGATCAATGAATCGTCGTCAATCCGCAAATCCCGCGTCTGACCCAGTGAAGCTCTTTCGATCTCGGGCCTTCTGAATCCGAGAGCTAATGGTCACCAGTTGATAAGTGTTTGATAGAACCAAACGTGGTCAGATTGACTAGTGATTCGGCCAGCGTCATTTCGAGCTTCGCATCCGAATCGTCTCGGTCGCCCGATCTCCTTTTCTGCTGGTCGACGACGGCGACTTTTCGCGAGCTGTTTGAGAGCAGTTGTTGATCCGCCACGAGCAACTCAAGATCTTCTTCCAGCGATGTCCAATCGATACCCACGAGCGGTTGATCCACCTGATTCAGCACCACTGAAGTCACTGGCGAAACGGCATTCTGCTGAGGGGCGAGTTGCCTCGTCACGATCGGCTTACAGCTCCTGATCGGTTCGCCGCTGATATCAAGTTCATTCAGACGATTGATCACCCGCAATGCGTCGACCGCGGACAATACCCCATCTCCAGAAACGTCAAAGAACGAAAATTCGAACGATATATCCACCGTTGCCGGATCTCGCAACACACCATTGTCCGGATCAAACACTTCGGGCGAATTGAGCTGGTTGATAATGCGTAGGGCGTCGATCGCCGTTGTTCCCCCCGTCCCCGTCACGTCAGTCGGCTCGATCGGGTTGGTCCACCGTTTACCGACAATCTCCAGTCTGGCTGCCGCTCCGCCGCCGGTCGGGGTGGATTGAATTTGAACGACGATTTGTCCCGTTTCGACTAACGTGCCGGTGATCGAAAAACCGCCATCAACAATCTTGATTGTGTCCATCGGATCGGCCAACACCCGAGGTGTATGGCCGTTGTCGGCCAATTTGCCGATCGCGGCTTCATCGAGCGTGAGTGACTTTTTGTCGGTGCCGCGAATGTCGAGGACCTCGGTTCCGACAAGCGTCACCGAAGAGCCAGTTGTGAGGACCAACGTCGAATTGGCTTGGCCGAGAATCACCGTGTCCATCCCGACGCCGGCATCGACCGACATGCCGCCAGTGAAGTCCACGATCTTGGTCGTCAGATTGATCGCATCATCCCCACTCGACCCGGTGAAATCGAGCACCGCCAAGTGGGTCGCAGGACCTTGGAAAAGGATCGATTCACCCGCGCGCACAACCACGTTGGTGTCGTCAGTTTCGATCGTGACGGTGCCCGGTATGATCGAGGTCACGTTCACGGTTGCATTGTTCGAAGCGAAAAGTGTGGTGATGTAGTCTTCAACTTCGCCGACGGGCGCTTCACCCGTGGGCGAAAGTCCACCCGCGGTACTCAAGCGGAATCTCGCGTAAGTGGGCCCGGGGAGCGCTCCGGCGGGAATCGTGAAGGAAAGGATGTTCTCATCTCCGGCCACCACGTTGACTGCGGTGAAGAGTTGTTCGCCATCGTCGAGCCAATCGCCATCCTGGTTGAAGTCGATCCATGCGTCGAGCTTTCCGGCTAGCGAGGCCGTGGCTTTAATGCTCGATTGCGTACTCGCATCAGCGTTCGCGAGCAGAGTTGTTAGGAACTGCACACCATCATCGCTGGCGCCATCGGCGTCAGCCGATCCGGAGTGCAAGCCATTGGCTTCAGCGGTCACGAGACTGCCGAGAAACAGTTCGCCGACCGCATGTCTTGCGCCATTTTGCTCAAACAGCACAGGGTAATTCTGGCCAGCGTCACCATAGTCGTGTGTCGGTTCGATGATGGTGACGCGGAACGTGTCACTTGCCGAATTACCGGTGGAGTCCGCGAGACTCAGCGTGGCGGTGTATTGGCCGACAGCGGCGTAGGTGTGAGTGTTAATCAACTTGACACCCTCGTCCACACGTAGGAGCGAGACGGAGTTTTGAGTGCCATCGCCCCAGTCCACAATTCCACTCAGCATTTCAATGACTTCCGAGCTAGTGAACGATACACTGTCGAGCCCGACGTAAAGTCCCACCATCGACGTTTGGTTGTCACCGGCGTCGAGCGACAGTAGCGTCGCGAGCGTGGTCGTCGCGTCTGGCGTGGTGGGTTCGGCTTCTTCATGCCCCACCAAGTCTTTCGCACGACTGAGGAACCGCACCGTTTGGCCGGGGATGCCCACGTACTCGGCGCGAGTCAACGCGGTATCGTCAAGCCACAGTGTGAACGGTGCATTGTTTACCGAGACGTAGATGTCAAAGGAGCTGATTCCAGACCCGCCCACGTCGTCCGTGCCGGTCCATATAACCTCGAACACTGCAGGCGATTGAGCGGAAATCGCGTTCACCGAACTGGTCGGACTTGCGGCATCGATCGTGACGAGGGCCTCTTTGGTTGGGTCGGTTCCTGCGGAGGGATCATGCGGATCGATCTGGTTCGTGTCGATGCGTTCGATCTCGTCAAACGTGATATTGGCGACGTTGCGGATGGCTGTTCCACTCGGCAAGTCTGCTACTGGGGCAATCGCATAGGTAAAGTATCCCAATCCACGACCGCTACCATCTTCCGGCGGCAGGAATCCGACAGAGCCATTCGGGGGCAGGTCCGACGTCGGATCAATCGATTGGAAGATCGCGTAGGCCTCGCGTGTCTTGCTGCGAATGCCCAGTTCGATCGAGACGAGCATCGTGTGGCCGTCGACCGTGTATTCGATGGTCGTACGAACGTGTCGTGACGACTCGGCGGGGATGGAAAGTTGGAAGTCGCCAAAGCCGACTTCGGTGAACTCGAAGGAGTCGAGATCCAAGTCGCTCGAGAGTGGATCGCTCACCGTCACCCGCTGTGCCGGCGCCGTCGCTGTCGCGTCGTTTTCGAAATCGATGCGATAGGCGAGCAGTGCGCCGCTCGCCACAAAATTCTCCTCACCCGCCCCGTTCGGTCCAAGCTTCTGGTTTGGATCCTTGGCAGCGGGTACTGGGATGCTGCCATTTACCTCGCCATTGCTAGGCGGTAGCGCAAGAATAAGGTTAGGTAACGGTGAATAGGGTGAGTCCCAACCTGGGCCGGAGATGAAACGACCGAATAATTCCCCAGCCAGGTTCCTAGTGACTCCTCCCAGCACGCTTTCAACACCAAATCCGAACGCGGCTTCGTTGATGTATCCAATCGCATCACTGCTCGCTATCCCCGCGTAGTTTTCAAACCCTGTTCCAGTATTGCCCTCCATCACCGTACCGGCGACCAATCGATCGTTAGGAGAGCCTCCCTCCGCCAACAAGGCGACACCTGTTGCAAGTCCAGCGATCCCCAATAATCCCCCAACTCCACCTCCAGCGTTGACGCCAGCCAATCCGAGCGGGTCAACGAAGTTAAGAGGGCTGTTTTGGGCGTAGATGTAGTGGTCGCGCGTTAGTTGATCGATAGGATCTACGGATAAAAATCGCCCAATATTACCGTCATAATATCGGGCACGCATGAACGACAAACCGTTGCCATCATCCTGTACACCCAATTCGCCTATAAAAGTGTGCGGAGTACTAACATCCTCTCTCCGGGAAATGAGATTGCCGAACGGCTCATAAGAATACTCGCTCACGTACGTCCCGTTCTGGCCTGTCACACCAATCGTCGAGCCGATCGCACTAAAATCAAAGTATCCGACATCAGATTGGTAGAAGGAAGACTCAAGGCCGTTGCCGTGCGCGAATGAGACTGCTCTCACGCCACTGTTGTCGTATTCTCCGATGACATTTCCAAAACCGATGAGATCAATGAGAAAGTCCATTCTTTCCCCGTCAGTGACCATTGCTGTGCGGTTCCCAAACGTATCGTATTCATACTGCGATATTCCTTCCGGTGTTGTCGACGTGACAAGTTGGTTTTGTGCATTGAATGTGTAGGTGCGAATGCCACGTGGCCCCACCTCCTTGACGACATTTCCATCCGCATCGTAATGATATGTTGTCTCTCCAGCATTCGTGAGTTGGTTCAGGGGGTTCGTTACGTAGATTGTTTCTGCTCCGTTCAACAGCGTTCGCACACGGTTGCCAACCGCGTCATATTCGTAGTGCAAGTCCCGGTTCGCTATAGCTGGATTGCTCGAAAGGAGTTGGGCTCGGATAAGCTGGCCAAGTGAATCGTATGTGTAATCCCACTGGCCGTCATTCGTGGATGCAGTGATAAGTTCACCACGCTCGTTGTATTGATAGGTCAGAGTTGCATGGGCAGATCCATTCGGAGCATGGTGAATGATGCGTTTTGCACGTCCCGCGGCGTCATACTCGTACGTCGTGAAAGTTGAATTTCCTTTGTCTTCTCTTGTTACGCGACCGGCACTATCGTATTGATACGACACAATGCGACTTTCGTGCACGTCCCTTAATTCACTCAGTCGACCATTGGTGCCATACGCGTATTTAACAATAAAGCCCGAGTGGTCCTCTTGTTGAATTCGGCGACCCTCCGCGTCGTACGTGTGCTCGATCCAACGGCCGTTGGGGTATTCAATGCGTGTCGGACGTTTGAGCACGTTGTAGCTGATTGAGGTCACTTGGCCGCCCGTCTCGGCGCGAGTCAGGTTGCCGCGAGAGTCGTATGTGAAACTTTCTTGCGATCCGTCAGGGAATGTTCGTGAACTGATCCGTCCTTGGGCGTCATATTTATTCTCGATCAATTGCAGGCGGCGGTTGGTGGTTCCAACCAAGTCGCCGGCGTCGTTGTACCGGAATCGAGAGACCGATCCGTCGGCGAAAACAACCTCGGTGTTGTTTCCGTCGATGTCATACCCGTATGAGGTCGCGTTTCCTCGGCCGTCGACCGCTTTGGTGAGCTTGCCGAAGGGACCGTCGTAGGTGTAGTGGTTCGTGACGCCGAGTGGGTTGAACGTTTCAACCAAGTTCCCAGACTTGTCGTACGCGAAGTTGTACGCTTGGCTGGCGGCGTCCATCACGACGGTAAGATTGTTGCTCTTGTCATACGCAAAGTAAATTGCGTTGCCGAGCGGATCGACGCTCTTTGTGACTCGACCGCGATGGTCCAGAAAGGTCTCGGTTTCGTTTCCGATCGCGTCTTGGGCGATTATTCTACCGAGTTCATATTGGTACGTCGTCGTCTCGCCTCCGGGGGTGTCGCAATCGCATTGTTTGACGGATGAAAGGCGACCGAGCGCATCGTAAGTGAATCGTCTAGCGATGTCGCCGGTGGAAACGATGGAAGCCAACGCGTGTTGAACGGCCGGGGTGTCGTCGGTCTCGTACGTGTATAACGTCTGTTTGCCGTTGCTGGTTAAAACACTCACAAGCAGCTCGTTTGAGGCGTCGTAAGTGAAGAGAGACTCAAGGCCTGTGGAGTCGGTGATTTTTATGACTCGCCCGCTCTCGTTGTACTCGAGCGTTGCGTTTCCACTTGGATGACTGAGCCCAACGAGTCGACCATCCGCGAATGTGGCGGTGATACGGTTGCCGTTGGTGTCTTCCACATAATCGACGTGCCCATCAACGCCGTAACGCGTGAGTGTTCCATGCTTTTCATGTAACAGATAACCCTCGTCTTCTTGAGTGAGGACTGCGAAGTCGCCGTTAGCGGAGAAGAAGCCACCGCGGACATCGGGTTGGAAGCGACGTTGAGATCCGTCGGCACTGGCGATCACCACGATGCCAGTTTCTGGCTCGAGGGTGAGACGATTGTCCCAGCCGCCGCCGAGGACCCAGCCGCGTCCGAAGACGCCGATCTCATTGCGACCGATGAGCGTGGGGAGATAATGCCGCGAGAGTGTGAGGTCGTTTCCGGGAAGCTCGACCCGCGCGTCAGTCACGGCGCCGAGCGTGCTGACTGGGGTCAACCCGATCGCTTGCTGCATCATGAAGGACCACAACTCGCCGACGTCGGTGACGTGGAGTCCGAGTCGGCCGAGATACTCGGCATTGCGCGATAAGGCTTGAACGTAGTCGCCCCAGGTTTCTCCGACCATGGCGCGCAGGTTCGGCAGGACGACGTCCCATGCTTCTTGCGACAGGGCATCGGGCTTTAAGGCTGTTTCCAATGGGTCGGCAAAGTGGACGGTTTCTTTGATGGTGGACCAACGGGACGAAGTTGAACCAGTCCATTTGTCGTTTTTGCGAAGCTCTTCCTCGTTGCCCACAAACGTCCATACTTCGGTAATCCGGGGCGGGGGAATGTTGCACCCAGATCCCATGCATTCATAACCGACGAACGGGTTCTCCCAGTTCTCGACGACGAAGCGTTCAAGTGGTGTCGTCCAGTTCAAGAGCCCCTGGTCCGAGGGTGAGAGCGTATCGAGGGTGAAGTTCAGTGTGTCACCGGATTGTGGTATGACCCAGAAAGGAATCGTGATTCGTTCGCCTGGGCCGAGCAGCCCAGGGACGCTCCCTTGAGCGATGATTTGCAGCGATTCGGTGAAGCGATCCGGCGTCGCGGTGCCACTCCACGCACCTTGGCGAAGGACGTTGGCGTCGGTGGTCAGAAGAGCGCGATCGCTTCCACGAATGGTGAGGATCGGGGCTGGGATCGGCTCGTCACCTTCGTTGGCGTACTCGAGTGAGAGTCCGGTGACGGCGCGCAGCCGCGCTTCGCTCGGAAGATTCAATCTCGCCCAAAATTCGCCCCCGGTGCTCGACTCGAGGAACTGGAACGCGTCAGTGATCTCGGCGGCGTCCCCCATCTCATTGGCGACGCGAACGGTGTACGTGCCAGCGTCAAAAGTGTCGGCTGGAAATGTCGCTGTCACCTGAGTCGCCGTATCGACAGTCAACGCGGCAGCCGGCGTTTCACTGCCATCGCTCGCCACGAGTGTGACGGTTGTCGCTTGGCTGAATCCAGCGCCGCGAAGAGTGATTCGCGTTTCGCTGGATCGCGAGCTTTGTTTGGGAGTGAGTTCGGTCAGATAAAGCGTTGAAGCGGAAGCGGTGAGCGAGAACGGTGCGTCGGCACTCGATGCTTCGCTGTAGACGAGAATGTACCACGTCCCTTCAGCCGCTGCGGGAACGAACACGCTTTGCGAAGCCCCGGCGCTCGACGAGCGATACTGGAACTCTTCGCGCGTTGGCGGCAGCGCGTACTTGACATACACGTCGTTACGATGTGTCGCTGCTGGATCATCGAGATTGATCAACAACCGCTTGCCGCGAGGGACTTCGACCTTGAAGAGTTGGGACGTTTCATCCCCTTGATGGACTCCTTCGTAAGTCACGTCCAAATCGAGCGTCGTTTGGGCCGATTGGCGGAGCGCCATCGCATAGGAACCGGTCCCCGTGCCATTGGTGTAGACCTCGAGCGTATACAAGCCGCTGAAGGGCAACGTGAGCAACTCCGAATCGCCGCGTAGGCTATCGAAACCTACCCAGCCGTTGGGGCCGAGCAACCGAAACTGGATCGCATCGGTGCTCGAGTTGATCCAGTCGAATTGGACTTGGGTGGCCGTGGTGGCGAAGAATGACCAGCGATCAATATTGAACGGCGCTTCGATCACGCCCACCACCGTTTCATTGGGGATGAGCGAGAACTCATCCGAGCTGGAGGTATTGAGCGACAGGTGATAGTTGCCCACGCTTGTGCCATGGGTAACCGGCGTTTTGACGCGAATGGTGTGTTCGCCGTCGCGCTGGATCCTGGACCCGAGCAGCAACACTGGATCGCCGGCGACGCTATTGGATTCTGTGCTCAGCACGGCACTTGAGGAGTCCAAGATGGTTACATCTAGCCAATCCACGGCCGGATCGATGGGGGTCAGGAAGTTACGTCGCGCTGGTTCCGCAAGTAAGCTCACCGTTTGGCCCACGCGTCCGTAGAACGTCCACTCATCCACTTCGCCGATGGACGATATTAAGCCTGAGGCGGTCGAGTTCACTGTGATCGTTCCACCGTCAGGAATTTGCAGGATTTCTCCATTGAGAATCGTGCCGCGAACATCCATCACGCGAGCGTAGAGCTTCAATCCGTTCAAGTCGAGTGTTGAATCGGCTGCGACGGCGAGCGTATCAACGTAGAATGCTTCGTCGCTGGTGCCGATCGAGTTATCTGAATTGTCAACAAGCTTAACGTACGAAGCGATCTGGCCGATCTCCAGCACCCCGAACGCAAAGTTTCGGATCGTCCCTTCGGAAACGGGACCACGATCTTCGCCCATTACCTCCAACTCGAACGGCTCCTCGCTGGTGCCTGCCGCGACGATGCGGACGAGGCCACGACCGGCGTACCTATCTACGTTCTGTGTCGAGCCAAGCATGCTCCCTTGTTCAACGAACTCGAGAACCGAATTTCGTTGCGTGCGGAGCGTCCCGGTTCCTGTGAGGTGTGAATCGTGAAGCGACAGTGACGCCTCAAATACCTCGATGGAACCATCGTTGTTGAGATCAAGGTTGTTGATCAGCAGCGGTTGTAGGCTATCGCGTAGAACGCGGAGCGTTCCTTGGTTCTCGAGTTTGCCCTTCGCATCGTCGGAATCACCGACGATTTCGTAAGAACCGGAGTTGATCACGCCAGTGTTGACCAGCGAGCCACCGAGCGTCAGGCGACCGGCGTACAAGTGCATTTCCCCGTGGTTGATGATGTCGTTGGCATGCAAGATGATCCCATTGACATTGAATTCGGCGGATTCACCAATGATGGTGTTTCCAGTACCTGTGATGGTGCCACCAAAAAACTGTGCGTGCTCGGTTACCGTAACGTCCCCCGCGTAACCGAGGGAGCCGAGAGTCTGTAGGCGAAGCTTTGGCGTCGTGAGGGGCGAGGCGAAGTTGACGGTGCTATTCACATCGATTTGGCCATTGGAAACAATCATGTTCGGCGGCAGATCATGAACGCCGGCGGAGAAGCTCACGACCCCACTGGAGCCGATAAATGCACCCGCCGCGTATGTGGCATCGCTGTATAGATCGAGAGTTCCGTCCGCTGAGATGGAAACAATTGTGTTTGCGCCGAAATAGCCACCGGCACCCACGCCAATCGCCCCCGATTCGATATCGATTCTGCCATCATTCTCGAAGCGGATGCCCGAGCCGCTTGCATTTGAGTGAAAGGAGACGTAGTTGTAGCTGTGCAAATTTGACCCTCGCTTGATCAAGGTTCCTTGATTGTCAAAGACATTCTCGGAGTCGACTCCGGTTCCATAGCTGTACAAGAACGTGGTCGTCGAATCCACAATCATCTCGCCGAAGTTGCGGAAGGTCCCGTTCTCCATCTGCATGTCGCCTGAGGCCCAAAGCGTTGAACCATAGGTTTCGAACGTCTGTTCAAGCTTTCCGCCACGAAATGCGAGTGTCGCGTTAGGACTGAGCGTTGCTGTTCCGCTTCCAGCGAGAGTCCCGTAGGTCCACTCCATGTTTTCAGAAACCGATATATCGCCACTTGCGTCGAGTGTTCCCGAGAGTTGAAGCTCGGCAACATTCACATCGCCTTGGATGTCTACGACGCCGGAGACTTCCAAGGCATGAGTGGAAAGCGGCGAAGCAAGGCTCACGGTTCCTGAGACGACAATTCGTCCTTGCGAGTGAAGCGTGCCGGCGGGTACGTGTTGGCTGCCTCCGAGTACGAGTAAGCCAGCGTTGTTGATGGTCGAGCCGGCAACGTGTATGACGTCGTTTTCGAGATGCAGGTATCCGTTCGCGGCAATGTTGTAGGTGCTGGCGGCAGTATTGAAAGCGCCGCTGAGCAGCGCGAGTTGCCCCTGTTCAATTTCGACGGTTCCATGATTTTCGAAACGGATGCCGGAACTTCCCTGGACGTCTCCGAATGCTATGTAGTCATAACCACCTACGCCTGGTCCATGTTTAATGAATGTCCCTTGATTATCAAAGACATTTAAAGAGTCGATTGAAGTACCGTAGCTGAGCAAGAAACTCTCTGTCGAATCGACAACGAACTCGCCGAAGTTTCGGAAGGTACCGCTCTCCATCCTCATATCACCTTCGGTCCACAGAGTTGACCCGTAAGTTTCGATCGTTCGGTTCAACTGGCCACCGGCAAATGTGAACGGTGCATTGGGCGTTAGCACTGTCTTTCCGGCACCGATCATCGCCCCACCTCGCCATTCGACAGCGCCAGAGATAGTCAGGTCGCCTGAGCCCCCAAGCGTCGATTGGTCCACTAGGCTGAACGCATTATTGATCGACGAAGCATTTGATAGATCGAGCGTCGCTGAGCCGCTCACGACGATCGCTTCGTCGCTGGCCAAGCTCTTGATGCGTTGATGGCCGCTATCGATGCGAATCGTCGGATCGGTAGCGATGTTGATTGTCACATCATCATCGAGTCCTGGTACAATGCCGGTGTTCCAATTGCCGGAGTCTGTCCAGCTCACGGCGTCTCCGTTTCCAGTCCAAACCACGGCAGCCAATAGTTGCCGCTTTTCCAGATTCTCGAGTCGCAAATAGCGAGCCCCAGATCGTTTTTTGGTGTGTGCGGATTTTCTTGCCATGCTGGATCGTCCTTAGATGTTTTAGTGACACGTCGCGGTTCTGCCGTACTCGCTCAACCGTCCTAAAACTCTCTATCAAGCCCAGAGGCAAAGCGAGATTTTATTCCAACACAAGGACTTCCCGCATTCGTTGTGCCGTCCCCTCGGAAAGGACGAAGGAGTCGATACACCTCTTTAATTCTCGGAAAAATGATGGTATTCGAGGTCCAGCCTTGGCGGCGGGACGGGCGGCGTGTGCTGCAGCGGCGCGCTCGCGCGTCGCTATCGCATATGCATGTGAAGGACAACACGGCGTAGTGAGTTTGATAAACGATGCATGTACTTAAAAAAAAGCTTGGGGGACGAGTCGACGATCAAGCGGTGCTCAATCTGCGGAGTAACCGTACACCAGCACCGTTGTAGACGCTCGGTTTAGGTTGGTGGGTTTTGTTTCGTTTCACTAAGCGGAGAAATCCCATGACCCAAGCCGAAACCGTCCGGCGTTGGCAAGAGCGATTGCGTCGGTTCGACGAG
>JBGSMN010000185.1:0-2485 GCA_041740155.1 Rhodopirellula sp.
GTCATCGACGGCGCCGTCACTCCACCGTGCGGGGGCAGCACGCCTGGCGCGAAGCAGGCGAATGACGCTGAGATTCAAATCAGGAAAACAGTCGGCGCGGCTGCCAAAGCACGCAAGTCGGCGAAGACGAAGTGAGACGAAGAACTTCCCGACTATCAGCTTCGAAACAACCACAATCGCATTTTGAAAGTGCAATCGATGAATCCGAAAATGGCTCAACATACGGTTGCCGTTTTGACGACGGTGATCGTCACGGCGTTGGTCGGTAATGCCGCTGAAAAGCCAAAACCCAACATCGTTGTCATCTACACCGATGATCAGAGATGCTTCCCGACTCAAATCTTGGAAATATCCCACAATACGAGTGTTTTTCTCGAAATTTCTCGCGATATCAAATTGCGGCCAAGTGACCCAAATTGAGATCGATTGAAGAGGATTAGCTACACTTTGCTACACCGACAACGGACGATCAATCCAGTCGAAACCGCTACTGCCGACGGTTAACTGCCTTGTTGCAGGTTCGATTCTGCGTCGGGGAGCACATAATGAAAGCCAATCAAGTTCGTATCTTTGCAGTCGGCGCAGCGTTCGGTGCTTCTGCCGCTCAGATCCTTCACCCTGGGCATTGGAGGTCCTCATTGTCTTAGCCGTTATCATTGCGATCAGCTTCTACTGGCAGCGGCGTGTTGCGGAATCCGTCCCTGTCTCGCAGGCGTAAACCGATGGCAATTGATGAATATACGACTTGCGTGGGGCTCAGGTGTAACGACTACCAAGGAGGCAATTCTGCATCCGAGCGACTCCATGCCTATCGGTAACACTCCTGATACTCGGCCCAACAACGACTCGCGGCCAGGTTGGTACAACCACTGAGGATCGGGGCGTTTTGACAGTTGACGTTAATTCTCGACATGATGATCAACTGTCGACGGTTGAATTTCCTCTGCGTGAGCTTCCGTCATGGCGTTTTGGCGCCGGACGCTCTGCGGAGTTCGATCCTTCGATTATCATCGCCTACATCAAGACATGTATTTCCGACGGCGACTGAGACGAGTCACGATGCATCGTGCCAATTGCGGAATCGACGTCATTGCCAATACGACAGACACCTCGAATTCACTCAAAGGTGCAATTGGTGTTGGCTCGACTCGAGAAGTTTTCTGACCATAACCTGGTAGGTCGATTTAATGCAAGGCTTTCTGACGCCGCAGCGTCTCGGCAACACATTCTATTGTTCTCGGCAGATCGTGATTCTGAGCGAACACGACGGTTTTTTTAGGCTCGATTTGACAGGAGTGAAGATATCATTCCTCTGCAGCGGTCCCTCAATCATTATCTCGTGCAAGGCGTGACATCGCACCAAGTCGAAAGATTGCAACGCGATACGCTTTTGCCAGTTGCCAACGCTAAGCTTGCTGGACGAGACTTTGTTGCCATTGTAAGCAGCGATCAGCACGTTATTGCCTGCATGGCTTTGGATGAAATCACTTCAAACGACATCCTTGATAGAACTCGCTTAGCCAACTTTCTAGACGCCAATCGAATGAGTCTCGGCGATGCACGTATTCAATATCGGTCGGCTTTGAATAAGGCACCTCTTTCTACATCTCAAGCATGTCGGACTCAATGCCATCGTTCTCCGATGGTCCGAGTCCCAGACTATACCGAGCGCTGCAACGCAGCCACTAATCTTGATTCGTCCTCAACTCTCGCCTTCACACGATCTTTTCCCTTACATTGGGTCCGCTCGCGACCTTGCTTCAAACTTGAGTGATCAGCAATGTTTCCGTTCATCGGCTGTTGATCTGCGGGCTAGCGGAAGAAAGCAGCCATTGCTCCATCGGGTCAGTGATAGGATCTTTGTCGCGTTAGACGAAGTACTCGGCCTGCGAAAAAAGTGGATTCAACCAAAAACTTTTGTGAATCCGATCGAATTGTGATCGTGCTTACTGAACCGGACCGCGCAATAGACGATTCAAGTGGCAACAGCGATTCGATATGGGCTTGGCTCGTGACGGGTATCGCATGAAACATTGGGTTTTTGAGATCTGATTAGGACTTAAGCATGGATTCCGTTGCGAGAAGAACAGCGATTGCTTTGGCATTTTGCCTTTTGTTAGGTGACGGGGGATTGGTTCTTGCGGGCGAGGTACGCTGGACGCGTTCTCCGGAAACTGCAGTCCAGCAGGCCAACGCCTCGGGACGGCTGATCATCGTATCAGTGGGGGCGAAGTGGTGTCATTACTGTAAAGAGATGGATCGAGACACATGGAGAAACGACGACGTCGCAAGTGCGATTGAAGCCGAATACGTCGCATTGAAATTGTCCGACGAGGAACATCGTGAATTGATCGAATCGATGGGAATCCAAGGATATCCAGCAACGCTCATTTTCACTCCCGATCGAAGACTAATAGCCCGTTTGGATGGCTATGTCGGGCCGGATAAGATGGTCGATGCGATGACGCGGATTCGAACCGCCTTG
>JBGSMN010000189.1:0-33695 GCA_041740155.1 Rhodopirellula sp.
GAGCGATTGGCTGCCGGTGATTTTGTCGAGTTGCCGCTCCATTTTTTCAAACAGTTCCTGCGCCTCCTTTAGGCCTTTGGCTTCCGAGGCGCGACGTTGTTCGGCGATGCGTTTTTTCAACTCCGCAGCGACCGCTTTGACCTGCCGAACTTCGGCGGAATCGACCGTCGCGGCTAGCGACTGAGTGGCTGGTACGGCGGGTTGCACGACGCCAATCATGACGGCCAAGATCGGGATGATCGAAAGCGGCAACCACACGGCGCGACCGGCCTGGAGCGGAAATTTATCGGCGATCCGCAGTTTCTCGGCGCGACGGGCGGCGTCGTCTTGGAGCGCATCGCTGAAACGAGTTTCGGCAAAGGGACGGCCATGCGGATCGACCGAAGACACCGCTAACGAACTGCTGAGCCGTTCTCGCAATCCAAACCGCCGGTCGATTTCCGCCGCCACATCGTTGAGCGAGGGTGCCCGCAGGAATGCGTGCAAAAGCGAGACCAGGATCGCCAAAAAAAACGTGCCGATCACCCAGCCGAGGATCCACTGCTGGGGTTGCAGAGTTTCGCCAGATTCATGGGCAGGCAAACCCAGCGTTGCGGCAATCTGCGAAAGCGGGACAACCGCCATGGCGGCGATCGCGATCGTGCTAACCAACAATGCGGCGAACAAGGTGAAGTTGAGCGTGCTGCCGAAGCGGCCGAGGATCAGCCGCTGCCGTGCTTCACGGACTTTTTCCAAAACATTGACGTTTGGTTCGGTAGACATGGCGTCAGTTCCTTGTAGCTGCCCCGGCAAGGGTTCAGTCGAGAGTGGTCGAGGCACGTTGGAATCGACAAACCCAAGTGCAGCGAACCACATTGTAGCGGATTGCGAAGCGGCAACCGACAGGAAAAAATACAATTTCGGGGGAGGCGTTAAATGTACTCAGGCGTTTACGGTTAACATGAAAAGGGCATCATTCCACAACTAACTGCTTTTTCTGTATTCATTGAATGTCATCGTCCCAGATTTCCTCAATCGTATCGACAATGCTCCCGGATCCTGACACGGAAACGGGACGCGATGTCGTGTTGTACGACGGGAATTGTAACGCCTGTGCGTTAGCCGCCCGGCGTCTGCACCAAATGGATTTGGGTGGTGAGCGGTTGGCGTTCATGTCGTTGCATGATGAGCGAGTCGGCCAACGCTACTCGGATTTGAGCTTCGATGATTTGATGGCTCAATTGTACGTCGTCGACCGAGCCGGAAATCGACACGGCGGTGCGGACGCCATTCGCTATCTGACTCGCCGGTTGCCGTTGATGTGGCCACTGATGCCGCTGCTACACATCCCAGGCACGGCAAAGTTGTGGCGACGGTTGTACCGAATGGTGGCCCGCAACCGATATTGGATTTCGAGTCGGTTTTTCGGAACCAAGAACGAATGTGAATCAGGCGCGTGCGAGATTCATCATCGTTAGGTTTTGGCATCACTCGAACTACCAAACCGGAAACCCGCTGGCAGACGATGGCCGCGAATGAATTCCGCCGCATCCATTTCATTCTTACTTGCAGGCTGCAATCGCTCCACGATCACGCGTCCCTGGCCGCATCCAATTGCCATTTCGTCCTTGACGCCCGTCGGAATCAAACAGCCGATTTGATCTGGTGTGACTTCATGCTGGGGTTGCGGTGTGACGCGTAGGATCGCTAAGCGAATCGGAGGTTTGCCTGGTTTGGTTTCGGCAAACGTGAAAGCGACCGGCCAAGGCTGCATGCCGCGCACCAAACAATCAATCTCGTCAGCCGATCGCGACCAATCAATCTCTGCCTCCGCTTTGCTCATTCGCGCCGCTTTGGACACCTTTGAAGCATCTTGCGTGTCGCCGATCAGCGGCAGCGGATTGCCACGTACGTGGTTGGCCAGACGATTTTGCAATAGCGAGATTGCTTCGATCGTGGCCCCGACACCGATGATCGACAATCGTTCTTCGAGCTGGCCCGACGTTTCGGTTTTCTGAATCGGCGTCCGACGAGTCGCGAGAATGGGGCCACCGTCCAGTCGCGGTGTCATGTGAATCACGCTCACGCCTGTTTCCGCATCGCCGCTGAGGACCGCACGCTGCACCGGAGCGGCACCGCGATAAGCGGGCAATAGCGAACCATGCAGGTTGATGCCACCCCACCGCGTTGTTTCCAAAGCGGCGGGCTGGAGAATCTGGCCGTAATCGCACACCACCATCAAATCCGCCTGTAACGTCGCCAGCCGCTCGATGATTCCGGGATCGTTGATGCTGTCCGGTGCAGCGACTGGCAAACCGTGCGAGATGGCCCAGTCGTTCACGGGTGCAGGCGGCGGGCCGCGGCGGCTCTTGACGGGCGGCAGTGGGCGGGTGATGACGAGCGGCAAGTCATGACCGGCCGCCCGGATCGCTTCAAACGATGGCACAGCAAACGGTCCTGTGCCCATCAATACGATTCGCAGACGGGTCGAATTCATGTGTAGGCTTGTTCCCATTCGGCCCGGCGTCGAGCGAGTTCGGCGTCGTCGGGGATACTGCCAGTGTTTCGCAACGAATCAAACGTAGTGGCAAACTCATCGAGCAGGTGTTCGATGTCTCGCATCGCCTCGTCGCCGATTCGGTCGAAAAACATCACTCCATCGAGATGGTCGACTTCATGTTGCACGACTCGCGAGAAAAACCCATCGAGTTCCATTTTGATCTCGTTGCCTTGCAAATCGTACCCCTGCAATCGAACGGTCTTGGGCCGCTTGACTTGGGCGTACACCCCCGGCACGCTCAAGCACCCCTCCTGTGCCGCATCACTGCCCTTGGGGCGGTCGATCTCGGGATTGATCACCACCCATTCTTGGCCTTCGCCGCGCTGCCCCGTCGGGTTGGCCACGAACATTCTGATCGGCAAATCGACCTGGTTGGCGGCCAAGCCGACGCCTTCATTTTCATACATCAACTCCAACATCTCGGCCGCGATCTCGCGAAGCCGTGCGTCGACACGCACGATCGGACGACTGCGATGCCGTAGCGTGGGATGCGGGAAATGGATAATCGAAAGGGCCATAGTAAAAATAATGGTCGGGAGCGGGGCGGGTAGTGGAAATCGTCAAGACGTTCGACGACGAAATCTCGTGAATGGGCGATTCACCCCTCAGCATGATGGAATCGGCTGTTTTTGTTAAGCGGAGGAGTCCTACGAACTCTGGGGTTTTCCCCCGCATAGCCTCGGTCGGCGAGCTACGTTTCATTCGTCTGGCCTGGGATCTTTCGATCTCGCCTGCGCCGACATCTCTCTCTAGCTTGACTGATTTCTCCCACATGGCCGCTCACCCATTTGTCGATCATTATGAAACGCTCGAAGTCAGCTCCAATGCGAGCGGAGCGACGATCGAACGCGTGTTTCGATATCTCGCCAAAAAACATCACCCAGATGTCACAGTCAGCAACGATCCAGAACGGTTCAAAAGACTAGTCCAAGCCTACGAGGTTGTCTGCGACCCAGCCTCGCGGGCTGCCTATGACCGCACTTACGAGAGCGAGAGAAATGTCAAAGCGGAACTGGTCGACGGTGCCAATTCGGCGGGCAATGATTGCCTGGAACGCTACCAATTGTTGTCATTGCTGTACGCTCAACGAAAACGCAATTTCAAAAAACCCGGCATCGGCATCTCTTCATTGGAACTGATGGCCTCTTGCCCGCCCGAATCCGTTAACTTCCACGTGTGGTATTTCAAGGAAAAACACTGGGTCGGACGGGAAGAATGCGGGCAATTGTCGATCACCGCGTTGGGTGTCGATCATATCGAGTCCATGAATCAATCCGTGGTGAAAAATCATTTGCGGATTGAACATTCGCCACAGCGATTGCCCGCAACAGCCCCCTCGGTCATGTCCAACTGAAACGCATCGTCCGACCTGATTCACTGAGCATCTCCGGAACATAGAAGTGTCGTTCTCTCCGCGCCGAGTTTTCAAGGTAAACCCTTGACCGAGTGGGAGACTGACATTAACCTACATTTACGAACACGAAAGCCACATTGGTATCGTGTTTCGCCCCGCCTGCCGCCCACCTCCTGGCTACCGATTCGAGCTACTGCTGTAATCGGACCGGCGATGATTGTTCCAAACTATCCAGGAATAACGTCGTGATGCGTCGATCTCCATTCATTTGCGTGTGCTCGCTGCTGCTGAGCTTGATTCACTGCACCGCCTCCTCCGCCGAGGACGCCACACCCGGAATTGTCCGCCCCGTCAGTTATCAGACGGACATCTTGCCACTGTTCCGCACCAAGTGTTTCGGTTGCCATCAAGGTGCTAAGCAGCTCGGTGAATACCGCATGACCGATTTTGCCGCGATGCTAAGCGGCGGTGAATCCGGTGAAGCGGCGATTGTTCCCGGTGATGCGGACGCGAGCTATTTGATGTCACAGATCAAGTTGACTGACGGTGTGGCCGAAATGCCCAAACCGCCTCAACCGCCGCTGCACCCAACCGAAATCGACTTGATCGCTCGCTGGATCAACGAAGGTGCCGTCAATGACTCGCCCTCCGAGAGCGGACCGCAATTCACACCTGACAATCCACCCCGCTATCAAGCTCCCCCAACGATCCCGTCGCTCGATGTTTCGCCAGATGAGAAATCCGTCGCCGTCGCCGGGCATCATGAAGTCATCGTACTCGCAGCGGACACCGGCAAGATCACCCATCGCTTAGTCGGTATCAGTCCACGGATCAACTCAGTCGCCTTCTCTCACGATGGCTCACGGCTAGCCGCTGCCGGTGGCAGGCCCGGCGAAGTCGGTGAGTTACAAGTTTGGAACATGAGCACGGGCCAGTTGGAGCTATCCAAACTCGTTACTTACGATACGCTGACCGGCATCTGTTGGTCGCCCGATGACACACATCTCTCCTTTGGCGCGAATGAGAATGTCGTTCGGGCGGTCGACTCAGTCAGTGGCGAGCAAGTCCTGTTTCAAGGTGCCCACGAAGATTGGATTAGCGATACCGCGTTCACCAACGATGGAGCGCACTTGATCTCCGTCGCTCGCGACATGACGTGCAAACTCACCGAAGTCAAAACGCAACGCTTTATCGACAACATCACCTCGATCACTCCTGGAGCCTTGTCCGGTGGTCTGTCCAGCGTCGTTGTCCATCCCTCTCGTAATGAGATTGTTGTTGGTGGTGCCGATGGTGTGGTGAAAGTCTATCGCGTGTTTCGAGAGACGGCTCGCAAAATCGGTGACGATGCAAACTTGATCCGTCGTTTGCCTGCCATGCCAGGCCGAATTCGCGAAGTCGCGATCAATGCCGAGGGCACTTACATCGCGGCTGTCGCGACGATCAATGGGCAAAGCGAAGTGCGAGTGTGGCCGTATGAATTCAATGCCGAGTTTCTAACCAAACACAAGAAGATTCTCGCCAAGAAGGTGGCCCAACAAAGTCCTGAGGAGAAGAAACTCCTCGACGAAGCACGCAATCAACCGATCAATCACACGCTGAAGTTTGAACTTTCTAACGCCGCCGCGTATAGCCTCGACATCACCGCTGATGGCGGTGTGTGGGTCGCCGCAACGGACGGCCATGTTCGTCGTCTCGATCCCAGTGGCAATTTGATTGCAGATTTTCCGGTCGCTGAAATCGCTACCGCCGTCGCCACGGACAACAACTTTGACGCCAAACAATGGGCTAACACCAAACAACCATCCGCTGCTCGTGACAACGACGCTTTGGCTGGTAGCGAAATCGTCGAGCTGACCATCTCGCCCGACAAACTGCGGTTCACTTCGCCCTACCAATACACACAATTCGTTGCCATCGCGAAACTGAGCGATGAACGGCAACTTGACGTCTCCGATTTGATCGAGATTCAACCACACGACGCGATCACCGTCGAACAGGGTGGTCTTGTTCGCCCCACGTCTAACGCGACCGGCGAAGTGATTGTCAAACTAGGGGACAAGCAACAAGTCGTTAGTTTTGAGAATACGGGGCAAGACAACTTTGAAGTCGACTTCGTCCGCGACGTCAATCCCGTGCTCAGCCGGTTGGGATGCAATCAAGGTACTTGTCACGGTGCCCAAAAAGGCAAGAACGGATTTCGATTGTCACTGCGTGGTTACGATCCGATCTTTGATATCCGAGCATTGACCGATGATCTCGCCGCTCGCCGTATCAACCCGGCTGCCCCGCAAGACTCGCTGATGATTCGCAAACCTCTCGGCCTGACTCCGCACGAAGGCGGCACGTTGATGACCGATGGCGATCCGTACCACGCCGTGCTGCGACGTTGGATCGCGGACGGTTCCCATTTGCAACTCGAAACACCACGCGTCACCTCGCTGGAATTGTTTCCAATCAATCCCGTCGTGCAATCCACGACAGATCGACAACAGGTCCGCGTGATCGCCCACTATGCTGATGGGGCGACCCGCGACGTCACGCGTGAAGCGTTCATTGAAAGTGGCAATACGGAAGTCGCGACGTCGACACCCGGCGGCGTGTTGCGAGCGGTGCGACGTGGCGAAGCCCCCGTGCTGGCTCGATACGAAGGTGCCTATGCCGCAACCACGTTGACAGTGATGGGCGACCGCAGCGGATATGTTAAGCCAGAAGTGGCAACCTGGAATCGTATTGACGAACTGGTCGCGCAGAAATGGGAACGGATGAAGATCGTACCCAGCGATCTGTGTGATGATGCGACGTTTTTCCGCCGCGTGCATCTGGACCTCACCGGCTTGCCGCCGACCAGCCAAGCGGTGCGTGATTTTTTGGCCGACACGACTCCCACCCAACAGAAACGTGCCAAAGCCATTGACTCGCTGATCGGCAACGCAGACTTTATTGTTTATTGGACAAACAAGTGGTCGGATTTGTTACAGGTCAATCGCAAGTTCCTGGGCGTAGAAGGCAGCGTGGCTTATCGCGAGTGGATTCGTACCGCCGTCGAGCAGAATCGCCCGTATGACGAAATCGCCCGTCAGATCATCACCGCGTCGGGATCCAATCAAACCAATCCGCCTGCCTCGTATTACAAAGTCTTGCGGACGGCCCAGGAAACGATGGAGAACACCACGCATCTGTTCCTTGGAATTCGCTTCAATTGCAATCAGTGCCACGACCATCCGTTTGAACGTTGGACGCAAGACCAATACTTCGAACTGTCGGCGTACTTTGCGCACGTCAACCGCAAAATGGATCCTGCATCGGGCGATCGCAAAGTCGGTGGTTCGGCGGTCGAGCAAGCGACACCATTGTTTGAACTGATTGACGATACTGCCAATACAGAGGTCCAGCACGGTCGCACCGGCAAACCTGTCGCACCTGCGTTCCCTTACGAATTGACTCCCCGCGAGAACATCGTATTGAATTCCAACGCGACTGATCGCTGGGAAGTCAGTCCAAAGGAACCTGGGAAGATTGGCGATGATGCCTCTGCCACGACGCTTACAGCGGCAGTCGACGACAAACCCGCGCCACCGAGCGAACCGACTCGCCGCGAACAACTCGCCGCCTGGATCACTGATCCCGGCAACCCGTACTTCGCCCGCAGTTATGTCAATCGTGTATGGGGATATCTCACGGGTGTCGGTTTGATCGAACCGATCGACGATATCCGCGCGGGCAACCCAGCGACCAATCCTGAATTGCTCGATTATTTGACAGACGAGTTCATCAAGTCAGGTTTCGATTCGCGGGCGTTGATGCGATTGATCTGCACTTCCCGCACCTACGGCCTCGCTGTTGATTCCAATCCACTGAACGCCGACGATCATCAAAACTATTCCCACGCGACGCCGCGTCGTCTGCCAGCGGAAGTCATTTTCGATGCCGTCCACGCGCTCACTGGATCGATTAGCAACTTACCCGGCATGCCAGCGGGATCGCGGGCAGCAGCGGCTACGGATTCTGGCGTGACTTCGCCTGACGGTTTTCTCACCAATCTCGGACGTCCAGTGCGTGAAACCGCTTGCGAGTGTGAACGCAGTGACGACCTGCAACTCGGCCCCGTGATGGCATTGATCAGTGGCCCGACGATTGGTGCCGCGATCAGCGATCCCAAGAATGAACTTGAAAAACTAGTCGCCGCGCATATCACCGAACAAGCACTCGCCGAAGAGATTTTCTTGCGGGCGATCGGACGTTTGCCAACCGCTCTGGAAGTCACCGCGTTTGAATCCTTGAACAAACAGATTCAAGCCGATCACGACACCCTCGCCAAGCGGTTGGAAACCGCCGAGGCCGATTGGAAGACTAAGTTTGAACAGCTTGAATCTGCTCGTAACACGGCATTAGCAGACGTGCAAACCAAGATCACGGCGCGGCAAGCCGAAATTGCCGATGAGCAGACTCGGCTGGCCACCGCACGTGACGCGGCGATCAAGGATGCCGAGGCGAAACTCGCGACGGCAACTGAGAACATCCCTGCTACCATCGATAATTGGATTAAGGCTAACATCCACTCCAATAATATAGAGTGGTTTCCGATTGCGCCGGCATCGTATTCCGCGACTGGCGACGTTTCTCTGCGGATGCTCGCGGACCGCAGTCTGTACGCGGCAGGAAAAGCCGCCCAAGCGACCTACACGCTCGATTTTGAAACCGATCTGAATCACATCACGGGCTTTCGTGTCGAAGCCCTGGCAGATGAAACCCTGCCTGGCGGAGGCCCTGGTTTGCCTGAAAACGGCAACTTTGTCGTCACGGAAATCGCCGTGCATGCAGGCACCGATCGTAAAGTCGATCCGGCCAAACTGCCGCTGGCCAAGATCGCTCGCGGGACAGCCGATTTCTTGCAGGACGGTTTCTCGGTCGCGTCTGTCTTTGATGGCAACGCTGGCAATCAAAATGCCTGGGCGATCTCGCCTTCTGGAAAACGCGATCATTGGGCAACGTTCCAGTTTGCTGAACCGATCAAGAACGCGGATGATGCCAAAACGAAAACACGATTGCGATTTGTGATCTCCCAAAATCACAACGCGGCCAATCATCTGTTGGGTCGGTTCCGGATTAGCCTGACCACGCAAACCGGAGAGATCCCGCTGAGCGTCACCGAGTCGCTCGCGGCCGCTGTCATAACGCCAGCTCAACAGCGCAGTGAGCCGCAAACGAAGTTGCTCACCGAGTACGTCACGGCGAATGACGCCGGTATCCAAGCTGCTCGCACCGCTGTGGCCGAAGCCAAAAAACCGGTGCCCGCTGATTATCAGCTTACAGCTCTGCAAGCCCAGCAAAAACGTCTGCAAGTCGTCACGCCGATCGACACTGACCTCGTCAAGTTGCGCGAGAATGTCCAGCGCAGCCAAACGCAACGCGAGCATCACCGATTAACGGCCGCCGAAGATCTGGTGTGGGCGTTAATCAACTCGCCTGCGTTTTTATTCAATCACTAATTACCGCTACCAAGGAACAACCATGCTTTCATTCAAAGGTGAAGCCGCTAAGGATCTCTGTGATTCGCAGCTCGGCTCAACCCGCCGCACGTTCCTGCGTGTTGGCGGTGCAGGGATGCTCGGCATCTCATTACCACAACTCATGCGTTTGAAATCCGCCCAAGCCGCTTCGGATCCAGCTCAACATACGGGTGGCGGACCGGGTTGGAATAAGGCCAAGTCGATCATCATGGTTTACTTGCAAGGCGGCCCCAGCCAACTGGATTTGTGGGATCCGAAGGAGAACGTGCCAGACAACGTGCGTAGTCAATTTGCACCGATCAGTACCAAGATCCCAGGTATCAAGTTCACTGAGAACTTGCCTCGGCTCAGCCAACTCAACGATCGCTTCACGACAATTCGTTCGATGTCGTACACGCCCAACGGTTTGTTCAATCACACCGCTGCGATCTATCAAATGATGACCGGTTACACGACCGACAAAGTCAGCCCGTCAGGGCAACTCGAACCACCATCGCCGAAAGATTTTCCTAACTTTGGCAGTAATCTGATCAAGATGCGTCCGGTCGATCAGCCGATGTTGCCATTCGTGATGTTGCCGCGCCCCTTGCAAGAATCCAATGTAATTGGCAAAGGCGGTACGGCGGGATTCCTGGGCAAAGCGTTCGATCCATACACGCTGTATCCCAGCGGTGATGACATGTCGATGGATAAAATGGAACGCATCCGAACCGACGACCTCAGCCTCCGTGATGAAGTCTTTGATATCCGCTTGCAACGTCGCGCCAACCTACGGCAACTGCTCAACGAACAAATGCCGGTCATCAACGAAGCCGTTGAGAGTTTCGAGTTGGATCAATCGTATGACCGTGCACTTTCGCTGATCATCTCCGGCCGCGCCCGCGATGCATTCAAGCTCAGTGCGGAAGACGACGTGCTTCGTGACGCCTACGGTCGCAACACCTTTGGACAAAGCTGTCTGCTTGCCCGACGGCTCGTCGAAGCTGGCACGCGAGTCGTGGAAGTGATCTGGCCCAAGGTTGCTAACAGTGACAATCATTCATGGGATCACCACACTGGATTGAGTAAACGAATGAAAGACCAATCCGCACCGATGCTCGATGCTGGTTTGTCGACGCTGATCGAAGATCTCGATCAACGTGGTTTGCTCGATGAGACACTCGTTGTCGCTGTTGGCGAATTCGGACGCAGCCCGCAGCGTGGTGTCAGCACGAGCGGCAACAATAATTCCGACGATGGTCGAGACCATTGGCCGTATTGTTATACCGCTGTGTTGGCGGGGGCTGGCATGAAACGTGGCCTAGTTTACGGCAAGAGCGATGAAACCTCATCCGCCCCAATCGAAAACCCGGTTCACCCCGCCGAACTACTCGCCACGATCTATCACAGTTTCGGCATCGCACCCGAAACAATCGTCTACAACCACCTCAACCAACCACGAGAACTCGTGAAAGCCCAAGCAGTGACGGCACTGATGAGCTAAGGAACTGTCGATAAGTTTTCTAATTTGTTTAACAGTCAGCCAGCGGTGTACTCTTCGTCGAAAAGTACGCCTGCGGTAACTGTTAAACAACTAAATCAACAGCAGTCTCAAAACCTTCTCAAATCCATTGTCACCGGGTATGGCTCCGAGCCAGTTTGTGGCGGAAGATTCGGGACAATCATTTCACCGCCTGTCAACGTAAACGCATCGAACCGAGCGGTCCGACGTGATTCAGCTTCTTTGGCATTGATTGGGAAGTTATCGCTGCATACGCCGCCTGGGTGAACGGCATGATAGGTACAACCGCCCACACTGCGACGTGCTTTCAAGTCGACCAGATCGAACTGCAACGGCGTGTGTATCCCGATCGTCGGGTGCAAGCAACGTGGCGGTTGCCAAGCTCGATACTTCACACCCGCCACCGCCTGACCGCTGACCCCAGTGCGATGCAGCGGCACGCGATGACCGAAACACGTCACGGCGTATCGACCTGGGTCCATACCCTCTACCAAAATTTGCATGCGTTCGAGCGATGAATCGACGAATCTCGCTGTGCCTCCTGAGCCGGGTTCTTCACCCATCACGTACCACGGTTCAATCGCACTTCGCAATTCCATCCGCACGCCATCAACGACGAGTTCGCCCATCAACGGAAATCGAAACTCATGATGCGGAGCAAACCAATCGGCATTCACTGGCGAGCCCATCCGACGAAGTTCACCGACTAGACTCTGCAAATCTTGCCAGACAAAATACGGCAACAGATAACGGTCGTAGAGCATCGACCCCCACTGCACGAGTGGTTCCTCATATGGTGTTTTCCAAAACGCGGCCACGGTGGCGCGGATCAGTAATTGTTGAGCCAAGCTCATTTGCGAATGAGGCGGCATTTCAAAACCACGCAATTCAACCAGCCCTAACCGGCCTGTCGAGCTATCGGGCGAATACAGTTTGTCGACACAGATTTCCGCGCGGTGTGTGTTGCCTGTTGTATCGACCAACAGATCGCGGAACAAACGATCGACCATCCAGGGCGGGACTTGCGTGCCCACGGGTGGCAATTGCGACAACGCAATTTCCATCTCGTATACTGAATCGCTGCGGGCTTCGTCCATTCGCGGTGCTTGGCTGGTCGGCCCAATGAACTTGCCACTGAACAAGTACGACAGCGATGGATGGTTGTGCCAGAATCGAATCAGACTGCCCAGTAAATCTGGACGGCGAATGAATGGGCTGTCGACCGGTTTGGCGCCTCCCATGACAATATGATTGCCGCCACCGGTGCCGGTATGATGTCCGTCGAGATCGAATTTCTCGGTACCCAATCGAGACAAGCGGGCTTCCTCGTAGAGCGTCTCGGTCAGCTTCACGAGTGACCGCCAAGTCGCTGACGGTTGCGTGTTGACCTCGATCACACCTGGATCAGGTGTGATTTTGAAATAGTCTACGCGGTCATCCGATGGAGGCAGATAACCTTCGACAATCACAGGCAAACCGGTGTCTTGACAGGTCTGCTCGACCGCAGAAATCAGATCCAGATAATCTTCGAGTCGTTGAGCGGGAGGCATGAATACGTGCAGGCGTCCGAACCGAGCTTCGACACACAACGCCGTGTGAACGATGTCGTCGCTGGTCGGCAATTCATCTTCATCGACCTCGTCGAGTGTTTGTTCGTTGACTGGCGCAGTGGTCGCCGCATCGGGGCCACCAACGCTCGTGCTGCCGCCTTGGCGAGCTGCGACATAACTTTCCATACCCCGTGGTGAACCACCGGCTGCACCTGGGCCACGATACGGCGGTGGCAGCGGAGCGTGCGGCATCGTGGGATCAAACGGTGTCGTGTAAAAAGGTGCTGAGGTGAACGAGTCGACAGGTAACGTATCGAGCGGCAACCGCAATCCGATCGGTGATTCACCTGGAATCAAATAAATCTTCTCGCTGCGGATCGGCCACTTGCCGCCCATCCAACCCGGTTTGGCCTGCCACCAGGCTCGCCGCAGCGGCAAAATATAGCCGACGGGAGTGCCCAAGCCGTTACCGAATGTTCGCATCAACATCGCCCGCTCATTGGCGTCTTTTAATCGCGGGTCCGATGGGTCGATGTCGACCGGCAACCGGTCTTCTTTCCACAAGTAATGAAAGATGTCCTCGTGAACCGGAATGGTCATCTTGGCACTGATGTTCAGTTCACGCGACAGCGAGCGAATGAAGCATGCGGCGTCTTCATGAGTATGCCCGTAATCGCGACCCTCATCAGCTAACCATTTCTCATCATGCCATATCGGCTGGCCGTCGCGTCGCCACACGCACGTCAAAGCCCAACGTGGCAATTGCTCGCCGGGATACCATTTGCCTTGACCATAGTGCAGTAAACTGCCGCCACCAATTTGATCTGTTTCGGCGAGTTTATCACGGAAGCGTTTGAGCAAAACGTTGCTGAGCACTCGTTTGTCTTCACCCACTGCGTCGGTATTCCATTGTGGGTCGTCCATGTCGTCGATGGACACAAACGTGGGTTCACCACCCATCGTCAAACGCACGTCACCGGTGGCGAGTTGTTCGTCGATCACATCACCGGCATCGAGAATCTCTTGCCAAGTCGTGTCGGTGTACGGCTTGGTCACACGCGGATCTTCATGCACGCGGGTGACGGTCATTTCGTGCGCGAATTCCACCTCGCACGGCTCGTGACCGCCCGTGATCGGGGCCGCCCCCGAGAACGCTGGCGTGCAGGCCAACGGGATGTGACCCTCGCCCGCCAACAGACCACTGGTCGGATCCAAGCCAACCCAACCGGCACCAGGCAAATAGACTTCCGTCCAAGCGTGCAGGTCGCAAAAATCTTCCGACGGCCCGGAGGGGCCGTCGAGTGATTTTTGATCTGTAGCGAGCTGAATCAAATAGCCCGACACGAACCGCGCCGCCAAACCCATGTGCCGAAACACATCAACCAACAACCACGCCGAATCGCGGCACGATCCGCTGCCCAGGGTCAAGGTTTCCTCAGGCGATTGCACACCGGGTTCCAGCCGGATCTTGTATTCAAACTTTTGCTGTGTGATCCGGTTGATGTCGACGACGAAATCGATCGTGCGCTCGTTGGATTGCGGTAACGAGGCGATCCATTTCTTAAGTTTCGGCGTCAACTCACCGGGTTCGAGATAAGCCTGCAACTGCCGCCGCGTGTCATCGTCGTACTGAAACGGAAACTTGCCCGCTGCATCATCGACAAAGAACTCGAACGGATTGATCACTGTCATGTCCGCGATCAAATCGACGGTGACGCAGAAGTGATCGGTAGGTTTTTCAAAAATGAGTCGAGCGATGGGGTTGGCGAATGGATCTTGTTGCCAATTAACGAAATGCTCGCTCGCCGAGATCGTCAACTGATATGCCGGAATGGGAGTGCGACCGTGATAAGCCGGACGCAATCGAATCAATTGCGGGCCAAGCATGATCGGTCGATCATATTTGTATGACGTTTTGTGATGCAGTGCGACGCGAATCGTCATGTGAAAACCAGTGAGTGTGTCAGGATTGGCGAAAGTGATGAGCCGAATGAAATCAAACTATGTGCTCATGAGACTTTCGATTGAAAATAGTCGTCGCTGAGGAGGTTGCCGATGTCGTTGAGTTCTTGTTGAAGTATGTCAACGAACTGGTGCATGCCGCCGGCCAATACTTCTTCGACGCGAGTGTGAGCCAGTCGATGCTTCAGCGCGTCGACTTGACGGCTCGATTCGGACGACTCTTGTTTCCGAGACGCTTGGTCAATCTCGCCAAGCGACCAGCCCGCTGAGGCGATGCAGTGATGAACCGAACGTGGGAACGTCCGATGGAACAAGAAAAAACTGATCACGTTATTGAGATCAATGTCATGATGATCTCGCCGGTACGCTTCAAAACCGCTGATCGCCAATAACAACGCGGACCACTGTAAATCGTCAATCGCCGTGCCGACATGGTCAACGCTTAGTAACAAATTGAAATACTTCACATCGAGAATACGTGAGGTTTTGTCGGCTCGTTCCAGCATCCGACCGACGTTCGCGAAATGCCACGCGGTGTCCTGCGCCATGGTGCTGGCCATGACCCCACTCCACAGCAACGCTTGCTTACGAATCTCAACAAAGAATTGACTATTGCGATCAAGCGAGTCATTGCGTGAGGCATCGTCGACGAAGAGATAGAACTCGTTGATTTGCTCGAACGCCTCGGACGAGAGTTTTTCACGAACACCGCGCGCGTTCTCGCGAGCGGCTCGCAAACAGGTCAACATCGAATTCGGATAGGCGTTATCGAAGGCCAAGAATTGCACCACGTTTTCCTGCGTGGGCAGCCCGTATTTCTCTTTGAACAATTCTTCGTCCCCACTGACTCGCACGAGCGGGTCCCATGGATCGACCAGGTTTTCGGGTTGATCGAGAATCAAGTGCAAAGTGACTTCGAGGAACCGAGCGATATTCTCGGCCCGCTCGATTTGGCGACTCATCCAGTAAATCGATTCAGCAACACGTGAAAGCATCGAAGGAAGTGGGAAATAGGAAAAGAAGTGTTAAATGCTGTGGCGGAAGTCGTCAAGACTTTCGCTTTTGCCAACCGTAGGGGAAGTCGTCAAGACTTTCGCTAAACTATCATTCGCATCAAGGTTTGGCGATTGCTTGCCCAGGGCTGGCGACGACCCAGGTGTCTTTGCTGCCGCCGCCTTGCGACGAATTCACGACGAGCGAACCTTTCTTGAGCGCCACCCGTGTCAAACCACCCGGCAACACCCACACATCGTCAGGGCCTTCGCAAAGAATATAAGGACGCAAATCAACATGGCGTCCTTCCAAAGTATCACCCACCATCGTGGGCACGCGTGATAATTGAAGTGTCGGCTGGGCGACGTAGTTACGTGGGTTGTCGCGAATTTTAACTGCGAACTCCGCTCGCTCTTCGGGCGTCGCATGCGGCCCGATCAAGATCCCGTAACCGCCGGACTCGCCAGCCGCCTTGACGACCAATTCATCGAGATGATCAAGCACGTAAGCGCGGTCTTCGTCACGCTGGCAGAGGTAAGTCGGCACGTTGTTTAAGATCGGTTCTTCGTTCAAGTAAAACCGAATCATTTCAGGCACGAACACGTACACGACTTTGTCATCGGCCACACCCGTACCTGGTGCATTGGCGAGCGCCACATTACCAGCGCGATAGGCCTGCATCAACTTCGGCACACCGAGCACCGAGTCTTTGTTGAACTCCTCCGGATCGAGGAACGTGTCGTCCACGCGGCGATAGATCACATCAACGGCTTGTAATCCATCAGTCGTCCGCATGAATACGCGATCGTCTTCGACGAGTAGGTCACGACCTTCGACTAATTCGACACCCATCTGGTGGGCGAGATACGAGTGCTCATAGTAAGCGCTGTTATAGACGCCAGGCGTGAGCACGACGATGGTTGGATTGGGCATCCCACTGGGGCCCATTTGCCGCAGCATTTGGTACAAACGCGATGGATAATCGTTGACCGGACGAACACTCGAATCAGCAAAGGCGCGTGGAAAATTCTTTTTCATCAGCGATCGGTTTTGCAACACGTACGAAACACCCGAAGGGCATCGCAGGTTGTCTTCGAGCACGAACACATTGCCGTGGTTGTCGCGCACGAGATCCGTCCCCGTGATGTGACACCACACGCCCGCCGGTGGTTTCAATCCCATGCACTGCGGCAAGTAATGCGGGCAGGAATCGACAATGTCCGCAGGAATAACGCCTTCGTTAATGATCCGTCGCTCGTTGTAGATGTCATCGAGGAACCGGTTGAGGGCACGAATCCGTTGCTTCAGCCCCGCCTCAATATCGACCCAAACGGCGGCCGAGAGGATTCGCGGCACGATGTCGAAGGGCATGATTTTCTCGGTACCCTGCTTGTCGCTGTAGACCGTGAAGGTGATGCCCATTTGGTACAGCGAACGTTCGATCGCACGCTGCCGCCGCACGAGTTCGCCGACGGGCAGGTGATTGATTAGATTAACCAAAGCGACCGAATCGGGCCGAGCGACGCCGTCAACGCAGACGACCTCGTCAAAAAAACCGTCCGTTTGGTAGTTGGGCAAGCACGGAAGCTCCCGAGAGGAGCCTGAAGATTGGGACTGCGATTGCATAGATGGATCCATCATACTCGCGTCAGTCAGTCCGCTCTGACAACGTGGTAGGTTGTGTTGAAAGCGAGCATTGTATCCCAAGTGCTGGCCGTCCACGACCAACCACCGCAAGAATTTCATAGCGTTGCTGCGATTGCCATAAGACGCGACTTGCGGTGACAATGCGACTTTTTCAACCTCGCCGCTTAAATAGAAGCCGAACTTGCCCGGGTTTGAAAGTCGGATCGTTCCAAAGTCCGGCGAATTTGGCAACTGGTTTTCGAAACCGATTCAAGAATCCCTTCATTATGCTAGACTTAATCTCCGTGTTTGATGTGCCGGGAATCGAAAGACTCCGCCGATCCCTTTGCCTCGACCCGCAGCACGTGCGTGTCCTTCGCAACCGGTTGTTCAAACAGTTTTGCTCCGACGAGATCGCTTTAACGGATTCACCTTTGGCGAACCATATTCGCTGCCATACTTTGGAACTTTATCGGCGACTTGATTCGGGGGTTGACGGCGCGACCAAACTGCTGTTCCGCACTGCCGCCGGAATGCTGATCGAATCCGTGGTGCTGCGGATCAGCAGCGGACGCACAACGTTATGTGTGTCCAGCCAAGTTGGTTGTGCGGCGGCGTGCGAGTTCTGCGCGACGGGAAAAATGGGGATTGCCCGCAACCTTTCATCCGACGAGATTCTCGACCAAGTCCTGCAGGCTGGGCAATTGCTCGCGACCGAAAACACGCGACTCGACAACATCGTCTTCATGGGCATGGGCGAGCCGTTTCACAACGAAGCCAGTCTGTTTGAAACGCTGAGGTCGCTGATCGCGCGCGAACAATTCAACCGTTCACCTGGCAGTCTTCTGGTTTCGACGGTGGGCGTTTGCGAAGGTATGCTGCGGTTGGCCGAGTGTTTCCCTGAAGTCAACTTGGCGCTGAGCCTACACAGCGTTGATCAAACGACACGCGAGCATCTGATCCCGCTCGCCCACAAATATCGGCTCGATCATCTGCGGCGAGTCGTCGGCGAGTGCCAGCGGTTACAGGATCGCGAAGTGATGATCGAATACTTGATGTTGCAATCGCAAAACGATTCGCTTGACGAAGCTCGGCAACTCGTCGCTTGGTTGGGCGATCTACGTTCGCACGTGAATCTGATCCCCTACAATGCGATTGAAGACGCACCGCACTTGCGAGCAACGGCGCGGGTGCAGATCGACGAATTCGCGGGTGTGCTGAAATCCGCAGGCATCAAGACCACGATCCGCTATTCGTTGGGACGCGATATTGATGCCGCGTGCGGTCAGTTGGTGCGTCGCGAGAATCGTGAAATCGCCCGACGAGAACACGCACGTTGATTACAAGCCCACAAACGGCACCGGGACGAGCAGCGCATGTTGACGCACCCACGTGTCAATGCCATCCCAACTGGTGAATTGGCTGGCCCACAGCACGAGCAAATAAAACATCACAATCGCCGGGGCAATCGCGAATCGGACCACGAGCCGAGAGCATGTCTGCCAACGCCCTCGCCATGGTGTTGGCGTGACCGCGGTGCCATGATCGTGCATCTGCCGCAATCGTCGGCACCGCCGCAAGGCCAATCCGCAGGCAATTCTCGCTGGTAGCATGAACGCCACGAACACCAAGCACGGCAACCACGCGATCGCTTGCGTGGTTGCTTCGATCTTGAGCAAGTACAACGGGATCGGCAGCATCACCAATGTCACGAACAACGCGCCCGCGTAACTCCACGGTGCGTACCGCAAATCTTGCCGCACGCGTCGCCAATGAAACATCGCCCGGAAGTCATTCTCGGCTGCGAAATGCGCTTGCAACATTGGCAGTCGTAACAACACGTACCCCAGCGCGAGCAAAGAGACCACGCCCACCAATCCAGCGCCTGCGTTCTTGCCTTCTCGCGTGACGTTCATGATCAACATCGCGGGGATCAGCCAAATCAACGTTCCGACCGTTCCCCGCACGCCCAACCAAAACAGCATCGGAAGTCGCAGGCCGACTACAAATTGCCACAAGCGGTTTGCGACATCGGACCATAATGACGGACGCCAAGCTTCGCGGAGAAACCGCAGCGGTTGGGGCCAGAGAAAATGACGCAGCTTCCCACCGCGCACCCACGCCCACCAAAGATAGATCGTCGCGACGAGCGAGACGAATATCGCAGCGGTGCGGAGCGTATTGGCGGTAGTGGAAGCGGGTTCGATGATCGCCGCGACAGATTCCCAGTGAACGAGCAACCGGATCGGAAGCGACGCAATCCCGAGCGACGCCAGCACGATGCCGGTTTGGCCAGCAATCGCCAAACCAGGTAGACTCCGCCGGATCGTCTCGCCACCTGCAAGCCTCCCCGCGACGAGTAGCAAATACCCCAATACAATGAGCTGCAAGAGTGGAATCGCGGTGACAAATGCGAGCAACACCACAAGCGACCCCAGGCACCACAGGTGCCAAGTCGTTGCTGACAGTACCGCCCAAATGCGGCGTAGCAGATTGGGCCGCTCAGCGATGAGGGCCGCGCCCATCGGAGCACTCGACAGCGGCCGAGCGGATACCGATTCGAGTTCGATGACGGACATGGATGAAATCTGCCGTGAGTTTTGGTTGATACAGCGCAATTGTCCCCTCCACGGATTGTCAGCAAAGGAGCTTTCATATGGGTGCGGGACAATTGTTCGACTCATTCGCTCAACCCGCTCCAATCTTGGCAATCATTCAACTTTTAACGTCGAATCGTCGATAACCCTCCTTGTGGGTTGTCAAGTGTAACGATTGTGCCAACGATTCAACGTACCGAGACTCTGCGGATCATTCCACCAGCGACTTGGCATACGACAAGAAAATCGGACAACTCGTTGCGATCGAATCATCGCAGGTATTCGGATTGATCGAAAGATTCTTTACAATGCGCGTTCGTCGCGGACCCTCCGTTTTCAACCTTCCAAATTCCTAACGCTATTTGCGAAACGCCATGACGCCGCACATTCACCTCTGTTTGGTCCTCCACAATCACCAACCGATCGGTAATTTTGAAGGCGTCTTTGAACAATCCTACCAAGACAGCTATCTGCCGTTTCTGGAAGTCTTTGAGTCTTACGACGCACTGCAAATTTCGCTGCACACCTCTGGCCCGCTGATGATGTGGCTGGCTGATCGGCATCCCGAGTATCTCGATCGTATTCGCTTGCTCGTCGATGCTGGACGCATCGAAATCGTTGGCGGGCCGCAGTACGAACCGATCCTGACGATGTTGCCCAGTCGCGACCGAATCGGGCAAATCCAAAGCTATAGTCGCTGGCTACAACGCAACATCGGCGTCACCCCCGGCGGCATGTGGATGCCTGAACGGGTGTGGGAATCTAGCCTCGCAAAAGATGTCGTCGACGCGGGCATGCACTACACCGTGCTCGATGATTATCACTTCCAAGCCGCAGGGCACAAAGCCGAAGAGCTGACAAGCTATTTCCTCGTCGAAGACCAAGGTCGTCTGCTGCGAATTTTCCCTGGTAGTGAACACCTGCGGTACACGATCCCATTCCGTCCTGTGAACGAAACGATCGGCTACCTGCGCGACGTCTCGCACCGTCATCCTGGTGCGATCATGACTTTCGGCGACGATGGCGAGAAATTTGGCACTTGGCCCGATACGAAAGTTCACGTTTACGAGCAGGGTTGGTTGCGATCATTCTTCGATGCGTTGACCGAGAACCAAGGATGGTTGCACACGATCTCGATGGCTGAAGCGATTCGCCGTGTGCCTGCCGCTGGAAAAACCTACCTGCCTGATTGCAGTTATCGTGAGATGACGGAGTGGTCGCTGCCGGTGGAGTCGCAAGAGACGCTTGAAGATGTCACGCATGCGATCGAAAAGAGCCCCGAGTGGGAGCGATTGCAAGCGTTTGTGCGCGGCGGTTTTTGGCGAAACTTCAAAACGAAATATGATGAAACCAATGAGATGTACGCGAGGATGATGTACGTCAGTGAACGACTGGCAAGTGCCGAAGTGGCTGGCCTCGATGCGGGCGTGCTGGCGGATGTTCGTGATCACTTGTATCGCGGACAATGCAATTGCCCGTACTGGCACGGGGCGTTCGGTGGCACCTATCTGCCGCACTTGCGCAACGCCATTTTTGAACACTTGATCGCTGCCGATACACTGCTCAGTCAACTCGAAGGCACCCTTACACAAGCAATGGGTTCGGCAGGCGATTACGATTTCGATGGCCAACAAGAGATCCGCTTGTCAAACGATCAAATGGTGCTGTGGCTCGATCCTGCTCTCGGTGGCCGGATGTACGAATGGGATATTCGTGCAATCAACCATAACTTGCTCGCCACGTTACAACGACGTCCCGAAGCCTATCACCGCAAAGTGTTGGCGGGCCCTGGTGCAGGCGATGGCGATGTGGCCAGTATCCACGACCGAGTTGTGTTCAAACAAGCAGGTCTCGATGAGTGCGTGCAGTACGATCGTTATGCTCGTAAAAGTTTGATGGATCACTTTTTTGACAACGAAGCAACGTTGGAATCGGTGATGTCAGGTGATTCGCAAGAACGAGGTGACTTTGTCGAACTGCCCTTTGAAGCCAAATTACGGCGTGGCAGTGACCGTGTGCAAGCTCAGATGCGACGTGACGGCAACGCTTGGGGTATTCCGATCACATTAACCAAAGCGGTCACGATTTGCCAAGAGAGCGACACGATGTCGGTTGCTTATTTGCTCGAAAATTTACCACCTGGCCGTCCGTTGCACTTTGCCATTGAATGGAATTTTGCTGGTTTGCCCTCAGGAGCCGATGACCGCTACTTCAGTGACGCGGCTGGCAACCGACTCGGTCAACTGGGCAATCAGATTGATTTGCAAAATGTGCGTTCGTTGTCATTGTCGGATCGCTGGCTCGATGTGGATGTGGAATTGAGTTGCGATCGAGATAGCGGAATATGGGCGTTTCCAATTTCGACGGTGAGTCAGAGCGAAGCAGGTTTTGAATTAGTCCATCAAAGTGTGTGCGTGATGCCCCACTGGATCATCCAGGCTGACGCGGAAGGCCGCTGGGCAGTACGGATCGACGTCAGTGCCCGGTGTGGATTGAGCAGAATGGATGACGAAGACAACCTTAAAGCAAGTACCCGAATGTTCCCAGAACAGATCGGTTAGCGCAGTTTGACAACCACATCCGAAATTCAGACAATGATTGATCAGTGAGCCGCTGGTGCTTGCTGCGGGTTCTACAGCATTGATATCGACGAAACCTGCGGTGAGCGCCGTCGGTTCATCTCAATAACAATACCACCTCCAAACGAGAAACCCCGAGTGACCGCAAAGTTACGATTGGTGATGGCCGATTCTGAAACGACACGGCAGCTTCGCGCTGGTGTGCGACTCGACAAATATCGTTTGATCCGCCGTTTGGGTGAAGGCGGTTTTGCGGTCGTTTTTCATGCTCATGATACGATCGAAGATCGCTCGGTCGCTTTGAAATTGCCCGACCTGTCGAGTGCGGCTTTGTCTCAATCTTATGAAGACGTGCAGCGTGAAGTGCGAATCATGGCAGCGCTGTCTCACGAGAGCATCTTGCCACTGAAGGACGCGCGATACATCGACGGTCAATTCGTGATGGTGTTCCCGTTAGGCGAAGAGAGTCTCAACGATCGGCTGAGCCGGCGGATGGCCCGCAGCACAGCCGTTGATTACATTCGCCAAATGACCGCCGCGGTCGCTCACGCGCACGAAAATAAAGTCCTGCACCGAGATATCAAACCTGAAAACTTTATCTTGTTTCCAGGTAATCGGATTTGCTTAACCGATTTCGGCTTGGCCCGCAATCAAATGCGGAGACATCATGTCTCAGCATCGGGAACGTTGGGGTACATCGCGCCGGAGCAAGCGATGGGCAAACCGACCTTCCGCAGCGACGTGTTCTCGCTCGGATTGATTGTGTACCGGATGCTCTCAGGCATGCTACCTGAATATCCGTTTGAGCCACCGTTGCCTTCGTACGCTAAGTTCCGCAAAGGACTCAATCAAGAGTTTGTCGATTGGGTTCGCAAGTCGATTGATCCAACTCCTTCGAAACGGTTCCGCGACGGCATCGCGATGCACAATGCGCTGGAGAGAATTCGGCAGGTGATCACGGATAAAGTGACATCGAGCCAGTCGGTGCGTCAGTCCACACGACGAGCCGCGTAGATCCGCCATCAGCAGGTATCTGTTTTGCTAGTTCAACATGGGGTACAACCAGTACTCCATTCGTGAACTGAAAAACACGCACGTCAACTCGTCGGAAAAATCCAGCAGTGACATGAACGATACCGCCCACCCGAATCTGCTCGCCTCTGGTGAACTGTTGAGAACGCCACTGGTTTCTGTGGGAACTCAATGGGTGGTCGACGCCTGTGGATGTGATCCGTTGCGGTTGCAATCGCTGGAAATGATAGGCGGAACCTGTAACGCGGTGATCCACGAGCTTGGGCTGCACGTGATTGGGTTACCCGCATCACATCGTTTCGCTTCACCGCATGGCGTGACGATGTTGTATTTGCTGAGCGAGTCGCACTTGGCCGTCCACACCTACCCTGAGCATGCTCTGGCAACATTCAATTTCGTTTGCTGCCGCGAGCACGCGGATTGGCCGTGGACAGCGGAGCTGCGAACACGTTTGAATGCCACTCATGTCGACATCCGTGTACTGCGACGTGGTGTTTGGTATGATGAAACGGAGGCGTCGAAATGATCGGTGCGCGGACGCTCAAGAAGAAAGGTGGTCCCTGTCCGAACTGTGGTGGCCCCGTGGAGTTTCGGTTCGATGGCACTCTGGTCACGGTATGCGAGTTCTGCCACAGTGCGATCGCTCGTAATGACCGTGATTTCAAACTGCTCGGCAAAGTTTCCGATCTCGTTGAAACCAATAGTGTTGTGCATCTCGGGTCGACGGGAAGTTATCGCGGCAAACCATTTGAGGTCGTTGGACGCGTGCAATATCAACATGCCGCAGGCGGTTTTTGGGACGAGTGGTACCTGCGGCTCCCCGGTGACAAGATGGCTTGGCTGGCCGACGCGCAGGGCCAACTGCACTTAACGTTTCCGCGTCCGATTCGGGGACGTTTGTACGTGCCCGAGTTTGAATCGCTGAGTATTGGTCAGCGCGTGCAATTGGGTGACAATGAGTTAACGGTGACTGAAAAGGGAACCGCGACGTCGTATGCTGCTCAAGGTGAAATCCCATGGGCATTTCGACCGGGCGACGATCACATTTATGCTGATTTGCGTGGCGACGAGGGGTGGTTCGCGACGCTGGAATACGGTGATGCAGTCGACACGACGGCATACAAACGATTGTCCGTCGGCAAAACCGTCTTGCTCGATGAACTGAGTCTAGACGCGCCCGCCGTCATGCCGCTCGACGCCGATGATGTGAAACGCGTGGCAACGCTGCAGTTGAACTGCCCGCAATGTGGTGGTCCGTTGGATTTGCGAACCCCTGATCAAACGTTGCGAGTCGGTTGTCCGAATTGCGGTGCCTTGTTGGACGTCACCCAGGGCAAGTTACAAATCCTGAAAACACTCGACGATCGACGTGTCCAGCCGAGCATCCCGTTAGGTAGTGTGGGCCGGTTCCAGTGTCCAGAAAAAGTCAGCGACCATGAGTATACCGTGATCGGTTGCATGGATCGTTTTGCCAAATATCAGGGCAACGTTTTCCCCTGGCGAGAGTACTTGTTGCATAACCCCGAGATTGGATTTCGCTGGCTCGTTGAGAATGATCGTCATTGGTCGTTCGTTGAACCCATCACCGCCGAAGGTGCGGCCCAAGCGTCAGACACCGTCAACTACAAGAATCGTCAATACCGCATATACGATCGCGGCACGGCCTACGTGCGGTCGTGCATGGGCGAGTTTTACTGGAAAGTCAATCAAGGCGATCAAGTCGCGACGAAGGATTTCATCTGCCCGCCTTACATGATTTCGTTCGAGCAATCGATCTCGGGCAGCACCGAAGAACTCAACGTCTCGCACGGTACCTATGTCACGGTCGACGAAGTCAAAGCGGCTTTCGGATTGAAAAACCTAACGCGACCGTGGGCTATTGGTCCGATTCAGCCTGCCCCGATAGTTCACTCCGGCGTGTGGTTTTCATGGGTTGGATTCATGGTTTTTATCACGATCGTGCAAGCCTTCGGAGCCAAGATTTTTGGTTTGCCAGCGTATCCAGGGCCAGACCCGTGGATGTGGTGGTATGCGATCATTTTTGTTTCGATCGTGCCGATTGTGATCATCGGTTACAAGCACCACGTGGAAGTTCAACGCTGGAAAGACAGCGACTACAGCCCTTATGCCTCTTCGGACAGTTGAGATGAGATTACTGCAGTTCTATTTGTTCGTCGGCCTGTTGATCTGCGTGTGGTTCAGCTTCGCGACCGCCAAAGGCTGGCGAGCGATCGACACCGGTTTTCTCGAATCGTCGAGTTCCTCGGGCGGTCGTGGCTACGGTGGTTCGTGGGGCGGCGGCAAGTAATCGCATTCGCGGAAATAACTCGGCTCATCACCCTCTCTCTTACCAATAACGACTCTTATGATTTTTATCGCACAAATTGAAAAAGCTGTTCCTGAAAACGCGCAGCATGTGCTGGTCTCGCCTGCTCGCGGCACGGGCATCGACCTTTTGCTCGAACACTTGATCGCCGCCAGTGTATTCTCGATCGTAGGGATCATCGTCTTCGTGGGCTGCTTGATCCTGGCTGAAAAACTCACTCCTTTTTCGATCATTCACGAGATCGGCGAGGAGCACAACATGGCGGTTTCGATCGTGGTCGCCGCAATTGTGCTGGGTATCTCCGTGATCATTGCCGCAGCCATCTTAGGTTAAACAGCTTGATCCATCGCGCGCCCCTGGGCCTACTGTACGTCAACGTGTTAATCATCGCGACGTGTGGGTTGATCTATGAACTCGTCGCAGGAACACTGGCCAGCTACCTGCTCGGTGATTCGGTGACCCAGTTCTCGCTCATCATCGGAATTTATCTCTCAGCGCTCGGTATCGGAGCTTGGTTGTCGCAGTATTTGGAAGAAAATCTGGCGAGAACTTTCATCGAAATTGAGCTGGGATTGGCGTTGATCGGCGGTTTCTCGACACCGCTGATGTTCATGGCGTTTCCGCTCATCGATTGGTTTCATGGATTGCTGTTTGGCAGTGTGGTGTTGATCGGTGTGCTGGTCGGTTTGGAATTGCCCCTTTTGATGCGAATTTTGAAAGAGCATCTCGATTTCAACGAGTTGATTTCGCGGGTACTTGCGTTTGACTACCTCGGTGCACTATTCGCGTCGCTGTTGTTTCCAATTTTCCTAGTGCCGCGCTTGGGATTAACTCGCACAGCAATTTTATTCGGACTGCTTAACGCTGCCGTTGGGTTGTGGGGAACATACCTGTTGCGACCCTTGTTACCCGATCGCAGTTTGACTGGACTTCGTGGCCGCGCCGTCTTGGTGATCGGAATGCTCGTTGTTGGTTTTATCAAAGCGGACGCCATCACGACGCTTTCCGAGGAAAAAACACTCAGTGGGCGGATTGTGTACGCAGACACTTCACCCTATCAACGCATCACCGTGACGGAAAACGAGCAAGGCTTTCAGCTTTATCTTAACGGCCATTTGCAATTCAACAGTGTCGATGAATATCGCTATCACGAAGCACTCGTGCATCCCGTCATGAGCGCATGCGATGAAGCCACGCGAGTTCTCGTGCTCGGTGGTGGCGACGGACTGGCCGTTCGTGAACTACTGCGATACCCATCGATTGAGTCGATCACGCTGGTGGATCTCGATCCCGCGATGACACGGCTTGGGACACAGTTTGAGCCGCTTGCGAAACTCAATGGTCAAGCGTTGTCCCATCCCAAGGTGACTGTCATCAACGAAGACGCATTTATGTGGGCGAAGCGTGAAGGCAGAGAATCGGCGAGCGGTGAGTCAAGATCGAACGAACATGACGAGCGTTTTGACGCGGTCGTGATCGACTTTCCCGACCCGAGTTCCTATTCAGTTGGCAAACTTTACACGTCGTATTTCTATCGCTCGCTCCGGCGTCATTTAACACCCCAGGCAGGTGTGGCAATTCAGTGCACGTCGCCACTCGTGGCCCCGAAATCGTATTGGTGCATTCTTCACACGTTGCGAGAATCGGGTTTCGACGTGACACCTTACCACGCGAGCGTGCCGACGTTCGGAGTGTGGGGGTTTGCACTGGCGAAGGTGGTCAGCCTCGAATCGCCGGAGCGCGTGGAGTTGTCCCACTGGACATTGCCACCACGACTGAACCCTCAATTGTCGGGGCTGCGATTCCTAAACGCGGCGACGATGCGAGCATTATTCGATTTACCCGCCGATCAGCAATCATTAGAAATCCCGGCGAACCGGCTCAATGATCAAATCCTAGTGCGTCTCTACGACGAGGAATGGGGCGGTCGTGGTTGAGTGACTTTGCCAATCCGAAGTTCGGTTCTCGCATTTTGAAGTGCGGCGACTTGTCGCCGCTTTCTTTTTACTCAGCCTTGTGTTGCAGCATCGCAGTGGAAGATTCGTCATCCGGAGCACTCCAAGACGGCTATGCACATCGGTTATACCGAACGATATCACCCGATGTGATTAATTATCCACGCACGTCTCTAAAAACCTTGCCAAGCGATGGAAGTCGGAGTTTTGTTCGATAAAACGAACTTTAGTGACCAACGTTTGAGGGTTAACAAGTTCTTCAAAGGGCACGAAGTGCAGATCGAATTGTCCGGAAACCGAGACCATCACACCGTTGAGTTTTTCTTCCACGAGAGCGCGATAAGCGCCCACGCCGAGTTGCGATCCGAGCATCACGTCGTAGGCTTGCGGGCGCGCACATCGTGCTTCATATCCCATTTGCAAACCATTGACTTTGCGATATTTGCCCGTTCGCTCGGTGTATCGTTCCGCTAATAGTCGCGAGATCAATGTGGATAAATTGATTAGCGAAATGTTAATGTGTCCATGATCGTCGCGAGTGATGCCTTCGAGATACTTCGCGGGTAAGAACTCGGCCATCCCTTCGGCGATTACGATCGTACCATATGGGCGGCCTTCGCGTTCACGAGCGAGCATCATGTCAACCATGCGGTCAATGACCCGGTCAAGGGCCATGATTTTTCGGGTGGCTCCGGTCTCCACATTGACAATCTCGTCGTCGGCCAGCGCACCGGTAATGTCCTCGACACTCAGTACCATGCTGGCCTCGCCCGCGATCGCCGCCCCGTAGGCCAGCCATCCAGCACTACGGCCCATCGCTTCGCAGAGGAAATATGCACGGCCAGCGGCTGCATCGAAGTTGAGATTGCGAATTTCTTCGGCGAGCGTTTCCACGGCGGTGAAGAAGCCGAAGGTAAAGTCGATTCCGCAGTAATCATTGTCGATCGTCTTCGGTAAATGCACGACCGGGAATCTACGTGCATCGCCTGGTAAACCATCTTGGAACATTTTCAGTTTGTTGGCGGTTTTCAGCGTATCGTCACCACCGATCGAGATCAACGCATCGATTTCGAGTGAGCATAAACCTTCATAGACTCGCCGAAGGGGTGCGACCAGTTCGGGGTCTTTCAGGTGTTCGGGGCTATTGACGTGTTTGCCGGGGTTGGTCCGTGCGGTGCCGATCATGATGCCGCGACTGCTGCGGGCGTTCGTCAACGAGTCATGGGTAAAGCGAATGTAGTCTTCGCCTTCACGCATCGGTCCGGCGGCGGTGTACTCGGCCAAGCGGCTATAGCCATGTTTGATGCCGAAGACCTGAGCGCCTTCTTCGAGAAAAGAAAACGCGGCCGTGCTGATGACGGCGTTGGCCGCAGGCGCGGGGCCACCTGCAAACAGAATGGCGACGCGTTTGATGTCGAGATCGTGGTGGGCCAATTCGGGCACGGCGTCACTTTGCGGTTGATGAGGAACGTGGATGAGTCAGGAAAATGTCGAAAGGGTAGTGATTCGAGCACACACGCCAAGATATCCGATTTGCGATTGGGCGTGGTCATGCGGCTAGCCCGTTGATTCTTAAAGATTTCGGAGATACTCCACGCTCGCGGCGATTTCTTGTAACGCCGTCGCTGCGGGCATCTGGGCACGACCGATGATAAACGGACCTCGGTACGGGAGGTCTTCGAGTTGGCCGATGAGGGAGGGGAAATCCGCCGTACCCTGGCCGATCGGAACAGCCACGCCCCGTCCCGCCGACAAATCGAGCACTCCGTCGACGGCATTGACAATCTGAATCCGCTCGCCCAAAGCCGCAATGGCCTCGCTGACGCTGTGTCGATTGATGATCAATTGGCCTGGATTGAGGGCCACGGCAACGTACGATTCCGCACTCATGTCCACTAAACTTGCCAGATGTGAGCCCGGTTCGGTGCCGGTTTCCGCCGCGAAAAATGCTCCGACTTTCGCACCGTACCGTCCTAAATCGTCGAGCACCTGACGCATCGTTTCCCAGCGGGGATCGACATGAGTCGACTCGGTATCACTTGTGGCTTGTTCACCCTGAGCCGACGCACCCGCAACCCAGGCTTGAGCTTCGGCCACGCTGAGTCCCTCCGGTGGAAGCGCTGTCGCCGGGGACGCCAAGCCGAGGATTGGTGACGGTTTCGCCACCAGTTGACTCGATCCGCTGGTCGGATGTTTATCCGGTGGGGCGGGAACATGACCGATTTGGTTGACGACGAGCGGAGCACCTAGCCGATAGGCTGCGCGCATCGCCGCCTTGGTCGCATCAACACGACGGTCAAGATTGGGCAGATGATCGAATCCATGCTGAGTGGGAAAGCGAATCGATGCGACCGTTAAATTCAGATCATCCAGGATTTTCCGCAAGGTTCGGACAGCCGTGTCCGATAACTCAGATACGTTGAAAAGTCCTCGACCACACAATTCCACGCTGGTCGCGCCCGTGCTCGCAACCCAACCTAAGGTACGACGCAGTGTCGCGGCCGAGAGATTGTCCGCAGACGAGTTGCCGCTCATGCACGCGTCAACACGCACTCCAATTTTCAATTCAGCCAAATTTAGTCGTCCTGATTAACGATCCCGATGTCTTCACAAATTTCGCAGTTGAGATGCCGTTTTTGAAACACGTTCGAATTGGTGTCCTGCGAATCGTTGCGTTTTTGCTCGCAACGGAGATAGCATACGCCAACGTCGCTGGGGAGACTACCGAGCCAGTACTACCGGCCAGTGTGATTGAACACGTCGGGCCGGCGGGGTTAAAAACCTACCGCTGGGATTTCTCGCGTGTTGCGGACTCCGACTTTGATCGCTGGCCAGATGATTTCACACGGCATGTCGAGACAGGCTATCCAGAATACGTGCAGATCAGCATCGCTCCTCGCGATCCAGAATTGGAGTCAAAAATCCTCGCGATGGATACGGCGTTATTGCTGCGGTGGGACGATATCCGGCGCAGCCTCCGTTGGCTGAAAGCGGCCGAGCGATTGCCATCGCTGCCGCCTTCGCTGGCCGACACGCTCGTTGATCGATGCTTGCAAGTGCAGCTCGATGGCGGCCAAGCGAGGGTGATCACGCCGACGTTGCCGACGAGTCCTCGTTTTCAATACCGGTTTACTGTGGATGTGCGTACGAAAGATCTCACCCACGATGCGGTGTACGCCGACGTTGTTTTTCTGGATGCCGACAATCAGGAACTGCAGCGTCGCTCGACGCCTGCGGTAACGCGGTCTCCCCGTTGGCAATCGTTGACGATCGAATCGCTGGTTCCTCCCCATGGTGCGACTTCCATGAAGGTCATGCTGAACGTAATCAGCGGCGACGATGGGTTGCAAGACATTCGCGGTGTGATTGAGTTTGACAACATCGCGTTCCGCCAGTTCCCACAAATGAAGGTCACCACAGACGCACCCTTTGGTGTCTATCGACGTGGACAACCGGTGACCACGAACACGCGTTTACTGGGACTGCCGAGCGAACCGACGCGCGTGCGGCTGAGGCTGTTAGACCACGATCAAAACGAACTTCAAACAACGAGCAAAACGCTCAGTGCCCAAGACATCGCCGTGAATCAATCAGAGCAAAAGCGAACGAAATCGCCGCCCGACCAGCAGCGCGCGAGCAAACGCGCAGCGAACGCGTCTTCGGAAGCAATCGATGACGCAGTCTCTATCCCGTGGACGCTTGATAATCTTCCACCGGGATACTATGTCTTAGCAGCGACGATGGAGAATGATCTCGGCGCTTCACTGGCCAACAAGACCTCGTTTGTTGTTGTGGATCGGCTCACAACCGACCCACGAGAATGGTCACCGTCTTCGCCAGGCGTTGGACCGGAGCGTGAAAACGAGAATAGCTTTGCTGTGTTCGCAGCCGATCACACGACCATCGATCCGGTTCCGTTTGGCTGGACATTGCCAACCGATTTATTTGGTCAATCGCGCAGTGCGCAGTACAACGACAGAGCCATCGCGCAGTGGCTGCGCGACGTCGGAGTTGGTTGGACAAAACTGCCGGTGTGGTTTGCGCCCGACGACACGACATCTGCCGATACGGCCGCGAATCTCGCCTTCCGCCTGAAAGACTTTGGTATTCAACCTGTTGGTCTGCTCACGCAGCCACCCGCTGCTAATGCTGACATCTATCAGTTGCGAGAACGAGGCGATTCGGGGATTGCCGCCTATCTGCACGATCCCGCGATCTGGCGAGACCAACTCGATACGATCATGAATCGGATGACGTTTCGTTTGCGGATGTGGCAACTCGGTGACGACAATGATTTCAGTTTCCAAGGACGTCCTCAACTCAGCGAGAAAATCGCCGAGATTGGGGTTGGATTGCAGGGTTTCGGGCAGCCTCTGGAAATCATGATCCCTTGGACATGGCTCGATCGTCCGCCCCGCGTCTCGGGTGAGTCGTGGGTGGGACTGGCTCGCGATACCGAACAGCCGATGACCGCTGACGAACTCGATGCGATGTTGGATTTGCAAGAATCCGAAGACCTTCCGAAAGCGAGTGGTCGTCGTGCAAACAGTAAGACTTGGATGACGATCGACCCTTTGTCAGCGACGCGCTACGACCGTGATGCTCGCATCTTGGATCTCGTTTTGCGAATGGCAACAGTGCGTGGGCATGATGTGCAATGCGCCTTCGTTCGCGATCCGATGAACGCTGATGCCGCCTTGATCAAGTCTGATGGACATCCAGACGAACTGTTGTTGCCGTGGCGCACAACGAGCCTGTTGTTGGGCCACTCTCGCAACATCGGTTCACTGCGGCTCCGTAACGAATCCAACAACGTCGTGTTTCGCAGTGAACATGCCTCGGTCATGCTGATATGGGCAAACACACCCCGCACCGAACGTTTGTTTCTAGGTGATGGGGTCTATCAAGTTGACGTGTGGGGACGACGCAGCGAAGTCGCGATGGAACAGGTCAACGGACGCACCATTCATCGCATCGACGTGCAGCCGATGCCAATGTTCATTGTCGGCATCGATCCCGCGTTGGCGGAGTTTCGCATGTCTGTGGAACTCAGCACAAAACGTATTGATTCGTTGCTCGGTCAAGAGCAAATGATCAGCGTTCGCTACCATAATCCAATCGGCCAGGCGTTGATGGGTAAAATTTCACTAGCACCGCCAGCAGCATGGAAAATCCTGCCTAACGAGCAAGATTGGGAACTCAATCCGCTGGATAAAGGGCAGAGCAATTTCACGGTGGTATTGGGTAACAATGCCACGATTGGTCATTTTGAACTGCCGATCGACATTGATTTCGCGACCGTGCCGCCGACGTCTATTCGCGTTTATCGCAACATCGACGTCGGCCCCGAAGGTTTCGATTTGGTCGTTTCGACACGGCTGATTGATGACCGCTTACGCGTTAAGATTGAAATGACTAACCACACCCGCCGGGCCGCTCATTTTGACTGCTTGTTGTTCGCTGGCGGTGATCGTCAGTATGAACGACGAACACTCGTGGTTGGCCCCAGTGAAACAGTCGAACGTAACATCGACTGGCCAGACGCCGCTGATCTCGTCGGCCAACGGCTACTTTTACGAGCGATCGAGCAAGAAGGTGCCCGTGTGATCAACCATAGCTTTGAAGTGGTTCGGTAGTTGAATCTCGACTACAATCGAGTGGCTTATCCGATCCGATCCCACCCTCGAAAGCCATTCATGAAACTACGTACATCGTTGCTTGTGCTGCTGCACATCTTCGCATCAGCGACAATCGTTACTGCCGAGACACTTGACTTGCGTGGTGGCGATGATCCATCGATGAGTGTTCGAGACACGACGTTGACCATCATTGTCAAACCTGAGACCGACTCGATATGGATACCTCGCGTCTACGCGGCATTGCGATCGGCAGCCTGGCAAGTCGAGAACGCGAAATCCGATGCCCCGCCTGCACCTTAGGTTTACCCACATTTTTTTGATTTTCTCATCGCTTCGACTCCCGCAACCATCGCCTGCAGATCGGTCCAACCCCGCCAAATTGTTTGCCATCCAGGTAGATGATCGTGCTTGCGGTTCTGGTGTCCGCCAAGCCGTGCAAGGGCATAGTAAAAATCATGAATCGTCCAATCCTTGCGAATTTCTTTGTGACGCCATGCGCTCAATACCGCGATGTAGTCGGCGCTGATGA
>JBGSMN010000192.1:0-12598 GCA_041740155.1 Rhodopirellula sp.
GCTGCCTGTCGACGCGATTTCTTTTTACTCTTCGTCGCTCCGCTATGCTCGGGATCGAGCTTGATCGCGAGCTGCGCTTTTTGACCGTGCTGGATTTCCTCCGCAACATGTCCGAGTTGCTCGTCCAATTGCAAGGCCGTGGCAACCCGGTCGCCCGGCTCGCGGCTGAGCAATCGAAAGATCAAGTCAGCCAACGGTCGGGGCACGCTCACCCCATGCTCAGCAAACGGAATCGGCGGATTCGATAATATCGCGACCAACTGAGATGACACATTGCGGCCCTGCAGTGGCAAATGACCACTGCACAATTGATACATCACCACACCCAGTGCATACAAATCAGTGCGTTCATCGACCGGTTCGTCGCAAGCTTGCTCGGGCGAGAGATAACCCAGCGTACCGACGACGTTGCCGACGCTGGCGAGGTGGTCCACACCAGTGCCCGCGAGTGCCAAACCAAAGTCCAAAATCTTGATGCGTTCTTGGGGCGTTTGCATCCACAGATTGGCTGGCTTGATATCACGATGAACAATGCCGCGTTGATGAGCAGCATCCAGTCCGCGGGCCGTTTGGCGAGCGATTTCGATGATCTCGAAAAAATCAAAACGGCGACCGGCAGCCACCAGTTGCTCAAGCGTTTGACCGTGCAGCAACTCCATTGCCATGTAAGGCGTCTTTTGATGCTGGCCGACTTCAAAGATCGTCGCCACGTTGTCGTGATGCACCGCCGCCATCGAGCGAGCCTCTTCGATGAAGCGTTTGCGACTATTTGTCGTCAACGAGAACTTACGGTTCATGACTTTGATCGCCACGGTCCGACGCAATCGCGTGTCCTCGGCCCGGAACACCTGCCCCATGCCTCCGAGTCCCAACACCTCCGTGACGCGGTACGGCCCCAACCGCCCCAGTTCATCATCGCGTTGGGCAGGTCCGAGGAAATCGGTGGTGGGCGAGGGGGGGGGCATCATTCTCCAACAGAATGCGGATGGGTGGGAAAACGTCAAGCATGCAGCGTAAACCGCCGCTGGGCGAGAATCCAGTCTCACAGTGCCGCCGCAGCAAAACTCTTGGCGAGTTTCGCTACCTTCACCCACCGCACCCTTCTTTGGTACCCTTTCGGTGTCGATTTGGAATCCAGCCGTCCCTTACAGCCCCCATAAAATCCTTTGCGTACCCCCATCAATGAACTCGCCGACGGGATGACGCTGGCTCAAGCGTTCCAGGCCGCTGACAAGCAACTCCGAGTCAATAGGCAAGGTGGCAAATATATTTTGCTAAAACTCTCCGACCGCACCGGCACGATCGCCGCCATGATGTGGAACGCTGATGAAGCTATCTTTGATCGTTTTGATCGGGGCGATTACATCTATTGTCAAGGCCGGACGCAAGTTCACAACGGCGTATTGCAAGTCATCGTCACGCAGATCGAACGGATGGATGCCCACGAAATCAATGCTGACGATTTTGAACGGTTCGACGCCAGCCAAGCGGACGAGCATCTGACACGACTGCGAGCATTGATCGCCACGCTTTCCCAACCCTTCTTGCGACGGTTAGCCTCGGCTTACCTCGATGATGAGCAGTTTGTCGAAGGGTTCCGCGTGGCGGCTGCGGCCGTCTCGAATCATCACGCCTATCCCGGTGGCTTGCTGCACCACACCGTCAACATGATGGAACTGGTGCGTTTGATCGGACCGCGTTACAGCGAGCTTGATACCGAACTGCTGATGATGGGCGCGTTCTTGCACGATCTTGGTAAAATTGACGAACTCAAAGCGAGTGGCGAAATCAGTTACACCGATCGCGGGCAATTGCTCGGACACATCGTGATCGGCATCCAACAACTCGGTGATAAAATTCGGCAAGTCGAAAGCGATAGTGGTGAAACATTCCCACGCAACCTACGCCAACAACTTGAACACCTCGTCGTCAGCCATCACGGCAGCCAAGAATACGGCAGCCCCAAGATTCCGGTTACACTCGAAGCCGTCGCGCTGCATCACATTGATAACCTCGACGCGAAACTCGCGAGCTACGCCTCGGTGATTGAACGCGACATTGCCGCCGATGGTAACTGGACCAACTACAATCCGTCGATTGGAAGAAAATTATGGAAAGGTGGTCGCGGTGGCTAATCCCAATGCAGTCGTGTTGTTGTCCGGTGGACTCGACAGTGCCACGTGCTTGGCCTTGGCTAGTGAGTCGGGCTTTGACGTGCATGCAATCAGTTTTCGCTATGGCCAACGACACGAAGGAGAACTCCAGCGTGCGAAATGGTTAGCGTCAGAAATGAACGCTGTAACACACCGGATCATCGACATCGACTTGGCTCAGCTCGGCGGTTCCGCGCTCATTGATCCGAACATCGCCGTTCCGAAATCCGATCGTGTGGAAGACATCGGCAGCGAAATTCCGGTGACTTATGTTCCGGCTCGCAACACGATCTTTCTGTCATACGCGTTGGCGGTCGCAGAGACTTGCGGTGCTACGGATATTTTCATCGGCGTCAATGCACTCGACTACAGCGGTTATCCAGACTGCCGACCCGAATATATCGCTGCCTTTGAAGCGATGGCACGATTGGCGACCAAAGCGGGTGTTGGTCCTGGCAAACAATTGTCCATTCACACGCCACTGATCGACTTGACCAAAGCACAAATTATCGCCGAGGGCCTGCGATTGGGTGTGGACTATTCACACACCTTATCGTGTTACGATCCGATCATCGTTGCGGGCGATACCGTTGACGCCCGGCCATGCGGTCATTGCGACGCGTGTTTATTGCGAGCTAAAGGGTTCGCTGAAAACACGATGATCGATCCGGCGATGTCTTAATGAAGCAAGAACCCATTCAAATTCCATCCGTCATCGGTCGTCTCAGCAAAGCTTGACGCGTTGCGAAAAAACTCTTCAACGTCTTCAAACGGCGGCCATTTTGCGGCGTTGGGACGTTCAATCTCTGATTCTTCTTCCTCATCAAACAGGCGACGAATGATCGACGATAGCATCGAATCATTGTCCTTGAGTTCACCGCGACGCAGTAGTTCGTACTTCGTTCTGAGCGACTCACGAAACCGAACGATTCGCTGAATCGCAACTTGATCGGCTCCAGCTTCCTGGGTCGTTTTCAATAACGCCTTGATCTCCGCCTGCTCCACCAAACCATCGCCCGCTCCCGATTGGATTCGCTGGGCCACTTCGACCAGTAACTCAACATGGCTGGCAAACATCATGTAGGGCTTCGTCGATCCAGGTCCTTTACCGACCATGGCGATCGCCCAAGTATCGAGCAGAGGCGGTTGTTTCTCTTCTTCCTCTGCAGCCGAGTTGGAAAAATCGCCGAAGGTTTCAAAGTATTTTTCTTCTTCGATCGTTTCTTCGCCACGTTCCACTTTCCAAATCTCCACGCCTGGTACTGATTCAATCAGCGTGACATCTGGCTCGACTTCCATGGCTTTCTCGACCGCCGCCCGGATTGCCGCTTCGTTGGTAACTTCAATCGCCACGAGCATCCGCTCGGAATCGACGGATGCTGGTTCGGTGTTATCGGTTATCAGCAGCAGATGTTCGCCAAGACTCGGCAACACGTTGCGTTCCAGATCAATCTGTGGTCCTTCTTCATCGTCGCGGATATCTCCGATGGTTGGCCGGAAAATCTTATCGTTAAATGCTTCGTCGACCAACGTTTCCAAGGCCCAGAACGCTTTCTCTAACTTCCAATTCATTTGCAATACAGTCGCTGTCCGCTTAGGAATCCAACTTGGAAGTTCCGCTGAGCTGGCGTTGGGAAATTGCAAGACTCGAGCTGCCAAGCGATACCGGTCAGGCTCGTTGGTTACTGCAGGGGCATGCACATAGCCACGGTGCAACAGATCAAACTCGTCTTGATGCACAACGACCGTGCCCCCCATTGCTTGGACGGCGTCGAAACCCTGGTTTTCAAGCAGGTTGAGAATTTTGACTTTGTTGCCCCGATCGACTTTCGCGACATCACGAATGATTCGGCCCATCGCGAGCGGGCGGACATACCACTGCACGGTACTGCCGGGCGTTTTGATCTCGATTCGCGCCGCTACCTTTTCAGCGACGAGTTTGTATAGCTCAGCATCGGCAACCGGTTTTTCTAAACCGCCTGTGGGCAGTGCCGCGAGCATATCCAGGACAACCGATTGACGATTCGCTGCGATCAATCGCTCTTTCGTCAACACAACCACCACCTCTTCAATTTTGAGTTGACCAGGACGCGTCTTGGGCTCATAGACGCGAACTTGCTCGCCGAACTTCTGGCTATCGGTTCGTGTTGCCCCGCCCGCTTGGAGATCCTTGTCAATTCGGTCGACGACCTCCGCTGCTGCTTGTTCTTTGCCGCGAATATCAGCGATCACGCACAAACACGAAGGTCGACGGCGATCGGTTTCAAACGGCAACCAAGACAACACGACTTCGCCAGAGGCAATCTCGAAGAGGTCTTTGGGACGCACGCCGATCTTCTCGCCTACGTTCTTCCACAGCGTCCCGTCAGTACCGAAGTTCGCTTCGATCAGTGGCCGCATGAGGTCATCTTGTCCAAACTCATGGAGTGTCGTTTTTTTCCATGAATCGGTCAAAGCCGGCATATCAATGATGTGCAACACGCCCGCCGCATCGGCTGGGAGCAACCGCATGCCACTGACGAAAGCTTGCGCTGAAACAGGTTGAAACCAGCAAGCCAACGGCATCAGCAACGCGAAAAACGCCAAGCACTGCTGTCGCAAAAAACGAGATTGGCCATGGTAGTTCACGATTAGACGATTATTCACATCAAGTTCCGCTCGGGTGCTGTTAAAGAAAGTCATGCCAGCATGTTATCCCACTGATATTGCTGTTGAAATGGCGCTCAAGGAGGATCACTTCGATTCTGGACGACAAACCACCCCTCTTCGTGGGGTGTGATCGCCGTTTTCGGGCTCCAGTAGTTTGGGGAATTCAGCTTTCAGCAGCCAAACACTGCTGCCGTGCCCTGGGTGAGGATTGTTGTTTGTCGAACCTCGAGCGAATATGATCGTCCATCCCCCCATTTCACACTTACCCCCTAGAGTACCCCGCATGTCGCGATCAATTGCCGTAAAGACTTTGATGACCGTTGCTTTGCTTGGCCCGTTTTGGTTGAGCGAAAAACCGGCAACCTGGGCTGCGGAAGCGGCGACAGTGGACGCCCCCGCCCCCCTCATGTTTGAATTCATTGACGGATGGGCCAAGCCGCCTGAACCGATGGTAACGCTCGGCGACATGCACGGTGATATCGCTGTCAGTAAAGCAGGGGATGTGTACGTGAGCGTGCAAGCAGGCCCACGACCAGGCATCCAAGTCTATTCCGCTGACGGCGACTATCTTCACAACGTGCCGAATTTTCGACATCGCGTTCACGGGTTCGTGATCGCCTCCGATGCGGGCGGTGAATACATTTTGGGAACCGACGACAATGGCAAAGGGATCATCAAAACACGACTCGATGGCGAAATTGTGTTTCAGTTAAAACCAGCCGACTTCCAAGGCAAATCAAAAACAATCACCAGCGTGGTGCCCGCTCCCGACGGACGTATCTTCGCCGCCGATGGTTACGGTAACGACCTGATTCACGTGTTATCAGCCGATGGCAAATACATCCGCAGCTTCGGTGGACGGGAAGCCCCTTACAAGTTCAAGACGCTTCACAAATTAGTGGTCGACACGCGATTCAGCCCACCGCAGTTGCTGTGTTGCGACCGCGAAAATCGCCGCATGGTAAGGCTGTCGCTCGACGGCGAAGTACTCGGCGAAATCCCCAACATGAAACGTCCAGCGGCGGTCACGCTGATGGGTGACTACGCCATCGTAGGTGAGATCGAAGCTCGCGTCAGCGTGCTCGATAAAGAGGGCAACCGCGTGATGACCATTGGTGAAAACACCGCCCAGGGCGAGTTCGCGACCAATGCGATCGAACCCGCACGTTGGCGAGCGGGTCAGTTCAATGCACCGCACGGGGTCGTCGTTAACGAGGCCGGCAGCCTGTTCGTGGCAGAGTACAGCAAATACGGTCGCGTCCTGCGGTTTGACCAGAACACGACGAAAAAAGACTAGCCAAGTTTCGCTTCTTCGGAGGCGATCATTTGGCGGAGAATTTCATCGAGTGAGACGCGAATGTCCCAATCGGGATAATCGCGTCGCAATTTGCTGAGGTCGCTGATGTAACAGATATGGTCGCCTTTGCGATTGTCGTCACCGAGCGTCCATTTGATTTCGTGCCCCGAAATCTCTTTGATCTTGTCGATACACTCCAGCACACTGGCGGCATTTTCTCGCCCACCACCGATGTTATAGACTTCACCTGGACGCGGATTTTTCGCAAATGCCTCAAACGCTTTGACCACGTCACTGCACTCGATTTGGTCACGTACCTGTTTGCCTTTGTAACCGAAAATCGTGTACGGTTTCTTGGCCACCGCGACATGCACGAGGTAGCTCAGGAACCCGTGCAGCTCCACGCCACTATGGCTGGCACCGGTCAAGCAACCACCACGAAAGATCCCAGTGTTCAGTCCAAAATATCTGCCGTATTCTTGAGCCAGCACGTCTGCTGCGGTTTTTGAAGCACCGAATAGCGAGTGCATCGTTTGGTCGATCCGGCACGATTCACTGATCCCGTCGTAGTCTGCTGCATCGGCATATTCCCAACGCGTTTCGAGTTCTTTAAGCGGCAATTCGTTGGGGGCGTCCCCGTAAACTTTATTCGTACTCATGTGACAGAACACGGCCGTAGGAGCGTGTTGCCGCGTGGCTTCGAGCAGATTCAGCGTGCCGTTGGCGTTGACTTCAAAATCCAAAAACGGGATCGACGCGGCTTTGTCATGCGACGGCTGAGCGGCACAGTGGATCACGAGATCCGGCGTTTCGCTGGCAAACAGCCCCAGCACGCCTTCGCGGTCGCGGATATCTAAAGCAACGGTACGGAAATTTTTTGTTTCCGCTTCCAACCGACTTTGGTTCCATTTCGTGCTGCCATCAGGACCGAAAAAGGTGGCTCGCATGTCATTGTCGATACCGATAACTTCATCGCCGAGGGCGTCCCAATGACGTACGGCAGCCGATCCGATCAGGCCGCTAGATCCAGTAACAATGACGCGCATGGCTTTTCAACATAAACGGTAGTGGGAAGTGAATGGCCGATAGTGTAATTGCGATCCCCATTTTCAAAACACGACCGCGACTGAAAAATCCAGTTTCGACCAAGCTCAGCAGTGTTGGCTGTGCGGATTATGTGTCTTATGAGGTGACTGCTCAATAATCCGTCTGGATAAATATTTACACGGATAGGAAATTTATTGCTCTCTATTGTGAATCAGCACGCAAGAAGAAATTTCACCCGTCCCGATTGCGGTTGCTGGCGTTGAAATCCCGGTCGCCGATCAATCACCGCTGGTCCTGGCACTGCTGGAAGTCATTCAAAAGCAGGCTGCCGAGATTCAGCAACTGCGAGATGAGATCCAGCGACTAAAGAATGCCACTGTCCGACCAGTCATCCAGCCCAGCAAATCACGTCACTCAAGAGCGTTTGCTGGAGCAGTTGAGGGAACTGGGCGTGGATATCTCATCGGGTCAACTTTGTAATATTTTGCTCAAGGGGCATGATCATTTTCATGCTGAGAAAGACGAGTTGCTTCCGACCGCGCGGCAGATCAGCGGAACGCGGCACTGCGACGACACCGCGGCTAGGCGTCAAGGCAAGGCAGCGGTCTGCACTCACATCGGTGACGATCTGATTGTCAGTTTCAGTACGACGGATTCCAAGTCGAGACTCAACTTTCTTCGCCTGTTGTGCCAGCCCGAGGAACAGTATCGGCTCTGTGAAGAAACCCGTGCTTGCCTGGGATTTGCAGGTGCTGGTGCTAAATTCCAGACTAAAATCGATGATTTTCAAGACGGTGTTTGGACGGGTCGCGAAGCTTGGCAAGAGCAGCTCAATGCGTGGGAAATTACCAACGAAACTCACTGCCGTCAACTAAGAGAAACGGCGCTGTTCGGAAAGCGGATGCGTTTTTAGCGGTCTTGGATCATCCTCATTTGGCGTTACACAACAATCTGCCAGAGAACGACATCCGAGAATGGCGAGACCTAGGAAGATCGGCGGTGATACTCGCAGTGCTGAAGGTCATTGATGTCGCGTCACATTCATGAACCTGAAGAAGACTTGCCGCAAACTCGGAGTGAACTTTCAGCAGTACCTTCACGATCGACTTCGGGGTTGGGTGAGATCCCGCTGTTGCCGGAGTTGATGCGAACTGCTGCGATCGAACGAGAAATTGCTCCGGGATCGACATAGCAGAACGTCCCGCAGCCAGTCTCAATTTCACAACACCTCGCTGTATCGGGCTTAGCAGCCTCAAGGTTGCCTTGTGGTTATTGAGCAGTTACAAAACACGTTTAGCGGAGAAAGTTGATGCGAGGGCCTGGGTCGCTGATTATGTCGCACCATTAGTTGACGACGATGGGGATGTTTTGGAGGTAGGATGTGGACCGGGCGTGTTGTTTAGCGAGATTGCCAGCCGCTTCTCTCGTGTCAATGCGATTGGATTTGATCGTAGCGTTGATCGACTTGCCGAAGCACAAAGAAATTTCACCGGGTTATCCAATGCATCTAGTCGGAAAGGCGATGCGCACCAACTGCCGTTCGAGGATGGAAGTTTCGATTTGGTTTACAGCCGTTTTCTTGTCGAATAATTGCCCGACAAGCAACGGGCGATCAACGAAATGGTTCGGGTCTTACGTCCTGGTGGCAGACTTTTGCTGCAAGACCTAGATGGCCAACTTGCGTGGCATTATCCGATCGACGCAGAACTGCAGCAGGGAATCGACCGAACGCTTCATTTCCTATCGCAAACAGGATTTGATCCTTTTGTTGGTCGAAAGCTCTACTGGTACAGCCAGCAAGCGGGACTCGGTGAGTTGGCAGTCGCCGTGCAGAGCTTTCATTTGTTTCCTGGAGTCATTGACAAAATGAATGAGCAGCTTTGGGATTTGAAACTTGATATTGCCTTGCCGGCGATGGAAAAGGCAATGGAGAGCCGCAAAGCAGTAGACATATTAAAGCAGCAAGTCATGGATCATTTACGTCGTGCAGACACCCTGACCTACTCCGTCCTTTTTTCCGTAGTGGGACGTAAACCCTCTGCTTCGTAAGCCTGACCGGATCGACCAACAAGATGAACTCACCGATAGAGCAATTGCGCGCAGCATGGAAATTGAGCAATGAGCTGTCATTGTGGCAATGGGTTAAACGTTTCGGTTCCATTGACTCGGGGGCGTTGGCCGATCTGGTGGTGATTGAGCTCGAAGAAAGACTTTGCTCCGGGGAAGCGATCGATGTCGAATACTACTTCGCACGCTTCCCCCAACTCATTGAGGATGCGGACCTAGCAGCCGAATTGATCGCCGCCGAGTACGACATCCGCTCAAAGTTGGGCGAGAATGTGATTCCAATGGAGTATTCGTTGTCAGAGCCCCACTACTTGCCGCCGAATTAGATGGATTCGACTTCGGCGCGATTGCTTCGGCGATTGGGGGACCATGATCCTGAGGCTTGGCGTCAGTTCGTGCGGGTTTATGGGGCGGTGGTGCGATTTTGGATTCGGCAAGCGGGCCTGAATAGCGCTGATCTGGCGGACGTGTTTCAAGATTTCTTTGTCGCTGTCTCACGCAACATCGTGAGCTTCCAGCGACAGTCCGGACAGGCCACACGTCTCAAGAAGTCGCCGCAGAAGTGGGCATCGCACCCAACGCCGTCCGCAAAGCCTAATCCCGCGTCCTGACGCGCTTGCGCGATATTCTGGGCGGCTAAGTCGTCTCGCGTCTTGTCGGAATGTCACACCCCTACGTTTTCAATGTCACACCCCTACGTTTTCTTGGAGCAGCGCGGCAAAGATTGAATATGCCAACGCAGCAAGTTCGGCTTCAAACTCCACAAAACGAAAGGGTTCCAAATGTCGACTCAAATGAAATGCCGTTTTCTCATCACTGGCGCAGCGGCCTTGCTGTTGTGTATCGCCACTTGTTTCGATGTGCTACCTCGAGCCATCGGCTTCGAGGATGCACGAAAGTCGTACTCGGAAGAAACCTTGTACCAGCCGGTAATCGTTCAACTTTCGACTCGAAACGAAACAGCGATCGGTGAGCCGGGAACATTTGAGCAAGCTCAGGCGATCACGCAGAGATGGCACCGGAACAACCCGGAGGACTCGAACCACATTACAAATGAAAAAGAGGTCACGGTAAGAACTTACCAGCGACATCCCTCTCGCCCCGAAGATCGCAATGATGCCCCTCTGAATAAGTCGAATAACCCTTCACTGAAGGCAAATGAACCGGAGAAGCCGACACAAGCGAAGCTGGCAGCTGAGAAGAAAGAACTGCTAAAGCAGAAACAGGAACTCGAAGATACGTCTGGAAACGACATTTTCAAACTGCGGAAACTTCAAATCGACGCCGAACAACAGGGCATTAAAAAAGATGCCGCCATTCACAATCAATGGAAGGAGCATATCGAGGACTTGAAAACGCAAATTAAATCTGCGGAGGAGAACGGGCTCGGAACCAAGACTTTGTCGAATGCTTTGGAGGAAGCTGAAAGAAAGGTGGAAAAGCAATCACGCGTTCTCGAATCACGCGAAAGTATATTTGCTGAACGGTTGCAAAAGCTTACAGCAGACAGAAAAAGAACGGAGGTTGGTAAGACAACTGATTCAACCGTGCTTGGACTGTCGGAAAGGAACGCAAAGAGACATGCTAACGGGAACCCGGAACAACCCAACGAGTCACCGACTAAAAACACGGAAGCAAAAACGCGGCAGCGGGTGAGTTCGGCAAGCACGCCGGAATCATCAATGCCAACCCGATTTAGTTATTCCGACCTGCTAGGAACAGGCAAATGGCATGGTGAATGGTAAGATGAGAAAGGAAAGGCAGTAGTACATTTTCATACCACTCACATCGCCAGCTATCTTGGAGGTTGGAGCACTGTAAATGGTAAAGTTGCCGTCAATTCAAATCGCATCATCTTTTCGACCGACGAAGGTTTAGCGAAAGATGAAGGCATAGACTTCGTTGGGGAATGGAAGAATGGAATCATTGATGCCGTGATTACTTCACACAAGAGTGGTGCAAAGCAATCGATGAAGCTAAGAAAGGCGATAAAATAGCCTGCCGACAACATGGATTGGCGGCTAAGCGAGCCAGTCATCCACAACTCAGGCTGCACACGCCCGAGAGCGGCCGCATATAAAAGATTCGGCTTCTTTCTGCGGATCGGTGCCTTGATTACACTTGTTACAACTTGCTGAATCGCCGTTACTTCGACGGCGAGGTCGCGTAACTGTCATGTTCAGCACCTCATGGACCAATCCGATTTTCTGCCGCCGAATCAGGTTGATTCGACTTCGTCGCGGTTGCTGCGGCAACTGGGGAAGAATGATCCTGACGCTTGGCGTCAGTTCGTACGAGTCTACGGTCCTGTGGTGCGGTACTGGATTCGGCAAGCGGGATTGAACAACGCTGATTTGGCGGACGTGTTTCAAAACGTATTCATCGCTGTCTCACGCAATATCGTGAGCTTCCAGCGACAGTCCGGACAGGCCAAGTTTCGGGCCTGGCTGAAGACGGTGACGCACAGCAAAATTCAGGATCACTTTCGCCGGCTAGTTAAACAGCCCCAGGCATGTGGCGGGTCGACGATGGTGCAGCGAATGAATGAACTACCTGATGACGAAGAGTCTTCCAGCGGATCAAGTGAAGCCAATAGACTGGAGGACGGCTGTGACGGTAGCGAAGATTCGTATGTGGCGCAGAGGATGCTTGAGATGGTGCGCCGCGAGTTCCGAGAAAAAACTTGGCTGGCATTTTATCGGACGGCCGTCGATGGCCTCACATCTCAAGAAGTGGCCGCAGAATTGGGGGTCGAGCCTGCGGCGGTAAGAAAGGCAAAATCGCGGGTTTTGGCGCGTTTACGCGAAGTACTTGGCGGGTGACCCGCATCTTGCAACACGAAATGTCACACCCCGACGTTTTACCTTCGTGAAGCAAACTATATCACCTGCTTAATCTGTAGCGGAGTCGCCATGCAAACGAAGCAATGTCCATCGAAGCAAGAACTTGCCGAGTTCGACCTAGGAAAGTTGACAACCGAGCGACACAACAAGATCTCCGATCACTTGGACGAATGTCCGAATTGTTCGGCGGAGCTAAATTCGCTGGAAGAACTATCAGATGAGCTGATTTTTCAGTTGCGAGAGAAGCTGCCCCGAGAAATTGTGCAAGAGGATTCCGAATTGGACCGTCTTGTTGATGCTGCCGCAGCGCTCGTCGACACTTCGGTTAACGGAGTACTTGAAACACAGGTCGGAGAACCGAATCGCAGGAAAAAACAGACACCTGACCAAATCGCAACGCAAATTCTAGCTCCACCACAGGCACCCGATGAAATGGGCCGGTTGGGCGGTTATCGAGTGCTTTCCGTGTTGGGTGCAGGTGGAATGGGGATTGTATTTAAAGCAGAAGATCCTGCGCTCAAGCGGTTGGTGGCGCTCAAAGC
>JBGSMN010000206.1:0-2914 GCA_041740155.1 Rhodopirellula sp.
TTAGCATCGCCAAAACCATCCTCCATCGATGCAGTCAATCGGAATGGACAGTAGCGAGATTGGAAAAGATGATCCGCGTCGACTCCAAATCGCGACTTGGCAAGCCGGCGTAGTACCGGATAAACCAAGCGATAGCGGGCTCTGGGCGTGTATCGATCACGGGCGTGGAAGATCGCTTCACTGTGTTTGTTGTAAAACGCTTCAACGTCTGAAGCCGACATTCCATAAGCGAGAGCCGACGACGTAATCGATCCTGTGGACGTGCCAGCAATCAGGTCAAAGTAGTCGGAAAGTGGCGAACCAAGTTGTCGCTCAAACTCGGCGAGCACTCCGATTGCGAAGGCCCCCCTCAAACCACCGCCAGCGAGACTGAGAACTCGAAACATTGCTATACCTTCTCTGCTAATACACGGTGAATGAACTGCACGCAGATGCTTCCTTCGCCCACCGCAGACGCGACCCGCTTCACGCTGTCGGCTCGAACATCGCCGACGGCAAACACACTTGGCAAACTTGTTTCAAATGGATGCGGAAGGCGGTGTTGCTTCCACTCGCTGGTGTTCGCAACTTCGTTTCCGGTACAGATGAAGCCTTTCTCGTCCGTCATGACGCAATCCCTCACGAATGCAGAATTGGGAATTGCGCCGATCATCAGAAACAGATGCTTGATATCTCGCAAGGTTTCTTCGGCAGTTTCGCGATTTCGCCAAGTCATCTGTTCTAGCGTGGGCGAACCGAAGAGGCCGACCACCTCGGTGTTGCGATGCAGCGTGATGCGATCTGATGCATCAATGCGTTGGATAAGGTAGTTCGACATGCTGGCGGCAAGAACCGCTGGTCGCGACGAACTATCATTCATGGATTCAACTCTCAACGTTAACTTTCAGAGATTTCTCATTTGGGTCTCGACAAGCCCGCTCAATTCTACGGTCTGGGACTCCCCAGAGCATCGCTACGAAGAGATACAGGCCCATAGATAGGTAAGGTTCAAAGGCGGCTATGCTCAAGGCGGCGACATACAAGGCCAGCGAGACGTATCCCTTCGCGTCGCGACCGATTGCTCGAGTCAATATTGAATCTGTTGGCTCTATCCGCAGAATTGACGAACACAACAGGCGGTACGCGATACCCGCACCCAACAAGGTCGTTCCGTAGGTAGCGACCGTTGCCGGATAAACACCTGCTACATTGATCCAATGTGTTCCGAATGGCAGCAGCGACAACCAGAACAGCAAATGCAAATTGGCCCAAAGGACCAAGCCGTCCACTCTTTCCGTCAGCTGCATCAGGTGGTGGTGGTTGTTCCAATAGATGCCAAGGTAAAGAAAGCTGAGCAAAAAAGATGCTATCGGTTTAATTAGAGTTGAGAATGCTACGAATGAGCTTTCTTCCGGCGCTTCTATCTTGAAGACCATCACAGTAATGATGATGGCGAAAACTCCATCGCTGAACGCTTCCAATCGGTCTGTTTTCATGAAAATCTATTCATCATCCAAGTGCAATAGAAATCGGTTACTGCGGCGATGGCTTCAATTCGGCGGACGATTTCTTCGTTGCACGGTTGCATCAAGCAGTCGCTTATAAAAAAGTGTCAATGCATTCTTCGTCTTTATCGTATCGATGGCCGTCGAGAGTTCGTCATGAAATCGCGCACAGGCATGGCAACTTCGTTAGTGTGCCAAATCGGGCGTCCAATCTCATGCGAGGTCAAATAACATGATCTCGGAATCGGTTGTCGCTTTGCATGAAAGTCTCGTCTCGGTGCTGACGGCTGCGGCATCGCTAGTCACCATGAGGTGTCCCCCCAGATCAATACTTCCCCGAAGCACCTGCAACCACATGTGACGATCAGCGCGCATCGGAATGTTGACTGCTTCTCCAAGTGAAAGCTTGGATAAGTAAACGTTGGCTTCACTGTGAATCACCAATGAGCCGTCTTTGCCCTCCGGCGAAGCAACCAGACGCAATTGATCCGCGAGTTGCTCGTCGGGAAACCGTTTCTGCTGATACGTCGGAGTAAGGCCACGTTCGTTCGGGATCAACCAAATTTGATAAAAGTGGACCGGGACGCTCTTCGAAGGATTGAATTCGCTGTGTTCAATTCCAGTGCCGGCGCTGATGCATTGAAACTCACCAGGCCTCAGCACCTCACCGTTGCCCATCGAGTCTTTGTGCTCAAGGGCCCCGTCGAGCACGTAGGAGATGATTTCCATGTCGTTGTGTGCGTGAGTCCCGAAGCCTTTCCCGGGAGCCACTCGGTCTTCGTTCATCACCCGCAGGCTTCGGAAACCCATATGGTTTGGATCTTGGTAACCGGCGAATGAAAACGTGTGATAGCTGTTGAGCCAACCGTGATCAGCGTGGCCTCGTTGGTTTGCTCGGCGAAGGGTAATCATGCTTTTTTCTCGAAGGGGTGTGAATTCAAACGTCGCAACCGCAGCCTGTTTCCCAAACGCGACCGTCGGCGCCCATGATGGGTTTGTGTTCGTGCATTGGCGGTTTCAGATTGGAATTATCGAACCCGCCGAAGCGAGCAACCGGCGACCAGTCGGGGCTGACTTTGGGCAATGCTGGAGCGTGTTTCGCAAACTCCTCGCTGCCGTGAACAACCCGTCCACCAACCACAGTCAGCACACTTTCCAACTCCCGAATTTTATCGGCCTCTACGCTGAAGTAGTCATCGGACAACACCGCCAAATCACCGAAGTAGCCCGGTTTCAAGATTCCTTTGCGGTCGTCTTCTTTGCTGAACCAGGTCGTCCCGTGTGTGTAGAGATTCAACGCTTCTTCGCGAGACAGGCGATCGGCTTCGTCGTTCATCACCGTACCGCCGACTGTTTTCCCCGTCACCATCCACCAAATGCATGTCCACGGATGATAGCTGGCCACGCGAGTCCCATCGGTGCCCGCACCA
>JBGSMN010000254.1:0-12963 GCA_041740155.1 Rhodopirellula sp.
GCACAACTTCCTTAATGCCATCGCCAATTGAGGCGGCCACGCTTCGTGCGACTCGATCGGTAATTCCGACGCTAAGCTTTTCTTTGATCCGAAATAACTCCGTTCCACCGATACTAATCGGTATGTCAAACGATTTTTCGAGTTTGACCTGCGTTAGCACATCGTAAATCCCTTGTTCTGCCAGGTTCCCAAGGTAATCCGCTGCTAACTGTTCAACGGAGGATTCCACGCCTTGCCAGATGTTCCACAGAAAGGTCGTGAAGCCGAGTTTCGCCCCGACATTTTGCAGTGCATATCGTTCGTGCGGCGCGAGCAAGTATGCTTCTGGCGTCTTCAGCGACTTTCTGTTTTCACCACTCTCATTTGAATCAAACCCGCCCTTGTTATAGATTTCGTATCTAAGTGCGCCATTCTCAGCCGACATTTCTTGCCAAAGATGCTCCGGCACAGTACGCCATTGGTTGAGTATTAAGTACTCATTCCATTTTTGCACCAATTCGTGAGCAAGCTCCTTCGCGTGTGACGTCGTGTTTGGCGACTGATATGCATAAAGAGCCGCAATAATAATCTGACCAAACGAGTCTTTCGTTAGCGGGTCGGCTCGCAGAATGTTGCCATCGCGATCATAGTCGAACATTTCCGGATGTCGCACCGGGTTGCCATTGTCGTCCCAGGCGTGATCGATAAGCGTAGTGAGAAGTTCTTCGATTAGCTGATTCACTCGTGCTAGGCGATCCATATCGTGAATCTCGAACGACTCAGCGGCGAGCCCTGCAGCTGTTGTAGCGGTCATGTATACCGCTTCACCATCGGGAGACGGGTTTCCATCCTTGACGAGCATGACGAAGCCATACTTGTCGCGAAAGCGATATTGCAAATCAAAAAGAACCTTGTTGTCGTAGTCTATCCCATCTGATTCAAGGTTCGTATCTCCTACGCCGAGCACTACGTTGTCGTCCCGTCGAGCGTCGAGAGTCGATCCGAAGGAGATGAGATCGGCTCCGTTGCCGCCGTCGATTGTGTCGGCGCCGAAGTCGCCGTAGATAACATCAAAACCATCATGCCCGAAGATCGTATCGTCTTCGCTGCCGCCCTGGATGATATCGTCTGCCTGGCCACCGTGGATCGTGTCGTTTCCACCACCGCCAAATACACGGGCATTTACACTGATACCTGCTAGGTTAATCTTGTCATCTCCATTCTTGCCGATTACTTCGATCGACTGCACGTGATCGAACGTGCCGATAACAACTCCTGCATCTTGGACCTCCACGCGGTCATCAGTCTGCGAAACTATGATCACGTCGTCACCGTCGGTGCCGTTGATGACAACGGTGTTGCCGATGACCTCGATTGTCACTCCCGACACAGTTGTATTTATTGTCATTTGAAGCGGCTCTTCAACAGACTCAGCAGTCCCGTCATTGACACTTACGCTGAAAAGGTACACGCCTGCGGAATGGACGTCCGGCTCAACCGTGATCGATGCAGTACCGTCGCCGTGGTCTTTGAACGCTGCAAAATCCGGCAGCCCTTCGACATGAAGTGAGAGCCGATCGTTATCTGGGTCGGTCGCTGAGATCGTGAATGTTTTGTACTCACCTGCATTCCCAACAAGCTCTGGAAACGACGCGAACTGCGGGTTCCGATTGACATCAGTGATAGTTAATTGGAATGAACGCGAATCTTTCAGGCCAAATGCATCGGTCGCAGTGGTAGTGACGGTATACTCTCCGGCATTATCAAAGTTCGGGTGGAACGCGATGCTGCCCGTTCCGTTGGCGTTGTCTATGAAGCTACTAAACGCAGGAAGACCCGTCACCGACAGGGCAATCGCATCACCATCTACGTCGCTCGCCGACAGTGTTACCGTAGTATCCGTCGCCTCTGGGATTACGACTCTCGGTATTGCCTGCAGTTGAGGAATGTCATTGACAGGGTACACCTCAAGTTGCACCGCCGCAGACTGCGACGCTCCATCTGGATCGGTCACACGATAAGTGAACGTATCGGCTCCGTAAAAATTTTTATTCGGGATGAATTCGAAGCTTCCGTCCGAAGCCAGACTAAGTTGTCCATGTGCCGGAGAGTTCACCACGGAGAACTTAAGAATGTCACCATCAACGTCGGAAACACTAGATGTTAAGCCGGTTGCTCCTACGATCAGCCGAGTGTCTTCGGTTGTTTTGAAATTGACCTCGGCGGCGGTCGGCGCGTCGTTAATTGGGACGATCGTGACGTTGACGGTACCGGTTGCTTCACCACCGCGGTCATCCGAGATAGTATAGCTAAACTGGTCGGTCCCATAGAAATCCGCGTTTGGCGTGTATCGAAGCCGCCCGTCCGCTTCGGTAACAACCGTTCCGTTTGCACTCTGTGAAACACCGCTGACTCGTATTGTGTTTCCTTCTCTGAAAGTATCGTTGGCGAGTACATCGATTGTTGCAGCGGAGTCTTCAGAAATTGAGAATGTATCGTTCCAGGCCTCGGGAGCAATGAGTTCTGGGGCGGTGAATTGAGGTAGACTGACAATCGCTTGAAGATCGGCCGAAGCAAACGTGCCGATCCGTGTTTGCACTCCGTTCGTAACATCAATTTGTGAAATCATCCCATTGAGACGAGAGGAACCAGGAATAGCAAATAAGGTTCCGTCCGACGCGAAGTCGAATTCAAGTACGTAGTCTGCTAGCCTTCCAATCGTCTTATCCACCGCACCGGTGGCTGGATCGAGCGTGAACAACTCAAACATCCCACCGTAGAGCGTTCCATCGGGGGCAAACTCAATTCCCCAGATCGTCTTCGCCGCAGCCGGTCCAACTTGGGTGGCGAGCGCCGTGTCCGTGTCGATCGTATAGAGCGTGTTGTTAGTGACTCCGAACAGTGTCCCATCCGGTGCGAATGAGATGGTTCGCATGAAAAGCGATGACGCAGTCTCGGTGTGAATTTGCCCAATCGTGCGGCGAGTCCCATCAGCCGGGTCGATTGTCTGGAGCGTGCTGTATGCAGCAAATATCTGTCCGGTCGCGGGGTTCACATCCAAACTTGTTTGAAAACCGGAGTAACCAATCGGACGTTCATCTTGATTTTCGATGCCTAGTTCGACCAGATGAAACGGACTGGTTGAAACGGAAGCGGTAGTAGCGAATAATTTGAAACCAACTCGACCTTCATCATCTACGCTGGGAGTGATTGTAAGATCAACCGTCGCAGTCGCTTGTCCGCCCTGCCCGTCGGCAACTGTGTAATGGAATTGGTCGCTTCCGTGGTAGCCGACGTTAGGCGAATAGAGCAGTGTACCGTTGCCATTTTCAATGACCGAACCATTTTCGCCTTGTGTAAACTCGGTGATCTGCAAATCGTTGCCGTCGTCATCGCTATCGTTAACTAAGACTTCGACAATCGCTAATGTGTCTTGCGGAAGTGTTAACGAATCGGCTCTGGCAATGGGAGCTGAATTGGTCGGCCCAGCATTTTCGACTAAACGAGAGGCCAAAGCGCTGAGGTCGGAATTAAAGCCGGCCACTACCGTTTGTGACGCACTGCTCGGGTCAATTCGGATCAATTCGCGTTTGTGCAAAGTCGATCCGACCACTCCGTACAATGATCCGTCGGGCGCAAAGTCCAATTCAGTGACGTAGTTAGCAAAGCGTCCAATTCGTTCTTCGATCACGCCCGTCTGTGGGTCCACCTTCATCAATTGAAACGCTGCCGCGTACAGCGTCCCGTCGCTGGAAAATTCGATGCCCCAAACCGTATCAAACACGTTCTGTACATTGATCGTTGACACCAAACTCGCTTCTGCTGTTGTCAGATCGATCGTGTACAAAGTGTTATTCGAGACACCATATAGTGAGCCTTCGGGTGAGAACGTAAGCCCTCGCATACTGAGCTTCGCTACGTCGGCTGTGTGGAAATCTCCTAACGTTTGAATTTCGCCTCCTTCGGGGTCAATTCGGCGAAGCGAACTGTAGCCTCCATACAGCAGTCCGGTGTTCGGATCGACATCCAATCCAGTATTGAATCCAGCGAAGCCAATAGGTTCTTCGGTTGACTGTTGTGCGTCTAATAACACTGCGTTGTATGAATGACTGTCGCTGGTTCCCACGCTGGCGTAGAACTCAACGTCGCCGGCCAATAGGTCTCGCTTCTGGAGATTCTCCACCAGCAGGCGACGCTTGCGTCGGCGCAGTCGGGTGTTGGTGGGTTCTTTTGAATTCCTTGCTCGTGAAGAAAGTGCCTGATGAATACCGTGAAATAGCTTGTTGAGTGCCATGACTAGCTCGCTTGTTCGGAATCAGATTTGACCAAGGCGAAGATCTGGCGACGAAACCAAGACGCCTTCAATTTCGTCATGGCAGGCAATGCTACAAAGGGCTCAACGTTATCGAAGAATCACAGCAAGCATTTGCCGTCTGCGTCAGATTAGAAAGCAATTCAGTCCAGCGTACGGACTACTCACCGCCCGTGATCATCGCTCGTCCCCATGCTAGCCGACGATCGACCCCAAGACCTACAAGTGCCCATCTGCACCATACGTGCTTACGCTGGTTGCGGAGCGTACTGAAGTCACTTTAGCCAAGTGTAGCACAAGTTCACTTGCGGAATTGATTCATTCGCTCGGATGCAGATCACGGTTATCCGACCACTTTTCCCGGATCCTGGCCAGCTTGCGTTTGATCGTCGCACGGCTGCAGTGGAGTTGCTCGGCCATCTCGTCATTGCTGTAGCCTTCGAGTCTTAGAATCGCCACCTCTCTTAGCGAATCGTCATTAAGCATGGTCAGTTTCTCCTCGCACATCTGAATTAATTGCCCTGACATCACGTCCAAATTCCGATCGTCGATGACTTGGTTGATACCATAATGCTCTTGATCGGTTGCCATACGGTCCAGGAACACCGATTCGCCGCGCACCACACCTCCGCCTCGCTTCTGAGCGTAGTGTCTGCGGATTTGTGCATTTGCCTTACGAACAGTGATCGTCGTCAGAAGTTTCCAGAGTTCGTTGCGATTTTCCGGAGCGAGTTGGCCAGTTTTAGCTGCGGCAAAGTAACTGTTCATCGCACTAACGATGACATCTTCCTCGTCGACCGCTCGGCGCGGCATACAAGCCAGCTTTTTCTTGGCGTATCGCAACAGCTTTTCAGAATAGGCTTCCCATAATTTCTGGGCAGCGGCGTCGTCACCACCTTGAGCCTCCGTCATCCATCGGGTGATCTCGTCATCGGACATGCGCAAACTCGAACAGTAGGAAACAGGTACTCTAGCGACCAACACAAGGTGTCCGTTTTACCGAATTGTCTCAGGAAACACACTAGCCAAATCGAGCCGTATGCCGCGAATTTTTGGTTCATGCCTGGAAGTTGAGAAGACGCTGTTCCATGAGCCCAAAGCCCGCCGCAGGAGACTTGCCCGCAAACAGTTCTGCCGAACGCTTACCTTCAGGCACCCGGTTCCCGCTGGTTGGATCGGGTGGCCAAATTGTTCGTCTTTGTTGTTTGAATACACAGCTTCCGGTTAGCGAGTCTTGAAAAACACAGACGGCTTCGCCGTCGTGAGTCGCTCGTTGTTGATGTGTTTGATGATTCGATCTGTCGAGTCGAGATCGGCAGGATTCCCAGACAGAACCGTACCGTCCGCTGATAGCGTCACCCCGGTCCCATTGTCAGCGGGCAGTCCGATCCACGAGACGTCGCCGGTGGCGACGTCCCAGATCCGTAACGCGGCATCGTTGTAAGTGGCAGCAATCATTTTGCCATCGGGCGACCACGCAACGGACACCCCGGTGCTGTCCGGGTTCTCGAAGGCAGCCGCCGACACACCGTCAGGCGTCAGAAACTGTATGTTGTCGGCAGCAATCGCCAACCATTGTCTGTCGGGGCTGTTTTGCAGGTCTGATTTCACTCCGGCCGCTTTCAATTCTTGTGGTTCACCGCCATCGACCGGGACCGCCCAGGCTGATTGTCCGGCGATCAGAACTTCGTCGTCCGCTGTCCATTCGATTGAGTCAGGGCGTGTCTTCACTGTAAAGAATCGCGGATTGGCCTGGGCCGGTTCCCAAAATACGAGCAGGTTAGGTTCACAACCAACAGCCAGTTTGGTGCCGGTGGGATTCCATGCCAGCGAAAGGACCGGGCCGAGCATTGAAGTGCTGCGAATTTCGCCACTCTCCGGATTCACGATCTTCAAGGTGGACGCGGCCCCCGCAGCAGCGATTAACCTACCCGATGGATGCCAGGCGATATCGCGACTGGAATCGGTGCTCGTCGCATCGTTACGAATCAGAAAGCCGTCGAACTCGGCCGTCTGCTTTCCATCCACATCCCCTAGACGCAGGAAGCCGTCATTACCCAGCGATGCCAGTCGCGAATCCACGGGTGAGCAAACAACGGATCGTGCTCGCGCCGAATGACCCTGGAGCACATCGACGCTGGAACCATCGGCTGACCAGCGGCGAACGAGATTGTCCGGACCAGCCGTAACGATGAATTGTCCGTCGGGAGACCAGGAGGAAAAGGTTTTCCGTAACGTTGTTTTTGATTCAGCCCGCACCTTGCCAGTGAGGTCAACCATCCGAACGGTTTGACCCGCCGCATAGACAATCCGGCTGCAGTCGGGCTGCCACGAGAACTTGCTGACCCAATTCCCATCACCGCCAAACGTCGGACGAGTCGTCCCGTCGATTCCAATCAGACGCAGCGACACTGTGTTGCCGACCGCCACAGTCTGTCCGTCCGGGCTCAGCTTTGCATCCACCAAATTCGTCTCCGGTGGCAAATTCAATGGCGTTACCTTCTGAGTTGCCAAATCGAATAGCGAGCCGCACGACTTGGGGTCACGTCCCCATAGATACAGTTGCTCGGCACCCGGCTTCCAATCAATCGCGATCGTGTTTGGATGTTTGAGTGAAGCCAGTTGAGTGCCGTCCTCATTCCAGATGATCAGTTCCTGATTCGTCGACGCAAAGGAGGCAATCAATGGCTTTTGGGGGTGATAGGCAAGCGTTTGCTGTCCGTAGGATTCCGCGGTATGCCCCAGCAGTCGGCGAATGTGTTGCCCCTCGGCATCCCATAGATTCAGACCATTGACCGTATCTCGACCGGACGACACAAACCGTGTTCCCTCGGCGTTCCAACTGACATTGAACACTTCCGCTTCGTGATAGGTCGCTAACCGGCGAAACGTGCCTTCCCTGCGCCACAGGAACAATCGGCCGTGGTTGGTTCCGATAATCAGTGTTTGTCCATCGGGACTCCAGCCAAGGGCCATCACTGCCCACAGTTCGCCGGGAATGACCTGCTCCACAGCCAGGGACTCTTCGTTACACAGCAAGACTTTTCCGTCCGCTGTTCCGCAAGCAACCTGACCACTGCTGCCTACTGCGATGGTCGTGCAGTTGCGAAGGCGGGAAAGGGCAAGCAAGCGACCGACGGATGCCTCACCGGTCGACGGATCGACGGCTCGGATCACGATGTCGGACTGCTCCACTTCTTCTAGAGCCGGTGCGACAGCCGACATTGCCTCGATGGATTCCGGCGAGTCCTGATTTTCATTGTTCAATCGCTGCTGAAATTCGCTTAGGCTGACTGTCGTGTAGATCCCATCATCGTCTTCGATCACATAACAAAAGTGCTTGTCAAACTCCTGCGGATCACCGAAGGTCAATTGCAGGCCGTCACCGCTGAGTTGGTAAGTCTCGCCCTCCGCATCCATCAATAGAGTTGCCGTATGTTGAAGCGGCGTACCGCTCCAAAGCTGAACCATACCTTCATTTGTGCAAATACAAAGTTCCTGTTTTACTGGATGCCAAGCCAGCGAACCGTCAGTTCCGCCACCGCTGTAATTATTGCCCGCAGAACTTACCGCCGGAATGCTTTGGATGAGTTGGCCATCTCGGGACCAGACATCGACGTAACGCGATAGGTATGTTTCATGGCTCCACGCAGCGATGTGATTTTCGATTGAGTGAACTGCAACATTTACTGCAAGTCCGTCAAACGAGTGTTGCGGGTTATGCATAGACATCCCCAATGTGCCATTGATGTTCCACTCGCGGACCCTCAAACCATCCGTTCCAGCCATTAATGTTTTACGGTCCGCGCACCAGTCCATTCCGTACGCACGTGGCAATGAAAGTATCGTTTCCCCCGATGGCTTACAAAGCTCCAGTCCATCTGTCCGCCTTAACGCAATCCGCGTTCCGTCCGGACTCCAGGTTAGCGATGTGATGTAATCATCTCGCGGAAATGTTTCCGTGGTATCTGTCGCTGTGTCAATGATGGAAAATCCATTCTCTTTACTGTGAAGGGCGATCGCGATCTTTCGAGAGTCGCGGTCCCACTTCACGAAGCAGTTGTGTTCACTGGGAACCTGATAGCTACGCACTTCCTGCATTTCAGCATTCAGGACATGAACATGTTTTGTGCCCGGAATGCCAGCAGCGATGGACTGACCATTGGGTGACCAATCGATTGAACCCACCGGTGCATCAGATATTTTGTGGGTTACGACGGAACCATCGTAAGGCGACCAATGCTTGACTTTGCCGCTTACACAAGCCAACGAAATGACGTCACTAGTCGGCTTCCAGGTGGCCTGAGTAATACCTCTAAAACCGCGTTGAATCGCGTCGCGGTCATTCGTGGAAAGCTCCACGATTTCTCTATCCGCAGCGATAAACGCACCATTCGGGTCCCAGCACAAGCCAGATGTCATCGAAGTGATGCCTTCATAGGACGTTTTCAAGTGACCGTCAGATGAGAATATGGCTAACCGATTTCCGTCGAGGGTCACGGCCAGTGCGTCACCCGAGGAACTCCATTCAAGATTCGCCTCGGGAGTTGCATTTTCTGTTTGTTCAGTGACATTGACCTCTCGCACCTTCTTGCCATCTCCATCGAAAAACAAGATTCCATTATCGCTCAGGCCTGCAATGAGATCCTCTTTGGGATGCCACCTAACCGATGAATGTGCCAATGTGGTTGGAGATTGCGCCAGAACACTGCCATCGATGCCGCAGATCATCAGCTTCTTAAGATAGTCGGTGACTGCCAAACGTTGACTATCAGACGACCACGACAACCCTTCAAGCGTCGTTCCCGGCTGAAATGAATGGACCAATCGCAGTTCGGAATCGTACAGGGATATCGTTGCATCCGTGTGACCATGAGCCGCGAGCCAATCTCCATTGGGACTCCATTCGACGCGGAAGGTGGTTCGCGGGATAGAGTATTCTAAACGGAACCGATTTGAATCAACAACCGACCAGACTTGGAATTCCTTGACAAAGGCAACAGCGAGACGTGTCCCGTCCGGGTGCCAGGCGAGATCTGCTGGCGGTGGACCGCTGCCGGGAAGGACTGTAGCTATAGAACGCCGTTGGACATCGTAGATGCGCACAGCACCATCCTGGCAAGCGATTGCAATCCAGCGACCATCAGAACTCCAATCGACGGCTGAAGTACCGGACGAAGAGTTGCGTCTTTCAATTTGCCATCGTCGGGCCCCGCGAATACCAGCAGGGATCGCAACTAGCCCGGCGAGGTTTTCTTTCGCTTGCCCCGGCAGGATGCCTTTGATGATCGATTCGACCTGTCCAGGCGGTTCAACGATTGGCAATTCCAGTGGGGGCGGAGGTGGTTCCAATGGCGGTATTGCGGTTGCAATCGAAGCTACAGTAGCCGGAGTGTCGCTTGGTTTGTTTCGCTCCGAGCTTCCATCGTTCTTTGCTCCCCACAAAGCCCAGCCGCCGACTCCCAGCAATACGACGACGCCACATACAGCAACGAGCCCCATTACGAGCCGCTGTTTCCGTACAGGACTCGAAGTCGTGGGCGTCCGCGAAACCGTGACATTCGCACCGACTCGCTCTGTTACGACCTTGCTGTCGACGATGGCCGACTCGGACGACGAGGCGACCGGTGGCATCTGCAACTCGGATGCATCGACGACTCCGCCGCGGCATTGCTCCAGCACGTTAATCACGGACTGCATCGATGGAAATCGCGCCGCCGGATCCTTCGCCAGCATGCGTTGAAAAACCGCATCCAAGGCTTCCGATGCTTGAGGACAAAGTTGCCGCAGACTGGGCACGGTAGTCTCGCGATGAGCCAACAGTTTTTTCATCGCTGTATCGGCCGCAAACACGGGCTTTCCGGTCAACAGATAGTGCAGCGAGCAACCCAGGCTGTAGATGTCCGACCGACCGTCGGCCGATCGTGTGTCCAGTGCCTGTTCCGGTGACATGTAATCGAAGGTTCCCATCACCATGCCGGTGCGAGTCAGACTGGCGTCACCCTGCTGTTCAAAACGAGCCAGTCCCAGATCCAGAACCTTGACCACGCCTTCATCGGACAGCAGCAGATTGGCTGGCTTGATGTCGCGATGCATCACACCCTGCTGATGCGCGTACTCCAGTCCGTGAGCCGCCTGAATCACGCAGTCCAGTGCCCGATCGATCGGCAGCGGGCCGTGTTGTTTTAGATAGCTCGACAGATCCTGTCCCGGAACGTACTCCATCACCAGATAATGCACGCCACCCGCTTCGCTCGCATCGTGAGCCCGCACGATATTGGCGTGCGACAGTCGAGCCACGGCTCGTGCCTCGCGTTGAAAACGAGCGATGGCGTCGGCGTTGCGTGTCAGTTTCGGTGGCAGAATCTTCACTGCCACAATCCGATTCATGCGGCGATGGCGAGCTCGAAAGACTTGTCCCATACCGCCGGCACCGATGCGATCCAGCAACACATAGCGGTCCAGCGTCAGCGTGTCACCATTCCCCGCCAGCAGGCACTCCACCTGAAACTCCGTCAGCAACCCTCTCGATACCAACGTCTGGGCATAACCGTCCACCGTCTCTGCGTCGCTGTCCACGGACTGCAGATCTAAGTCCGTCAACAACTCTCGCTGCAGCAATTCGCTTTTCAGTTGCTCGACGGATGTGGCCATGTGTCTCTTTAAATTCCGTTGGTTCCATCAATACTGGTTCAATCACCGTGACGTAAGGTGCAGCTCCGCGAAGACGACCTCCGTCGACTGTGGTTTGTCTATCATTGCGTGGCTTCGACTGTGCTGGGCGGATCGTTCGATTCGGCTGATGTGCCCTTTTCATCAGATGCTGTTGGCCTCAGGAACTCAGAAGGCTTCAGCGTCTTCAATTGTTTGCCGTCGACATGCATCAGTGCGACGTGAGAAGCGTCAAGATCAGCGGCGTCTCCGGAAAGCAACGTTCCGTCCGAAGAAAGCGTCACGCCGATCCCATCGTTGGTGGGTAGTCCCAGCCACAAGACTTTCCCGGTCGCCACGTCCCAGACACGAAGGGCAGCGTCATTGTAAGTGGCAGCAATCGTTTTGCCATCGGGCGACCACGCAACGGACACCGCGGTGCTGTCCGAGTTTTCGAAGGATGCGGTCGATACGCCGTCTGTCGTGAGGAACTCCACATTGTCGCTGGCCACTGCCAGCCACTGACCATCGGGGCTGGCTTGAATGTCGGACTTCACTCCAGTCGCTTTCAGCTCGCGGGGTTCACTGCCATCGACCGGGACTGCCCAGGCTGACTGACCGGCGATCAGGACTTCATCATCCGTTTTCCAGTCGATGCTGTCAGGACGCGTCTTCACTGCAAAGATTCGTGGATCGGCCTGGTCTGGTTCCCAGAATACCAGGAGATTCGGCTCACAACCGACAGCCAGCTTGGTGCCGTTGGGATTCCATGCTACGGACAGAACCGGGCCGAGCATTGAAATGCTGCGAACGTCTCCACTCTCCGGATTGACGATCTTCAGTGTGGACGCGGCTCCCGCAGTAGCGATCAACTTGCCCGACGGATGCCAGGCGATGTCGCGACTGCAATCGGTACTGATCGCATCGTTGCGAATCAGAAAGCCGTCGAATTCAGCTATTTGCTGTCCGGCCTCATCCCACAGCCGCAGGAAACCGTCATTACCCAGTGATGCCAGGTGCGAATCCACTGGCGAGCAAGCAACGGAACGGACGCGTGCGGTATGTCCTTTTAACACGTCCACTTTAGAACCATCCGCTGACCAGCGGCGAATCTGATCGTCCGGACCAGCCGTGGTGATGAACTGGCGGTCGTGGGACCAACTCAAAAATGTGCTGCGTTTGACAACCTTGGACTCTGCCAGAACCTTGCCGTCAAGATCGGCAATGCGAACGGTGGAAGGACCTGCCGGATATACAATCTTTTGACTATCCGGGCTCCATGAGAAATATGTCATCCAATCACCTGGAGAATCCCCCTGGATAGTCGCCAGTTCGCGACCGTTGAAGTCAAAGACTTGCAGTCGATTATCAGCACGACCGACGGCGACATAATTTCCATCCGGGCTCAATTCGACAGTGATGGTGTTAGAAACGATCGGGAAGGTTGATGGCCGAATGGCGTTCGAATTCAAATCAAAAACAAGTGCTGCTGACTTTTCTTCCGCGAAGTTTCCCCACAGATACAGCTCATCGCTGCCGGGTCGCCAGTTCAGCGATGCGACGTTTGCACGCTTGTGGGATGAGATCTGTGAACCATCTTCATTCCAGATGATTAACTCCCCGGCCGGCTGACTATACGATGCAATAATTGATTTTTCCGGATGCCACGCGATGGCAGTGACTGCACGAGAATGTCCTGTAAGTGTTTTCATCGGCTGCCCAGTGCGATCCCAGATGACCAGGCGAAAATCGCCCTCGTCACCAGCCGTCACGAAATAGCTGCCATCCGCTTTCCACCTTATGTTGTTTATCCGCGCCGTGTGCTGTTGCGGTCGTCGCTCCAATGAATTGTCGCTGGCATAACGGTACACCTGTCCCGAGCTTAGGTTTACCCACATTTTTTTGATTTTCTCATCGCTTCGACTCCCGCAACCATCGCCTGCAGATCGGTCCAACCCCGCCAAATTGTTTGCCATCCAGGTAGATGATCGTGCTTGCGGTTCTGGTGTCCGCCAAGCCGT
>JBGSMN010000324.1:0-61105 GCA_041740155.1 Rhodopirellula sp.
ATGGCGACCAACCCACTCGGCCCAATGCCCGCTGATTTGTCGTCAAAGGTGACGATCGAATCATTGGCGGCTTGGACGGTGATTAGTAATGTGATTTTGAATCTCGACGAAACGTTGATGAAGCGATAAACCATGAATCCACGACTGAAACAAATACAACTTCAAACCCGCCGTCATTTCTTGCAGCAATCGACTGCGGGATTGGGCGCGATCGCGCTGACGGGGATGTTGGCCCATGAATCGGCGGCGGAACGCTCGGCGGACAATCCGCTGGCGGTGCAACCACCGCACTTCCAACCGCAGGCCAAGCGGGTGATTTACTTGCACATGACGGGATCGCCGCCGAACCTTGACATGTTCGATCGCAAACCGGAGTTGGTTGCACGCGACGCACAAGACGTACCAAATTCGTTTTTAGCAGGTCGCGAGTTTGCCTTCACTTCTGGAGTGCCAAAGCTAATGGGGTCGCCACGGAAATGGTCGCGAGTTGGCCAAAACGGCATGTGGATGTCGGACGCGATTCCGCATTTTCATGACATTGCCGATGAAATGTGCGTGGTGCATTCCATGCACACTGATCAATTCAATCACGCACCAGCGGAGTTGTTGGTGTTCACTGGATCGCCGCGTTCGGGACGTCCGTCGATGGGATCGTGGGTGACCTATGGACTGGGCAGCGAGAACGCGAACTTGCCTGGTTTTGTGGTATTGATCTCCAGTGGTGTGCAGCCCAACGGTGGTAGCAATTCTTTCGGCAGTGGATTTGCGCCATCGGTTTATCAAGGGGTGCAGTGCCGATCGAAAGGCGATCCAGTGTTGTACTCGTCCGATCCGCCAGGAATGCAACGCGAACTACGTCGGAGCAGTCTGGACGCACTGCGAGATCTCAACAACATGCAGGCCGCTGAGATGGGGCATCCCGAAACGCGAACTCGGATCGCACAATATGAGTTGGCGTTTCGCATGCAGGCGTCAGTCCCCGAAGTGATGGACATCACGCAAGAGTCACAACAAACACTCGATGACTATGGTGCCATGCCGGGGGCATCGAGCTTGGCGAACAATTGCTTGCTGGCTCGTCGATTGGTTGAATCAGGCGTGCGGTTTGTGCAGTTGTTTGACTGGGGTTGGGATTTCCATGGGACGAATCCGAATGAAGGTATCACGGACGGATTGACTCGCAAGTGCGCGACGATGGACAAACCGATCGCGGCATTGATTCGAGATTTGAAACAACGCGGCTTGCTCGATGACACGCTGATCGTGTGGGGCGGTGAGTTTGGACGGACACCGTTTCGTGAAGGGCGGACGGCGGGCAGCAACGTGCTTGGTCGCGATCACTACCCAGATGCGTTCACAATGTGGATGGCGGGCGGCGGCGTCAAAGGCGGTTTCGAATACGGTGTGTCAGATGAACTCGGCTTTACCGTAGCCGAAAATCCAGTGCATGTGCATGATTTGCAAGCGACGATCCTGCATCAACTCGGCTTGGATCACGAGCGGTTAACGTACCGTTTCCAAGGCCGTGATTACCGTTTGACGGATGTGCATGGAAACGTGGTGAAAGAGTTGTTGATGTGATGGTTGTGAAGTGAAGCCGTAGCGGAAGTCGTCAAGACTTTCGGCATTTGAGTGGACGTCTTCAGGCTGCCGAAACTCTTGACGAGTTCCGCTACCATCAATCACAGCCCGAGGCAATCGGCTCGGAAAACCAATCAAACCCGCATCGCTTGCTCGATCACAGCTCGTGATTTTTGATAGCCTTCGCGAGCGACTTCAGCGGCAGGTCGCTGCCAGTAAGTCGGATTAAATAGTTCGAGCGAGAACGTGCCCGTAAATCCATTGCGAATCAACATTGCGATCGTGTCGACCAGCGGACAGACGCCATCGCCTGGGAACACGCGATCTTTGTCCGCGATCACTGACTGAGCTGGCTCGTCAGGATAGTCGTTGATATGGAACAGCGGCATCCGCGAAGCTTCGATCATGCCGAGTGATTCCATCTGATTGCCGCCTTTGTAGATGTGATAAAAATCCGGCAGAACGGCGGCACGCGGATGTGCGGCGGCAGTTGAGACGTAGGCAAGTTCACCGAGTCGGCTGATTGTTGGAGAGAAACCCCAAAGTTCCAGCAGTGGAGTGACCCCCATTTCATCTCCCACATTGAGCAAATCACGATAACGCTCAGCGACGACTTCCAAAGGAATCGGACCTGAACTCTCAATGTCTTTCGGCGTGTGCGCACCGATGGGTGGCGCGGCCATGCAGGTGCCGCCGAGTGTGCGGACCATTTCCATATCGCGACGAGCTTCGTCAAGTCCGGCGATACGTTGGGCATCGTCATTGACGATCCATTTGGCGAACCCAATCGCACCGGCGATCGTGATGCCAGCGTCGTCAAGTTGGCTGCGGAGATCGGCAAGTTTGCCGCCGTCTTCGACATAACTGCGGAGATCGCGAATCCAAGGTTCGATGGCGTCGTACCCCGCGTCGGCGGTGACCCGTATTTGTTCAGGCACACTGAGTTCTTGGCCACGGATCGTGCTGGTGTTGAGCGCGAGTTTGAGGGGCAGTTTTTTCTGTGGATCGTTGTCAGCCGACCAAGCATGCGAGGGTTGCAGCGTGGCGGTGGCCAGGCCTGCGCAGGCAGATGCGGTGAGAAAATTTCGTCGAGTCGTGGTGGGTTTCATCGTGAGGACGTGCTGAGGAGGAAGGTGGTCTATCTTGAAACGTTCGGCTACTTTGCATCTTCGAGTTTTGGATTCGCCGGAGCAGCCAGCATCGCGGCGGCGCGATCGACCGCGGGGCGTGCCCAAGCGTCTTTGCCGTAGAGGCGAATCAGGCCACGCAGTAGATTCGCTCGTGTTTCGTCATCCATCTGTTCGCTTGCGGCAATACGTTCTTGTAGTCGTTCGACGCGCAAATCTTTTTCTAGCGGGACGACATCATTGGATTGTAATCGCTGGAGCTCTTGCTGGGCGAGTCGAGTCAGGAGCGACATAGAAACCGGTTCGATGACGGGCGGCTCAGCGGCTGATTGATCGACCGCGAAAACATCTAACCAGGCACGCAGGTGGTTTTCCGCTTCGGTACTGGATGAGTCACGCAACTGCATCGCCTGGTAAAATCCTTGTGCGGCTGGATCGAGTTTGGAGATGCCGCCGATCCTTTGAGCGCGAGAGACCATTCGCTTGATCGTGCGTTGGAGTTCTGCTTGTTGCTGCCATCGTTTGACTTGCTCGGCGTTCTTATCGTCAGGGTAATAGACTAGGAATCGTTCCAGCAGCGATTCGTTAAGCGTCAGTTCGCCATCTTGTTCAGCCGTCTGTAAGGTGGCAAACATGGCGTCGGCGGGCGGCGTCCGCGCGGCCCGTACGAACAGATAAACCCCACCCGCAAGAATCGCGAGCATGCCTGCGATTGACGCGATTTGCAGCCAGTGATGGGCTGGCGTTGTGGTTGCTTGACGCCCGAATATGCCATCTTGGGCTTCGTCGGATTCCACCGTTTTGAATGTTGTGGGTGCGACCAGCGGAGATTCTGTTTCAAAGTCGAGCGAATGGATACTGGCGTCGGAGCGTAACGATTTGTGACTCACGGGCCCGTCCGTCGCCGCCGTCGCCATGTCTGCAATGCTCGCGGAGCCAGCCGCTGAACGCCGATGCAATGACGGTTGATTCGGATCCGTTTTCTCACGGTCGCTGCCAGCGGCGGTTGCCGCTCCTGGATTTTCCAGTCGCGAAAGATCGGTGAGCTGCGAATTCTGCGTGTCGGTGTCCTCTAAGCTGTTGTCGCGTTCAGGAGTGCCGCTGGCGGTAAGCTCGTTCTCCAAAGTCACCGTTCGCTCCCGCTGCAAACCCGCGCGAGTCGCCTTGAGTCGTTTGCTGACCGAAAGCGCTGTCGGCGGTCGTTTGTTGGGATCTTTTTCGAGTAAATGATGAACGATCTCGACAACTTCCTGAGGGATGTCGGGGTTGATTAATTCCAGCGGCACGGCGCGGTCGCGTTTCAGCGCCTCGATCACTTGCGTCAGTTTCTTTCCCGCAAACGGTGAACGTCCCGCCATCATCGCGTACATCACGCTGCCCAACGCATACAGGTCCGTGCGTGCGGTGATCGGTCCCTCGCCGGCTTGTTCGGGAGCCATGTAGTCGGCAGTGCCGAGCACCGAGCCGGCCAGCGTTTGATCGCCATATCCGAACAGTTTTGCGATCCCAAAATCGACTAGTTTGACTTCGTTGTTCTCGGTCAGCAGTAAATTCGCAGGCTTGAGGTCGCGATGAATCACGCCGATGTCATGGGCATGTTTAAGTGCTGCGGTGATTTGAATGGCGATATCGACCGCTGGCAACCAACCCATGCGTTTGACATCGCGGATGCGTTGTTGCAGCGATTCACCGTGTACCAATTCCATTGCATAAAACAGCCGTCCTTCCTCTTCGCCGTAGCCAATCAAACGCACGATGCCGGGGTGCCGCAGACGCCGAAGCGTTTCAATCTCAGCATCAAAACGGCGACGAAATCGCATGTCGTCGGCAACATGCTGAGCGATCAGTTTGACAGCGACCTGTTCACCCGAGGTGACATGAGTGGCTTCGTACACCGAGCCCATGCCACCGCGACCGATGATCTTGCCAGTTTTGTAGGGACCGAGATGTTCAAACTCGCTCATGCAGTGCTCCAATCCGATCGCGGTGTGCGAGAGACGTTGACCGAGATGGATTGATCATCATTGATCTTGCGAATCACATCGGTGGCTTGCTGCACCGACTCACGCGACGAGAGCGGCGACAGCGTGACGCGGAACGATGCTGTCTTCCCACCATCGAGCGAGACGACGCGATTATGTTGCTGTTCAAAACCACGTGGGTTGGGGAAGTTTGTCGCTGGTTCCAACCCCGCGACATAACCGTCAGCGATGTCGCCACTGTTTTTCCATAATATGAACCACGGCAAAGTGGACGTTTTGAAATGCACGGCCAATCCTCGTTCCCGCTTGGCATCGGCCAACACCGCGTGAGCAAGTCCTGAATCGTCACTAACTGGGCGAGCAAAATAAACGCGTTCTTGATAGCCCGATGTCGGTTCGTCGAATTGATTCCATTGCTCGATCTCGCTGGCTGCGTGGGGATCACGCGGTGCCAACTCATCGATCGCGACGCTCAACGTCGATCCTTTGCCGAGCACAGGCGGCCCGATGTTGATGTGATAGAGCAACTGCATCGTCGTTGGCGTCGACAATTCGTTGGTCACATCATCGAGCAATTCAACATCATCGCGGTCGGCGTGGATTCGTACGCGAGTTCGCATTCGCAATCGTTTGAAAAACAATCGGGCTTCAATCGTTTCGGCGACCAGTTCGATCCGTCCAGACGCTTCATCGAACTCGACTGAAATCGCATCGGCGGGCGTGTTGGCGATATGCCCGTGCAACGGATAAACCAACCGACCAGACTCGTCATGCTGCGGTGCACCGTTGCTTTCCAAACCACACCGCACGACGAGTTCGTCAAAACCTGACAACCACCCCAGCCCGCTTGGTTCATTGAGGTCGACATAGTTCGGATGGACCGGACCGACAACAGGCGACTGCCACTGGTACCGCACGCCGCCCGCTTGCATCCGCCAAATCGACATGCCGCGGGAGGGCAGAACATCGACGTGCATGCGAGCATTGGCCAAGCGAATGATTTCCACACCCTCGCTGACGCCGCCGCGAAACACGCCCCGGCGGATCGTCAACTCGCCGACCCGGGTCTCGATCGTCAGGTGCAGTGGACTCGACGCGTCCCACTCGATGCGTTCCTCGCGGTCCTCGGTAGTACGCAAAACAATGGATTCAGTCGGCATAAATATCAACGAAAGGTTAGAAGGAAAAATACGTGGTAGGAGCAAATTGAAGGGTTCTAGTGCGGAGAGCACCGATCGGTCTATCCTATAGACCGCTGGTCATCCACACCGGTCTGAAACTCCCCTCCTTTCTGGCAAATTCGTAAGCGGAACCCACCCCGATGAGCAACGTGAAATTAGACGAAGGACTCGTTCAAGGCGACAGTGTCTCCAGATTACTCGATTCGGCCCTCGATGCGGGCCAGGGATTGTTGCGATTAACGCCCACCTGGGTCCCACGCTCATTTTTGCATCCCGGCCGTCGGATCAAATTGCACCCTGGTGATTATTACCGGTTTGGTGCCGATCGTGGAGGCATCGACGAACGTTGGTTCGGCAGCACCACGGAAGCCGCCAATGAAGGCCGCGTGTGGCACGAAGGTTTGAGCTTTTGCCTGTTTGAAGGCCAGAAGTTTCTCCTCAAGGATGCCGTCGCCGAACGAGGTACGGATCTCGTCGGTGCACCGATTTTCGACAAATACGATCGCTGGCCAGTGTACTCGAAGTTTTTCGACAACATGGGGCCAATCCCGCATCACATGCACCAGTCATTCGAAGATGCGAAACTCGTGGGCCAAGAGGGTAAGCCGGAAAGTTACTACTTCCCTCCGCAACTCAACAACGTCGATAACAATTTCGCTTACACGTTCATGGGTCTCGAACCCGGCACGCAGCCCGCAGATGTGCGCCGCTGCTTAGAAAACTGGAACGCCGGGGATAACGGCATCCTCGACCTCAGCCGCGCCTACCGGCTCAAACGGGGCACGGGATGGTTGATCCCGCCCGGCGTCTTGCACGCACCAGGTTCGCTCTGCACGTACGAACCCCAATGGGGCAGCGATGTTTTCGGCATGTATCAGTCTATCGTCGAAGGCCGCTACGTACCGTGGTCACTGCTGGTCAAAGACATGCCCGAAGAAAAACACCAGGATCTCGATTTCATCGTTGGTCAATTGGACTGGGATAAGAACGTGGACACCCATTTCAAAAACAGCAACTATCTCGAACCTGTTCGCGATGAAAAACGCAGCGGTGATGGCTACGAGGATTTGTGGATCGTGTACGGAACTGTCGATGGAGAGCAGCTCTTCAGTGCCAAAGAGTTGACGATCCAGCCTGGTGCTAAGTGTATGCTCAAAGACGGAGCGACGAGCAGTTGGATCACGGTCCAAGGTCGCGGACGGATGGGCAACATGGACCTGCAAACACCCGCCATGATTCGCTTCGGTGAGAACACGACCGATGAAGTGTTCATCTCGCACGTGGCCGCCACCAATGGCGTCGAGATCGAAAACACCGGCAGTGAACCGCTCGTTGGTCTGCGTTACTTCGGCCCGAATGCGCACTCCGATCTGCCTAAAGCGGGTTCGTAAGCAACACGTGGGATTGGCTTCCAGCCTGTCATGTTATTATCGGCAGGCTGGCAATCGATCCCACGTTCACATTGACCGGCTGGAAGGCTACTACCACTTTTAACCTCGTTGGCTGACATTATGGCTGCCTTGGAATCTCTGCTCTGTAATTCGTGCGGCGCTCCGCTGAAAGTGCCGAGCAGTGCGAACTATGTCAAATGCAACCATTGCCACACCCAACTCGCGGTCCATCGCGAGAGCGGAGTGTCGTTCACCGAGGCGATTGACAAGCTCAATCAAACGACCGAAAACCTGAGCGAGCAAGTCTCACGGTTGGCGGCTCAACAGGAACTCGCCGACCTCGATCGAAATTGGGATCGCCGTCGGCAAGACCTGATGATTTCCGACCAAGACGGTCGGAAGCGGGTGCCCAACAGTATGAGTTCAACGATCGGCGGAATTATTGTCGTCTGTTTCGGTGGTTTCTGGACGATCATGGCCTTTGGGATCACGTCGAACAGCCCGTTTGGTGGCGCGGGGTTGTTTCCAGTTTTCGGTTTGCTATTCATGGCGTTCGGCGTCTTTGGCATCATTCACACGAACGCCAAAGCCGCCGAGTACCAGCGCGCAGAGACAAGCTACAAACGCCAACGAGCCAAACTCAAACGAAAATCCAGTGGCAGCACCGACGAATACGATTCCATAGATATTGATCCTTAATCCTTCGGCAATTCTTTCACGCGGATGTTGGCGAAATGGACTTTGCCTTTCTTGCCTTTGTGAATTTGCAATCCAAAAAATCCCTTCGCGTACGTGCCATCGTCGATCCAGTGGGCTGCAGGGATGCCGTTGACCCACGTCTTCACGACGTTGCCTTGAGCCTGTACGGTGATGCGATTCCAATCATCTTTCTTGATCGCCGCGCGGACGGTTTTGTGATCCTTTAGCCACAGCGGGTAGAAGTAACCGCCGCAGCTTTGTCCGTAAATGCCTCCCGACCAACCGCGGTCACCCGACGTGCCTTCCATCTCCACTTGCGGGCCAAACACGAGTTCACGCTCGCTTTTTGGTTTCGACTGGGCACGAAACATCACGCCAGAGTTCCCGTCGACTTCCCATTTGATGTCGCAGGTAAAGATGAAGTCGCTAAAGTCGTCGCGGTCAGTTGACAAATAGGTGCTATCTGAACCAGCAACACACGTTCCGACAATCGTGTCGTCGTGCGCTTGGAAATCACACGTACCACCCTTGAGCGACCATCCCGTCAAATCCTTGCCGTTAAACAGCGGTGTGAACCCTTCGCTCAACTCCGGTTCGGCGTCCGTGTTGAGCAACATGTCGGCTGGTTTGGGAACGTTTTCTTGCTTCTTATATTTTTCATACCAGTTCTTTTGCTGCGGATCGACTTGCTCAGGCAAGGCGGGGCCTTCGGCGCGGAGCGTCGGTACAGCGAATGCGAACGACGCCGCGAGCAACAGGATTGAGATGCCGTGATGCCACAAACATGTTGGCTGAGCGAAACGGCAAACGGATCGGGAGCGACGCAAAGTCATAGGAGTTCCAAACGAAAGGAGGGGTGGATTCAACTGAACGCGTATTCTAATCAGCCGACGTTAACGACTCGACCGGCATCGGGCTATGATAGAGACGCCGAATAATCAATCGATACAAATTCCCCACGAAAAATCTCATGTATCTAAAATCTCTCTTGTCATGTTGGCTTGCCTTGGCCCTCAGCAGCACGGCTTTAGTCGACGACTCTCATGCCGCTGATACGGTGTCTGCACCAGTCAAGCCTAATATTCTGATTCTCTATGCCGATGATCTCGGGTTCGGCGATTTGGGCTGCTACAACGAAAATTCAAAAATACCAACGCCACACTTGAATCGACTCGCCAGCGAGGGGATGCGGTTTACCGACGGGCATTCGTCCTCCGGAATTTGCTCACCGAGCCGGTACGCACTGCTAACGGGCCGACATCACTGGCGAGATTTCCATGGTATCGTCAACGCGTTTGGTGGTTCTGTCTTCAGGCCCGAGCGTTTGACACTTCCAGAAATGCTCAAGCAGAACGGCTACCACACCACCGCCATTGGCAAGTGGCACCTGGGTTGGGATTGGGATGCTATTCGCAAACCCGGTGCTAAACGCATTGGCACGGGTCGAAATGCTGCGTGGGGGCCCGAGGCGTTTGATTGGTCGCAGTCAATCCCGGACGGACCGCTGGCTCACGGGTTCGATCATTATTTCGGTGATACGGTGATCAACTTTCCTCCGTATTGCTGGATCGAAGATGATCACGTGGTACGTCCACCCAATATGATGATGGATACCTCGAAGTGGAAAGCGATCAAAGAAGGCAATTGGGAATGCCGTCCCGGGCCGATGGTCGACGATTGGGAGCCCTATCAAAACATCCCAACGACCACACAACGGGGTGTGGAATTCATTGAAGCACAAGCGAAAACAGACAAACCGTTTTTTCTGTATTTCGCGTTCCCCTCACCGCATGCGCCGATCATCCCCAACGATGAGTTCGACGGAAAATCGCAAGCCGGGCCGTCTGGTGATTTTGTGGTCGAAACCGATCACGCGTGTGGTCGCCTCTTGCAGGCGCTCGAAACCAGTGGCCAAGCCGACCATACCATCGTGGTGTTCACGGCGGACAACGGTCCAGAGAAATACGCGTACGCACGTGACGAGAATTTTGGTCACTGGTCCGCTGAGCCGCTCCGAGGCCTCAAACGAGATATCTACGAAGGTGGCCATCACGTGCCGTACATGATCAAATGGCCTGGCGTGATCAGGGGTGGCTCGGTATCCAAGGCGCTCGTCAGCCAAATTGATTTGATGGCGACGTTTGCGAATATCCTCGGTGTTGAACTACCCACCGACGCCGCCGAGGATTCACATAACCTCACTCCACTGCTGCGTGGCGAAGTTCAATCGGTTCGCCAAACACACATTCACAACACTAATAAAAATCAATATGCCATTCGGCATGGAGACTGGCTGTTGATTGACGCGAAAAATGGATATGTATCGGCACGTAATGCCGAGTGGGAGCAGCGACACAACTACCCTGCCGATGATCGCCAGGCCGTTGAGCTATACAATCTCAAGGAGGATCTGGGACAACGATACAACCTTGCTGACAAACATCCCGCAAAAGTTGCGGAGCTAAAGAAATTGTTGTCTGAGATCCGTGAACAAGGCCATTCGTCACCTCGACTGTCCAAAGAACTGCAGGATTCCAAGTCATGAACCATCGCCTCACTGCCATCGTGTTATTCAATTCGATTGAGATCTCGTCGACCCTTGTCGCGGACGATGTTCGCACATTGATTTTTGAAGACAATTTTGATCGCAACGAATCGCAGGACGTGACCGACGAGATTGGCAACGGCTGGAGAACGAACAGTAGGACTCACCCGACGAAGCGAATGCTTCGGATCGCCGTACCGCACAGCGCGGTTGTCGACGATCTGAAGATTTATTCGCTGCCGTAGCGATCGATCAGCCTTGGTTCTTGTAGATCATCACTTTCGCGATGTCTTTCGCGCGTGCTTCGCTGACTTCGAGTTTCGTCATCAGTGATCCAATGAACTCTTTTTCGTCAGGTTCAAGAACTCCGTCGGCGAGCACGATGTCGCAAGCGTTGATGAACGCGGTCTCACGAAGTTCCGGAGGCACGGCGGGCGCACACTTATCGACGAGGGCTTCTGGTCCTTGGCGTTTGAGCAATCCCAACAACCGATCAAACATGGAGTTAAACGTGTTCGGAGTGACGTGTTGGTAAAGACGCATGCGTGTCAGGATGGTGAACAACCCCTGGACTTCTTCGTCGGCAATGTGGCCATCGCATGCAGTGGAGGCGAGCAAGACTCCGGCAAAACCTTCGTGTGGGCCGAAGGCTTTTTCTTGAAACTGACCGTCTTCGAGAACTTCATCAAAAATTGACATAACGATTCCAAATGAATGATTGTTTTGAAAATGGAAAGCGATGTTGATCGCGATATTAGCCTTTGTTTTTCGCGACCATCACGCTGGCGATCATCTTGGCTTTCGCACCGTCGATCTGCAGCATGTGAGTCAGTTTTTCGATGAACTCTTTCTCGTCTGGTTCGACCACACCATCAGCCAGAACGATGTCAACCGCGTTGGTAAAAACAGGCAAACGCAGCGTTTCCGGTAGTGTTTCGACGCATTGTTTTAACAAAGCATCGACACCCTTCTTCTTCATTGTGCCATAGAGCTTGTTTAACATTTGGTTGAACTGTTTGCTCGTGTAGCGTTCGTACAATTTCATCCTTACCAAACAGGTGACTAAGTTTTGAATCTCGTCATCGGCGACGTGTCCATCACATCCACTGGCAGCGAGCAGGATGCCAGCGAAGGATTCTGGTGAAGTTAATTTGGTCGAACTCTCCATGCCACCGAAGAGAGAATCAAGTAAGCCCATGTCGACGATCCTGTTGGATTAAGGAGTTGGAATGCCCGCTGGTTTCGGGCTGAGGCTTGAGTTTAGTGGTTGGCAATTGTGATTGCAACAATTTCAAACCGAGCCTGCTGTTAAATACCACTTTACTTTGACATCTGCTTTTGCAACGTGATCAACGACAGCTCGGGGCGGCAATGGATGCGCAGCAAGTGCACGCCACCTAATCCACGCGATACGTGCATTGTGGTCGGATCGCGATAGAAATCGCCCGAGGCCCAGCGGCTGCCATGCCAACTCGGGCTGAGGATCGGACCGATCAATGGCAACCGACCCTGCCCGCCATGGGTATGACCGCACATCAGGAAGTCGACGTCGTGGTAGCGAGCCCAATCGAATTGGTCGGGACTGTGGCTCAAACAAATCGTCAACGCGTTGCCTGAGGGGTCGGTGGTTGCCGCTGCTAAATCGTCTCCGCTCGGTCGACCAAACCAAGGCCACTCGTTTCCCATCAGCAGTACATTCTGATCACGTAGCGAATGCACTTCACAACGACCACCCAAGTCCGTCCAGCCTGCGACTGACATTTGTCGTCGGACCTCCGATGGATTGGCAACGCGTGTGTCGTGATTACCTAGAATGAAGTAACTGCCGTCTCGTGCCCGTGCCGGTGCAAACAGTTCTGGTAACCACGACACGCACTCTTGCACGTCGACAATATCGCCCGTCAAAGTGAATATCTCGGGACTCCATACGAGTGCTCGTTCAATCACACCAGCGATGTACTCGGGTTGCATCTGGCCGGTTAAATGAATGTCCGACAGATGCGCGATGCGATATCCGATGAGGGATTCAGGCAGGTTCGCAAGCGGCACGACGATATGCTCAATCGCGAGATCAAACAGTTGATTGCCGGGAATACTCGCGGCTCGTCGACACTTGCTCGTCCGCGCGAAACGTGCGACATCTTGTGGAGTCGCTCGATGAAGCTCCGTCGTACGTTTCACCATCGCATGCTGCACACGAAATAGCGGACGCCACAGCAACCACAGTAGGAAGAAACAACCACCAGCAAGCAAGCAGAGCCCGCCATAGACCAGCAGCCACCCGGACAAATCGCCAATCTCGCGGGTTCCCTGTCCGATACCTTGTAGCGTTTCAAACCAAGTTGCGACGATCCATAGTGGGGTTAGCCACGTTTCAGCGAACGCGATCTTTTCGATGAGTTTGATCGTCCGCCTTCGCCAACCGAGCGAATTCAGACGATTGTAGAATGTCAGCCGCAAGCCAAAGTGAGCGATGATTGCTAATACAATTAGAACAAAATTCATCGCGTTATTAATTTTTACCAACGAGCGATTTGGGTTTCATTTCGCCAATCAGTTCGGTGTTTTCGCTGGACAATGGTTGCGACCAACTTGATACGTCACACCGCACGATGACGACTGCTGCGGTAGACAATTCGATGGGATACCCGACCAGTTCTGCGGTCGCGTGGCTGATCCCTGGATTATGGCCGAGCAGCATCACGGTGCTCGCGGTGGGGTGTCGATGATCAATCGTTTGCATGGTTTGAAAAATTGTTTTGGCAGTCGCTAGATACAGCTCGTCGACCACCAACACCTGGGCTGGCTCACGCCCGGTGTTTTTCCAGTAGGACTGCATCATCATCGAGGTCTGCTGCGTGCGAGTCGCGGAAGAACACAGAATCAGGTCAGGCAGGAAACCTGATTCCGCGATCCAGCGGGCCATCGTGGGCGTGTCTCGCAAACCACGATCGTTCAGCGGGCGATCGTGATCAGAAAGGTTTTCCTCCGACCAATCACTTTTGGCATGTCGCATGAAAATCAATCTTAGAGCGTCGCTCGGCGTCTGCCCACGATTTAGCGAATCGGATGAATGAGATGACGATGGGGGCACGCAAGATCCAGTGCAGAGGTAGGAGGAAAGCCGCACAGTGTAGCGACAAATTGGGCGCAAAGACAAATTCATCGGGTTTGCAGATCGACCGCATGTCTGCTACCCGCGGCGAAAACCATTGGTTTGCAACAGATAATCCCGCAATCGTTGGCGACAGGCCATTGCGAAGGCCGCGACGTGATCGGTGCGGTAGTCAGGATAGCTCCACCGATGATGTGCCCAGCGGCCACCGGTATAATTCAGTGTCACTTCGGCGAAAATCCCGTCGCGCAAGTACAAGCGATGATCGCGATCCTTAATCGTCGCCAACACCAATTTGGCTTGCGTGATGTATCCGGGGTCGAGATTTAGCGGTCGGGGTTCGTCATGATTGCTGATTTCGGCGTACTCAAGTTCCCAAGCGTTGGTGGCGACTTTCCAATCGGCAAGGCCAGCGGGATCGGCGAAGGCTTCCGCTGCGACGAGCACCTTGCTCAGCCCCCTGCCCATCTCTTCGTCGTAAAACCCGCCAGCGGTGAAATCTGCTGGTGTGGACACTTCGGCAGACTCGCCCCATTGCTCCTGCAGTCGCCGGGTCGCCCAAGCATGAGCCTCGGGATGCCGCGAGATCACGGCGCAAAAACGAATCACAGGTTCAATCCGACGAGGTTCAGACATGCAGGTGAGCGCGTGGGGGCAGGTACGTTGGTTAGCAAATGTGATTGTAGAAAGGCGAGGAGCGATCACGAGCGGTTGGGCGGAGCAGACTTTTTTGCCGCACGTCGTCGTGGGTATCTTCGTGGCGACGCTCAGAAACGGGTGAGCTGCCAGCCATCCCATGAGTTTGTCGATTGTAGCGCAAAACCGCTGCTGGCGAACGGAATTCCGCCATTTCGTCAAGATGAACTGACTTTTGCAATGATCGCTGAGCGTCCACTGCGACGATATAAAGGCGACCCAAGCTGCTTTGCCAGTAAGAGAAAGAATTTTTCGAGATCGGTCTTTACTCCAGCCGAACAGAGAGAATAATTCTCGCGTTGTCGACGAACACCTACTGAACGTTGCTGACTCAGTTCGTCGATCCTTTTCCCAGCAAAATGAGACGCCCCTAACTCGGTTCGGTTCACCGCAGATCAGTTCCCCACCACACTCATATCTTTATCGGGTGTCGGATCGTGGAACCGTTAGAGCGAAACCACGAGACTCTAGGTCGCCACCATTCACCCTTCATCATCGATTCGCTGTTGGATTGCAGCGTGATCACTGGAATCTGTCGCGCAAATTCGTTCGCTCTTCCCCCGATGCCAATGTTGGCATGAATCGAACGTGTTAGTTTCTCCTTTAGTTTGAAAGAGAACCGTCTGTGAACGGCTTGGTAGCATTGGTGGCAGTTGCCGCCATCGTTGGTTTTGTAGCACTCGCTGAAGCTTGGTGGTATCGTCGCCAGCTCAATAAAATTCCCTATCGAATTCACGTCAATGGCACCCGTGGCAAGTCCTCGGTGACGCGTTTAATCGCTGCTGGGCTTCGTGCAGGCGGCATTCGTACCTGCGCGAAAACGACCGGTACGCTGGCTCGGATGATCTTTGATGATGGTCGCGAGCTGCCGATTTTCCGCCCCGATCGCGCCAACGTGATCGAGCAAAAACGGATCGTCAAAACAGCCGTCGCCGAAGGTGCTGAGGCACTTGTGATCGAATGTATGGCATTGCAGCCGTTGTTGCAGTCCGTTTGTGAACTCAAATTGGTACGGTCCACGCACGGTGTGATTACCAACGCTCGGGCGGACCATCTCGACGTGATGGGGCCGACTCGGTTGGATGTTGCCCGGGCTTTGTCGGCAACGGTGCCTGTCGGTGGAACATTGTTGACGGCGGAAGATCGCAACGATTCGTTGGAAGTCATGAACGCCGCTTGTGCGGATCGTGGCACGACATTGAAGAACATCACGGCTGCGGACTCGGCCGCAATCACGCCGGAAGAACTGGCTCAGTTTTCGTACCTCGAACATGCCGAGAACGTGGCCTTGTCGCTGGCCGTTTGCGAGCAAATGGGCGTGGCTCGCGACGTGGCGTTGCAAGGCATGTGGGCGGCGGAACCCGATCCAGGTGCGATGCGGGTGCATCAGCAAACCGTTCGCGGTGATTCGTGGCACTTCGTGAACGCTTTCGCTGCGAATGATCCCGAATCGACGACTCGCATTTGGGACGCCGCTTACGAATACTTCCCAGATGTCACCCGCCGGGTGTTGGTGATGAACTGCCGAGTTGACCGCATCGACCGCTCGGTGACGATGGCGGACGCATGTGTGCATTGGCGGATGTACGACCGCGTTGTGATCATTGGTTCGGGTACTGACGTATTCTTGCGTCGTCTGCTCAAGGGTGGCATCGACCAGAACCGAATATTCTGCTTGGGCAACGCCACCGGCGACGAAGTCGTGACAATGCTGTTGGAATCGTTCGCTGCCGAACAGGCAACCAAGAAGCGTGAGCGACAACCTATTGCGTCGGTGAAAAACGGTGAAGTCGTCGCGTCTTGGAAATCAGAAGGTGAATCGCACCGGGCTGAGAGTGTGACGGCACTGACGGCGAGCGTTGCACCCAATGAAACATCAGGAATGCTGCTAATGGGGGTTGGCAATATTGCCGGCCCGGGGATGGCACTAGCAGATTACTTTGCAAATAAAGAGGGATGGGACCGATTCGAACTTCCCAAGTCGGCACCTGCTCGTGTGTTGGAGATGGTCTGAGATGGAATGGCTTGCGTTGTCGATCGGCATTGGCTTGATCGTCAGTTTGTTGTTTACCGAGGCGTTCGGTTTGAGTGTGGGTGGAATGATCGTGCCAGGCTATTTAGCCTTATCGTTTGATCAACCACTCACTATTATCGCGACGATCATTGCCGCTTTGTTAACGGCTTGGTTGGTTCACGAAGTCGATCGTTATGCGATCCTGTTCGGTCGACGCCGGGTGGTATTGACGATGGTGTTCGGGTTCGCAGTAGCCGCGACGCTTCGGGCGCTGCTAGAGATGATTTGGCCTGGTGTGAGTATGTCGTTGGCCGGTGGCGAGGCGGTTGCGGCTAACGACTCGTTGGCGTGGATGCAAAACATGACTGTGATTGGTTTTGTGATCCCTGGTTTGGTCGCGCTGTGGATCGCCCGCAGCGGTGTTGTGCAAACGCTCTCACCACTGGTGATTGCGACAGCTTTGGTCCATCTCACTTTGGTCGCGATTGGTGTCACGCATCTCGCATAGTTGATTGAGTTAACAAAAAACGGAATATGAAAAAGCTGTACTATCGGCCGCAGAAAATCTCTTCGGCTTCGCTGTTGTTTTTAGCAACTCTGTCAGTGATCGTGGTGGTCGCCCTGCGTCACGCACCGAGTCGTTGGAATGCCCTTGAAGACTGGGCGGGGACGGCGATGCGAATCCCTGATCTCGAAGATCGGATGCTGCGAGCGTCTGAGCAAGCCGATGCTGCCTTTGAAGCCATTCATTGCAAACGCGTCATGCTCGGTCACGCCATGCTCGATATTCATGACCCCGCTGATACCGGCATGGTGGGCCCCTCGATGTCGTTGGTGACGAGTTTGCCTGGACACCTCGATGCGAAACTGACAAGTGTCAATCCGAACTTTGCCGCCGTGGCGATGCGTCTACTGATCGAAGCGGGTGTGCGACCGGGTGACCGGATTGCGATCGGATGCACAGGGTCGTTCCCCGCTTTGAATATCGCTGTCTATTCAGCAGCCGAAGCGTTGGATTTACGCCCCGTCATCATCAGCAGTGTGGCTTCGAGCCAATTCGGAGCCAACTCGCCCGACTTGATGTGGCCTGACATGGAAAAACTGCTATTCGACCAAGGCATCATTCGCCATCGCAGCGAAATGGTGTCTCGTGGCGGTTTTCAAGACCGCGCAGCCGGCATGAGCGACGACACGCGTGAGATTCTCGAGGCGTCGATCATTCGCAGTGGTCTGCCGTTGATGGACAGTGCTAGCGATGCTGATGCGATCGAGCGCCGGATGCTGTTGTATTCGCAAGCCGTTGAAGATGAAACGTTTGCTTGTTACATCAATGTCGGTGGCGGTGATGCTTCGATCGGCGGTACGGTCGGTAACGATGTGTTGGGGGAGGGCGTGATTCATCCGATGTCGGCATTGCATCCACGCAATCTGTTGAGTCTTGGTCGCGCCGGAACAGTCTCTGCGGCAGTTCCAAGTGAAGAAGACCCCACCGGTGAATCGACTGCCGCCACGGCATCGGATTGTGTGGCTACGCGTTTCCTCTCGTCAGGAGTGCCCGTCATTAACATGATCAACGCAGTGAAACTGGCCAAGCAATACGGATTGCCCGTCGCTTCGACGGAGATCATTCGTCCGGGGGAAGGCGGCGTGTACGTGATTGCCGACATGCGTCGTCCGCTGGCTGTGGCAGGCATCCTCTTCATTTTGCTGGCGACCCTGCTCGTCGTTCGTCCGCCCGTTCGTTTGGTGGATGCTGGTAAAAAACGCGGTTGGTTCGGTGACGATCCGAAGTCACAGCCGCAGTTGATGGTATAGGGCCAAAGATTTGGAGTGCGGCGACTGGTCACCGCTTTCTCTTTCCTGCAATCTGAAACTGGGAGAGCGATGAACCACACGAGTTGGATGTTTGTGAAAAGAAAGCTCCGACGAGTCGGAGCACTCCAAAACGGTTGCCTCCGCAAGCCATAGGTTTCTCACCTCCAGCATCGCCGGTGGTCGCTCCCTGACGATTTGGGGCTTCGTTTGCTAATCTGCCTGGACATCCATGTTCGAGTCCAACGCAATTGAAGACCAATCGAGGTAAATGATGGCAGGTTTGTTCACACCCTTCTCGTTGAAAAGCGTCACACTTCGTAATCGAATTGTGGTGTCGCCGATGTGCCAATACATGTCGCACGAAGGCGTCGCCAACGATTGGCACCTCGTCCACTACACCTCGCTGGCTCGTGGCGGTGCCGGGTTGGTGATCGTCGAAGCGACCGCGATGTCGCCCGAAGGGCGGATCAGTTGGGGGGATGCCGGATTGTGGAACGACGAGCAAGCCGCTGCGCTCGTGCCGATCGTCAAAGCTATCAAGCAATGGGGCGCCGTGCCCGGAATCCAAATCGCGCATGCGGGACGCAAAGCCTCCGCGAATCGACCATGGGAAGGCGACGATCACATCCCCAATGGAATGCCCAACGCTTGGACGCCTATCGCTCCGTCACCGATTGCTTTCGGAGCCAACCTTTCGCGCGTGCCCCAGGAGATGACGCTCGACGATATCGCTCGGGTGCAAGCGGATGCTGTCAAAGCTGTGCAACGGGCGCGCGACGTCGGCTTCGAGTGGTTGCAGATGCATTTTGCCCACGGTTACCTCGCTCAGAACTTTTGGTCGACTCATTCCAACCAACGTATGGACCATTACGGTGGAAACGCGGAGAACCGTGGACGTTATCTCGTTGAAACGTTGAGCGCCGTTAAAAAAGTATGGCCTGAACATCTTCCGCTCACCGCTCGCCTTGGTGTCGTCGAATTTGATGGCAATGACGAGCAAATGATTTCGGAATCCATTGAGCTACTCAAACGACTGAAACGCGAAGGCCTCGATTCGGTCGACGTCTCAATCGGGTTTAACACGCCGGATGCGAAGATTCCTTGGGGTTCCAATTTCCTTGGCGACATCGCTGCCCGTGTTCTCCGCGAGACCGAACTGCCGGGTTCGACGAGCTGGTACGTCGATGGCCCCGAGGGTGCTGACGCGCTGATCCAGCAAGGGAAGATTGACTACGCGACACTCGGTCGCCCGTTCTTGGCAAACCCGCATTGGCCGTATCAAGCCGCCAAGCAACTCGGTATCGACAACGCTGCCTGGAACACTTTGCCTGCTCCCTATGCCCATTGGTTGGCACGCTATCGCTAGCAGCATCCGACGAACCGAGACAAAGATTTCATTCCGTCTTCGGCGGCTCTCGATCTTGACGCGGGAACGTGGAGTTGCGAAACCCTTCTCGGATGATCATTATAGGCAACGCGAACGATTTGCGTTTGCATCGGCAATGATCGTATTCTTTTTCGACTCAGGGCAGTGCGATGTGTGGAATTGTTGGATATGTCGGTGGCGATGACGCAGTAGAGTTTCTCGTTGACGGGCTGCGACGATTGGAATACCGAGGCTACGACAGTGCTGGCGTGGCGATCGTTGGTGAAGAGGGCATCCAAGTCACTCGCTCGGTAGGCCGCATCCAATCGCTCGCCGACCGACTCGGCACCCCGCCTGCGGGTACCCTCGGTCTCGGACACACCCGCTGGGCCACCCACGGGCCAGCCACCGAAGAGAACGCTCACCCGCATTTCGGTGGTGACGGCGAAGTCGTGTTGGTGCATAACGGGGTGATCGAGAACTATCAGATTCTCAAGGATGGATTGATCGAGAAAGGCTACCATTTCAAATCCTTGACCGATTCCGAAGTGATCGCGCACCTGATCGCTGAAGGTCTGGAGAATACCCCTGCCGTCGAGGGCCAACCGCACGCACGGTATGTCACTGCAGTGCAGTGGGCGATTGCTCAACTTCGGGGCACTTATGGTCTGGGTATCCTGTTTCGCAATAAACCAGGGTTCATGATCGCCGCCCGGTTCGGCAGCCCATTGGTCATCGGCGTGGGGCGTGGTGAGAATTTTCTGGCCAGCGACGCTTCGCCGATCTCTGGACGGACCGACCGAATCGTGTATCTCGCCGATCACCAACTTGCCGTTTTGACTGCCGATGGGTTCTCGGTGCTGCATCGCGACAGTGGCAAAGTACGCGTCAATATCCAGCCGCTCGAAGCCAATGCGGGCGAAGTCAGCATGAATGGTTTTGAGCATTACATGCTCAAGGAAATCTACGAACAGCCCGATGCGTTGCGAAACGCGATGCGGGGCCGGCTCAACGATCAAGACGCCACAGCGGTGTTCGGAGGCCTGAATCTCACACCTCAGCAACTTCGCGGTGTCGAGCGGATCATCCTCACCGGCTGTGGCACGAGTTGGCACTCAGCCCTGGTTGGCGAGTACATGATTGAGGAATTGTCGCGAATTCCGGTTTGTGTCGAGTACGCCAGCGAACTGCGATATCGCAACCCGCCGATTGAAAACAACACGCTCGTCTTCGGGATCACACAGAGCGGTGAGACCGCTGACACGCTCGCAGCTCTCAACGAAACCAAGCGAAAAGGACACCGCACGCTGGCGATTTGCAATGTTGTTGGCAGCTCGATCGCCCAAGCGTCTGACGGAGGTGTGTACTTGCACGCTGGGCCAGAAATTGGCGTGGCGAGCACGAAAGCGTTCACGAGCCAATGCTGCGTGCTCGCGATGCTGGCCCTGTATTTCGGTCGGATGCGGCACATGAGCTTCGAGTCGGGAGGGAGGATTATCGAAGATCTGCGACGTTTGCCCGCCACGATTGAGCAAGCCTTGACCTGCGACAGCGAGGTCCGGAAGGTCGCCGAGAAGTATCAATCGGCAACCAATGTGCTGTATTTGGGCCGCCGTTACAATTTCCCTACGGCCCTCGAAGGGGCGCTGAAACTCAAGGAAATCAGCTACATCCATGCTGAGGGTTACCCGGCTGCCGAGATGAAACACGGCCCGATCGCCCTGGTCGACGCCGACACTCCGAGCGTGTTTATTATGCCGCGGGGTACGACTTACGATAAAGTTTTGGCGAACATGGAAGAGGTCAAGGCTCGCGGTGGTCCCGTGATCGCGATCGCCAGTTCTGATGACACAGAAATTCGCAAAATCGCTGACGATGTCATCATGATTCCCGAAGTCCCCGAGTTCTTACAGCCGATCGTAACAGTCATACCACTGCAATTACTGTCGTATCATATTGCGGTTTTGAGGGGTTGTGACGTGGATAAACCACGTAACTTGGCCAAGAGTGTGACGGTTGAGTGAGTTTTGAGTTGTAGGGGAAATGGGAGTGAGTATTCTTTCACTCGACGCTTTTCGCATCACGCCGTTCGCAGTGAACGGAGGTTCACTTTGAAAAGCGGCTTTTCACCTCTACTCATCTTCGACCCTGCTTACTTTTTGTGACGGAACTGAACACCATGGACAATCGCGGCCTTAGCTACAATTCACGCAAAGCGTTGATGGTCAATATCGGCGAAAACGCTGGCACCGAACTGGCAGATTTGCTCTCACAATTGCTCAACGAGGTCGAAGAGTTACGACGGACAAAGGTCAGCATCACGCGAATTGTCCCCGGCCAACATGAGCACGTTCGCGAGTTTATCGAAGAGCCGGTCTAAACCAGACGCTTGACATTTTCTCGTAGAGTGTCGACAGTGAGGGCGACCGCGAGAGACGTTTCTCGCCAATCGCTTTGCCCTTGGTTAATGCATTCTGCTTGATGTCCGACTCACCTTCAGCCACCGCCGACGCATCGGCGGCTCCCGTCTCGACCGGCAACCAAACGTTGCTCGATAAAATTTGGGACGACCACGTTGTCCATGCGCCCGCTGGTGAAGCGTCGATTCTGTACATCGATCTGCATCTCGTCCACGAGGTGACCAGCCCGCAGGCGTTCGAGGGATTGCGGATCAACAACCGCCGTGTCCGTCGCCCTGAACGCACCATCGCCACGCCCGATCACAACGTGCCGACGTCCGATCGCAGTCTGCCGATCGCCGATCCGATCAGTCGCAAACAGATCGAAACGCTGCGTGAGAATTGCAAAGAGTTTGGTGTCCAATTGTTTGACATCGACGACGTTCGCCAAGGCATCGTGCATGTCATCGGACCTGAAAACGGCTACACCCAACCCGGCATGACGATCGTCTGCGGTGACTCGCACACGGCCACGCATGGAGCGTTCGGAGCACTCGCGTTTGGGATCGGGACGAGCGAAGTCGAACATGTGTTGGCCACGCAAACGCTGTTGCAAGACAAACCGAAAACGTTTGAGTTGCGAGTGGACGGGGCGCTCGCTCGCGGTGTCACCGCCAAAGACATGATCTTGTATCTCATCGGTCAAATTGGCACGGCCGGCGGTACGGGATACGTGCTGGAGTTCACCGGCGATTGCGTGCGAGCGTTATCGATGGAAGAACGCATGACGGTTTGCAACATGTCGATCGAAGCAGGTGCTCGGGCGGGGATGATCGCGCCTGATCAAACGACGTTTGACTATCTGCGTGGTCGTCCAGAAGCACCGAAAGATTTCGATGCGGCGATCGCCCGTTGGAAAAAACTGCCGACCGACGCTGGGGCCAGCTATGACCGTAGCAATGTCTACCAAGGCAGTGACATTCGTCCGCAAGTCACTTGGGGTACCAACCCTGGACAAGTCGTCAGCGTCGATGCACGGGTGCCCGATCCAGGCGATTCGAGTGATGTGACGGAGCAGAAAACAACCGCGTTGTCATTGCAGTACATGGACCTACGAGCCGGTACACCGATCACCGAGATCGGTATCGACCGCGTGTTCATCGGTTCGTGTACGAATGCGCGAATCGAAGATTTGCGTGCGGCAGCGGCGGTGGTGAAGGGCCATCGGTGCAGCAGCAAAGTCAGTGCGATGGTCGTGCCGGGCAGTGGCAAGGTAAAGTTGCAAGCTGAGAAAGAAGGCCTGGACAAGATTTTCATCGAAGCGGGGCTGGATTGGCGGGAGGCCGGATGCAGCATGTGTTTGGCCATGAACCCCGACAAACTCGCCCCTGGTGAACGCTGTGCCAGCACGAGTAACCGCAACTTCGAAGGCCGACAAGGCAAAGGCGGACGGACGCACTTGGTCAGCCCCGCGATGGCCGCCGCCGCTGCCGTCGAAGGCCACTTCGTCGATATCCGAGACTGGCAATATCGATAGCAGCTATTAGCAGTTAGCGGTTAGCTTAACCACAGCACTTCGCTCACGGCGTCAGCCGTGGGCACCCACATCACCCCATCACACACAACGGCTGTTCGCTAAAAGCTAGTAGCTAAAGGTTAGCAGCTAACAGCAAAAAGGCTCCCCATGCAAAATTTCACGATTCATCAGGGCGTTGTCGCGACGCTGGACCGGGCCAATGTCGACACCGATGCGATCATCCCGAAACAGTTTCTCAAACGCATCGAACGGACTGGCTTCGGACAATTCTTGTTTTTCGATTGGCGGTTTCTCGATGATGGTGTTACCGAAAACGCCGACTTTGAACTCAATCGAGTGAACGTCAAAGGCGCCTCCATCTTGGTCGCTCGACAAAACTTCGGTAGCGGCAGCAGTCGCGAACATGCTGTCTGGGCGCTCGACGATTATGGCTTCCGCGCCGTGATCGCGCCTTCGTTCGCCGACATTTTTTACAACAACTCATTCAAGAACGGGTTGCTGCCGATCGTGCTCAGCGAAGCGGACGTCGAAGAACTGTTTCAACGCGCCGCCAAAGGCAATCCTTATCAACTGACAGTTGATTTGGAGAACCAAACGGTTTCCGACGGGCAAGGTTTTGAGCGTTCGTTCGAAGTCGATGCCAGCCGCCGTCATAAACTGTTGCACGGACTTGACGACATCGCATTGACATTGCAGCACGAAGACAAGATCAGTGCATTTGAAGCCAGCATGGCGTAGCTCTTACAAGTTTAATCTCAAGCCGTCATACGCCAGGAACACGCCCTCGGGCAGTTCCGCTTGCACGGTACCATGATCAACGTCATGGCATAGATGCGTCAGGTAGGCTTGCTGCGGCGCGACCTCGCGAATCACTTCGATCGCTTCATTGATCGAAAAATGCGTAGGGTGTGGTTTGAATCGCAAAGCATCGATGACCAACGTTTCGACACCACGCAATCGTTCGATGGACTCGGGCGGGATATGGTTCGTGTCGGTGCAGTAGGCGAAATCACCGATGCGAAAACCGAGCACTTCAAAGTGCGGTCCATGCTGCATCGGTATCGGTGTGACTTGCACACCCAGCACTTCAAACGGAGCATGCGTGATCGATCTCAAATCCAACTGCGGCCTAGCACCAAGATGCGTCGGCTCACGCTCAATAAACGCGTAATCGTAAACCATGCGGATCCGGGCTTCGACTTGCCGTTCACAATACAGCGGCATCGCATGTCCGAGGCGAAACGGAAAGAGTCGCAAATCATCCAGCCCATACAGATGGTCGACATGCTCGTGCGTGAACAGCACCGCATGAATCAGTGAGATGCGTTCGCGTAGCAATTGACTACGCAAATCCGGCGGCGTGTCGATTAGCAGATTGCCAGTTGGCAGTCGCACGACGATTGCGCAGCGAGTGCGGTTGTTACGTGGGTCATTGCTGGTGCAAACTTCACATTCACAACCCAGCGAAGGCACGCCCACGCTCGTCCCTGTGCCCAGAAAAACGACTTCGGGCGCAGAAGGTTGCCCCGAGAGTAGGGGTGTTTCAGCAGTGGCGTGTGGATTGTCCATGGCCAAAGATCGTACTCGCCCATTGCCAGATTTGCACCGTGGGCGATTTGTGCCACAGGAGCTTTCTGCGAAAAAAGATTAAAAGTATCTACCACAGTAATAACGCGAACCCCGCCATTGCCGCTGATTGGCTGAGCACACCACGCATCGAGGTATCGCATCTCTTGCCGAGGGAGAGCGGTTCAATTGGGCAGTCGTAGCGTTGGCACGACGGGCAATCACCGTAGCCACTGACACACTGGCAGTGCGGTTGAGAGGCCCAACGGTAGGGCAGTAGCGCCGTGTTTCCAACGAACCACAAACTGGAATACGCGTTCTGCAAACATCCACAGCATTCGCAATCAAGTTGCCCGCAACGCTCCAGATTCAACTCTTGGTAATATGTTGGTTGATGACAGAATCTGGCATGCACCCGATCGGCTCGCGGCGGTACACTCTCACCACCTCCGATCCATTGCGGACTCTGATCGAGCAGTTTGGCGGCTTGATTGACAGGGACTTCCGCATCGTTTTTAACTGATGGCGAGATTCTCAGTTCGTAAGCAGGCTTCTTCAACCCTGCCATCCGTTCGCTCAATCGCGCCGTATTGATTTGAGTTTTCTGCTCGCCATTGCTGTCGTCGTTCTCTTCGCTCTCATCCTCGACTTTGTCGGAATCCTTCGCCTTTGAGTCCGCTTGATTTTCGTCACTTGCGTCTGCTTGCTTGTCCTCTTCATCGCTGTCCACATCGTCCATAAACACCATTTTCAGCTCGGCGACGTCGCCATCGAAGTCATCCTCCATCATCCCCAGCGGATCGTAGCTGCTGACTAGAGTCACGAACGGCGTTGGGTTTGTCGGTCGGATGACTGGTGTGGCCAGCAATCGCAGCGGGACCGAATCGTGGTGGTCACAATCATCAAACGGTGAATCTGCAACGGTGGCCGGGGTGAGGACACAGCTCAGTGACATGATTGAAAGCAATATAAATCGCATAGGAGAACACTCACTCAGGTAGTCCGGTATCGACACGTATAACGGTTTTATCGTTTGCTTGGGCCGCCGACCGCGACCAGCTTTGCGGCCGCCCGCGTAAACCGGACGAGCCAGATCGCCTGCCGCAGCAGAGTATCCTTGCTGTTCGTTAAAGTCTTCCGGGGCAATAGATTTGGGGAATCTCATCACATCAGCGGCTTACAATCGTCATCGTCCATCGGGCTGATTAGAATAAGGAGGCTATCTGTTCACACTGACGCGTCACCGACTGCATGAAAAGCCACTTACAATACCGATTCACTCCCCTTTTGTGTGCCATCGGCAAACGTTGGCTGAACGTTTGGTTGAAGCCCGCCATACCGAGCAGCCAATCGTCTGAGAATCGACATTCCAGTCCAACGAAGTGGATCCCCCGCGTCCGTACGCTAGAGCCGCGAATTGTGCTCAACGCCACTGCTGAACTGGTCGCTTTTGGCGATCTTGTGATCTCAGGCGACGGTGCCGATGACCTGGTTGACGTCACACTCAATGCCGCCGATCGGATTGAAATTTTCGATGCCAACTCAGCCGTGATCCCGATTCGTATCGGCACCGATCCGATGGGCAATCCAATCTTGGTCGATTCACTCGATCCGAATCAAATCAGTTCTGGTCGGCTCAGTGTGAACCTCGGTGGTGGTGACGATACGCTGCGAGTCGATCTGGCAGAGAACTTGAATCTCACCGTTGTCGATGATGATGGTGTTGACTCCGTGGATGTGAAGTTAAACGCGGATCCTACCGGCACGACGAACAGCACTCTGCTTGTGGAATCGGAAACCATCACGATCGATGGCAGCGGTGTGGATGTTGATCTCAGCACCAGTTTATTGCAATCCAATCAACCCGGCGGAGTGATCGAAATCAGCAAAGCGAATTCACTGACGCTTGGAGACATTGCTGTTGATCAAGGAACGCTGCGGATTGATTCCATTGATACTGACATCACGCAAGCGGCCGGGACCAGCATCGCGGCGGAGCGACTAGATGTGATCGCGGGCGGTGACGTAGAGCTTTCGCAAGACACGAATTCCATCGGCGTGGTCGATCGCATCCGTAGCGGTGGCGATGTGGACTTGACCAGTGACGTGACAACTCGCACCGTTGCCACGATGACTATTCATCGAATTGAAACCAACAGCGGTGTGCTGCCTGGTGAGATCAGCATCGACGTGCAAGGTTCCGTCAATTTGGTCTCCTACAATACCGACAGCGACTCTGTGCTGACAACGGCGAACGGCGAAATTTTCGTTGCCGCGACGGACAACATCCGTATCAGCGATTTCGTTTCAGGCAATGACAATTCGGGAGCGACAGCGGACCATGAGATTATCGCCGGTGGTGACAACGGTCGCATCAATATGCAAGCAGGTGCCCAATGGCTCGCGGCGGACGGAGTGCAACTCCACGCCAGCCAGATCACGGCGGGAGCGGTGCGAATCGAGGCTCCGAGTGTGACGATTGGTAACAATTTTGAAATCAACACGGGCAATGGAATTGGCATCGCTCGTCGCTTTGCACCACGACCGGAAGTGGAAGTGTTTGAACCTGGCAAAATCCGTCCCATCTATCCGGGTTTGATCACCGATCCCGAAAATCCTGATTTCGTGAAAATTGAAACGGCGTTCTACGATCCCGATTCGATCCAGACGAACATTTTGACTCAAGCTAACGCGAACGATGCCGAAGGTGTGCTGTCGATTGATATTGGCGCGACCGGCGAGAACGGGTTGACGTTGTCGATTGATTGGGGCGGCCACACGAATCGTTTTCAAACGCTCGAAAATTTGCTGGGCGATGGTACTCGCGTTGATGTGGCGCATGTTTATTCAGAGCAAGACATCCTCAATTCAACGCTCAACGGTCGTCCCAGTGCCACGGACCCATTGGCAGTGCGGTTTTCCGTTTCCCATCATCAGTCCATCGTGATCACAGGTGATTCGATTGAACAATCCGTTGCACCGGATGAAGTCGTTGCGGCGGGCGGTGCGACGTTGCGAAACGAGGTCGCTGGTCGAATGTTGTCGTCAACAGACAATCCTTCAACCACGCCCACGCTCGAAAACGGGCGGGCGTTCTTTGTCATCCCTCGCATCGACGTACCACTCGCTTTCTTTCCCGTTCGCAATGTGATCCCCGCGCCGATCGATCTTGTACCGCCAGTGATTTTGACGACGTCCGTGCAGCTCACGAACGTCACGTTTGAAACCGCTGAAGCATCAGCGTCGCCCGCGTCAATTCGCGAAGAGTATTTTCAACTGCGAGCATTGTCGCCGGACCCCGATGGGGAGGATTTAACCGAACCGATTCGGTTGCCGGAAAACATTTTGGCTGAGGATCGGCTCGATGTTCTGTTTTCTGAGTTGCCCGATGGGGCCTACGAAATTCAGTACGTGATCGGTGACAATGACCAACGAGCGATCTTGCGAGTCGATTTACGCGGTGGCAAGGCCGTGATCATGGACGACGATATGGAAACTGGTACGTTGGAACTCGAACTGATCGAAAGCGAGGCCGACGATGACTCGCGGTGATGAAGACGCTGAGGATGACACGTCAAAGAATGACCGGCCCCATCACGAAGACGACCCGTTGGATGAGGATCTCGATCAAACGATCGACGAGAGTCAAGTCGTTGACTTTGATGAGACACGTGAATTCGATCCCATCGCAACCGTTGAAGAAACATGTGAATTCGATCCCGACGCCACCGTTGAAGAGGCACGTGCATTTGATCCTAACCTGACCGTTGTCGAAAGCCGTTCGGTTGATCCCAGTGCCATCACGGTTCGCGATACATCCGGAACGGATGTGACGATTGATCTTAGTGAACACCTCAGTACTAACGCCGACACGTCATCTGCAAAAACCAAACGACTCGATGAGACGGCTGAAACACTTGCGAGTATCTCGGCGGGTTCAATTTACCTTGATACCCAGGATGGCGATGCTCAATCCGGTGGTAATGCATCGGTACTCGACGACACCAATCTCGGGCAAACGATCAACCCGCGAGCGTTATCCGAAGCGGAAGCAAAGTATTGGTCGGAGATTTCTTCAGAGTTCACGTCACCCAGTGAACCGACGGCCCTGCCGCCAGCGATTGACCGCACAATCGTGGAAACACGTTTACAATTACGCAATCAAACCGTGGCCACGCAAATTCACGGTGAAGCTGAAGCGTCAGATTATCGACTTGTGCGGTTGCTCGGTCGCGGCGGCATGGGCAACGTGTTTGTCGCTAGGCAAGGATCTCTGGATCGGCTGATCGCAGTGAAAGTCATCCGGCCACTCGAGGAATCCAAACGCCAGAAACTCGCCGAGCAAGGCAAACTTGAAAAGGTAGAGCAAGGCCGACGGCAGCAATTCTTGTCCGAAGCGGTGGTCACGGGCGATCTCGATCACCCCAACATCGTGCCGATTCATGACGTCGCGGTGACCGGCGACAGTACGCTGTTCTATTCGATGAAACGAGTCGTCGGTACGCCTTGGTCGGACGTTATCAATGAAAAATCTCGCGATGAGAACATTGAGATTTTGATCAAGGTCGCCGACGCGATTGGGTTCGCGCATACTCGTGGAGTGGTCCACCGCGATATCAAACCCGAGAACGTGATGCTCGGTGACTTCGGCGTCGTGATGGTGATGGACTGGGGCATCGCATTGGCCAAACCCGAGTTTGAAAAACTTGATTCGATCACGCCTGCCACGGGACTCGGTGGCACCCCGTCGATGATGGCACCCGAGATGGCGATCGGGCCGATTGAGAAGATCGGTCCGGCGGCGGATATCTACTTGCTTGGTGCGACGTTGTTCATGATCATCACGGGGACACCGCCACACCACGCAGCCAACGTCAGTCAATGTTTGCGGGCCGTTGCCAACAACGAGATCCGTGAATTCGATCCGAAACACCGTGGCGAGTTGATGAACATAGCGCTCAAGGCGATGTCATCAAACCCTTCGGATCGGTATGCAGATGCGACCAAATTACAAGAAGCGTTGCGGGAGTATCGATCGCACGCTGAGAGTATCGCGCTGACGTCCCGCGCTAGCGAAGATTTCAAACTTGCCGGTGAACACAATTGTTACACGCAGTTCACACGTGCTCAATTCGGATTTGAAGAAGCGATCGGATTGTGGTCGGGAAATGAGACAGCGCGTGAGGGATTGCGGCAAACGAAACTCGCCCATGCCGAGGCCGCCTATCACAACGAAGACTTCGATCTCGGTCTGTCGTTGCTCGACGAAAATAATCCCGAACACACCGCGCTGATTGAAAAACTGCATGCTGCTTTGAAACTGCGGCGACAGCGTGAGTCGCGATTCGGCATCTTGAAAAAGGTCGCTGCCGCGCTCCTTGCAATCGTACTGATCGGTGGCAGCGTGGCGATCGTGGTGACGTCACGCGCGCGCGCCCGTGCCGATCGAAATGCAGCATTCGCCAAGCTAGAAACCAAACGGGCCGAGGAGAAAACCGCCGAGGTCTTGCTGGAGAAAAAACGCGCCGATGATAACCTTGTTTTAGCACAAGCCAACGAAGCGAAAGCGATCGCCAATGCCACCGAAGCGATGCAACAACGCGACCGCGCTGACGAAACAGCGATCATCGCTGATCAGAATGCTGCCACCGCAAAACGCAATGCTGACGAGGCAAAACGCAACGCTGAGGAAGCGATTCGCAACGCCCAGCGGGCGAAAATCGCCCAAGCCGACGCCGAGTATGAAACTTATGTATCGGGTGTCGGTTTAGCCAAAGCTCGGATCGACCGCAATGAATTCACCGAAGCTCGCCGCCTGATCGACGGATTGATCGCCAAGCGAGAACCCAATGCGATCCCTTGGGAGTTGCGTTACCTCTCATCGCTCGCCAATCAATCAACGGAATCCGTCAGCAATGATCGTGGTATCGTCGGATTGACAGTTGCCAAGGCAACCTCGGGCACGACCGCTTTGGTTCAGCTCGACAACGGTTCGGTTGTGACGCTGAATGTAAGCCCTCCGCTGACGCCAGACGACGATCACAATGTGTTATCCATCGAATCGTCTCCACTACTCGCAAACAAAAACATTTCCTGCCTGATGCTCAGTCCTGATGCACGGAAATGTGCAGCCGGAACGAGCGATGGCGATGTGCTGTTGTTTGATCCCACAGCGATTTCAAGTGAAGAATCGCAAGTCATTGTGCGGCGATTGAAAGGGCATCGCGGTCGTGTGACGGACGTTGAGTGGGTCGATGAGACAACCATGATTTCATCATCGGAAGATCGCACGATTCAAATTTGGAATGTTGAGAAAGAAACGAGCGAGGAAACTCTGTGGCACATCGCACCGGTTGTGGATGTTGCCGTGTCCAAATCGGCGGGTGGGTACAGGATTGCTGCCGCGTTATCTGAGAAAGACCTTGGCCAAGTCGTGCTGTGGAACGTTCAAACCACTGGCAAACTCAATAGCGAACGACTTGGAGTTTTTGCCGAACACACTCGTCCACTGACCAGCGTGGCGATGTCAAAGGATGGCATGCTAGCTGCTTCGGGGGATGTTGATGGCAATGTATTGCTGTGGCCCGTGTCTCAAATCCGTCAACGGGATGTGACGAATCTCGTCAAGCGTGCAGTGCAAGTCGCAGACGATTTGAAAGCATCCGATCATCAACAAGATCATCAGCAAGAAGCGATGATTTACACATCGCTGCAAAGTGTCGATAGCGAAACGAACACAGTCAAAGAAAGTAGCCAGTCGCTGCCGGCACACCGTGCCACCATTCGGATCATGCAGTTCTCGGGTGATGCGAAAACGCTGTTGACTTGTGGCGATGATTATCTCGTGCGACTTTGGCAACTAGACTCGGCTACTGCGGCGAATAAGGCACCGTCATGCACTTTGCTACGAATGCTACGTGGGCATGGTGGTCCCGTCACCGACGCCAGCTTCCTCAGCGAGGATGGTGGGCAAGTGCTTTCCGTCAGCGCCGATCAATCGGCACGGCTGTGGGTTTCAGCCGCAGACAACAATGTCTCGCAAGAAGTGTCGAAATCTGATTCGCCATCGCGCCCCAGTAGTGACTCATTACGCACTAGCGTCCACGACGATGAGATCTGGGCCGCCGATTTATCAGCCGACGGATGGAAAGTCGTTACGGCTAGTCGTGATCGCACTGCAAAGGTCCTCGCGATTAATCCACGAACTTGGCAGCTCAGCACCACTTCTGAATTCATGACCGATGACGATCTACAAACAGGCCTTCCGTTATTGGAAACGGCGGCGCTCAGCGAAGGAACCGAACACCGTGCGATGTCGATGCGAGTCAATCGCTCGGTAGGTCAATTGTTTGTTGGTGGTGCCGATGCGATCGTGCGTGTATGGGATATCAAGCGGGGCACTGAGCTGGGCCGGATTCCTGGCACGGGGCTGAACCAAGTGCTAGCCGTTTCTGCAAACACACAAGTCATCTTGACCGGATCGAGTTCACCACCAACGCGGGCGATCCTGTGGCAGTACGATCCGAAAACGGCGAGTGCCACCGTTAAACATCGGCTTGGTGGTCATGAAGAATCGGTCGCCTCGGTGGCAATTTCCGCCGACTCACTCCGCGCCGTGACCGCTGACAGGGCTGGGCGCATCGTTCTGTGGAATGTGAAAACAGGTCAGCCCATCGGATCGCCAATCGACCTGCTGTTGGGAACGCGAATCAACGACGTCACCTTCAGCCCTGACGGCGAGAGCCTGTGGATCGCGGCGGATGACCAACGTCTCTCACGACTCGACCTTCGCACTCGACAGATCGTCGATCATTTGGACCACGATGGTTTTGTGACGCAAGTCGCCTTGTCGAATGACGGACGTCGTGCGATCACTAGAGCGGAACTGCAGAAAATCAATTCGACGATTCATGAAGCGGTGTTCTGGCAACTCCCAACCGCATCTGGCTTGCCTGCGAAACGTCAGACGATCTTGAAAATGACGGTGGAAAAAAAAGCTCGGACCCGACGAGGCGGACGTCCGGGGATCGCGTCAGTCGCCCTGGACGAATCAGGATCGCAGGCGGTCATGGCGGTCAATCCGCCCGGTAATACTTCCAGCCGTGTGGAGCGATGGCGGATCGGTGACGATGTCCTCCAGATGACGAAAGCGGACGTGCTCGGGCTACCCGAACCGCTCGGCGATATCTCCTCCGCCGTCCCGCTCGCGAGCGACGAATTGCTGACGTTACACGGCAATTCCGCCTATCGCTGGAACACAAAAGCTCGTGGTTTGGAGTTGAGCTATCGTATTAACGGTACGCTCGCTGCCGTCGCTTTCTCACCCGATAGCGAGATCGTATTGACGGGCAGTCGCAGCGTTAAAGCCTGGGACGCGGCCAGCGGTAAGGCCATCGGAAAACTTGAATCGCCGCATCAAGGTGCTATTCGCTCGCTCATGTTTATCGCTGCTGATCAACGGTACGAATTTTTCACAGGTGGCGATGATGGCATGGTTCATCGTTGGTCTTTTGATCGCGAGAAAGCGATGTTTGAAAAATTGGACACGATTGTCCTTGGTAACGAACCGGCACGCGACGCAGGCAACGCATTGTCGCTCACCATTTCACCCGAGGCATCAGAAATTCTCGTGACGACTAATCGTGGTCACGTGATCTTGCACGATCTGGATCAAAAAAGGTCGAAGATTCTATTTTCTGATCCTGCGGTGGGCGAGATTCACGCCGGATGTTTTTCTGCCGACGGACGGTTCGTTGCTGCAGGTGGTCGCGATCGGTTAGCCCGCCTGTGGGATCTTTCGCGGCAACGATCAGCCGATGATCCACCGGATGCGATCTTCCAAGGACACGCCGAAGCGATTGGCGACCTGTCGCTGACAGGCCATTTCAACGAGGATCGAACAGATCAATCGACTCTCCGGTTGTGTACGGTAGCTCAGGATCGTAGCGTGCGAGTTTGGGACCCACGATTAGTGATTCACAACGAAGACCATCCCAAACACACTGCGGCGCAGGTTGGGCGAGAGCTACTAGAGCTGGTCCAACACAGGGACGGAGTCACTGCTATCGAGCTAAATTCAGTTGGTGACTTGATGATGACCGCAGGGCGCGATGGAAACGTCATCCTCTGGCCCGCCATTGCCCAATAAAGAATCTATCGGATCAACATTCTCGCTAACAAACCTCGCAGCAATCCCGAGTGTACCAAGGGGGGTACCGAGTTGGGCGATAGCTGCTCAGTAACCAACTGGGCCGCCAATCGTCCGCTGATCACGGCACCTTCCATCGTGGCGGGCCAACCTGTTTGAATGTAGTCGCCGGCAAGGTGTAGCCACGGCAGTGCAGTCTTGGGGTTCGGGCGATGCGATTGGAATTCATTGCTGACGCGGTACACAGCGGTCGGATCCGTGACGACGCGACTTTGTAGCAACTGAGCATCTTGGGCGGCTGGAAACGCATCCCGTAGCTCTTGCATCACATGCTCGATAAGCGTTTCTTTCGGCGCGTCGCTGAGCGGATGCTGGCCACTGATCACGACTTGATGATAGTGTGATGGCGGTGAGGAATGATTTGGATTTGGTTGTTGCAACGGTTCGCGAAACAACCACTGCGAAATCGTGCCAACCATTGCCACGTGCGGATGAGGTGTGAGCACGCGATCAAACCACAAGTGCAGCCCTGTGATGGGGGACGATTCAATCGACGACAGCACGGTCGAAAGGTTTCGTTGCCAATCCAGGATGGCGGTGGATTGATGCGGTGCAGCGAGTGATGCGATCAGACGCGACGCCGAGCGCCAGTGTGTTGCCAAGATGACGTGGCCGGCTTCTATCCGTTCGCCACTGGAAAGTAGCACACGTGCGCGGCTTGAATCGTGATCGGGACACTGTATCGAACGTACTGGCGATTGGGTTCGCACAATCACTGCACGCTGGGCGAGCTGCTTGAACATTGCGGTACCGAAGATTTCAGACAACGGTTGATTGGGCACCCACACATCGCTGGCTCCGCGAGCGCCCGTAAATCCGTCGATCAATACTTTGCGTGCGGCCTGCATGGAGACTCGTTCGGGAACGTCACCCAGTGCACTGACCAAGATCACATCCCAGAATCTCATGCGCAGCTCACGGTCTTGTTTGTTCCTCGCCAGCCAATCTGCAGCTACCGTGTTGGCAAGCGAGTTGTCGCTCGTTCGCATCAAGGCCCATAGTCCGCAGCGGATGCGATGCTTTTGAGATTGTGAGAGATAGCGAAGCCCGGACAACGCCGCATTGAGATGCAGCGGTGCAGGCAGCCACCGATGAGGGCGAAACGAGCTTAATCCGGTGTGAGGATGATAGAACGTCAACGTCTCATAGCGAGTGAAGCAATCTTGCAATCCACATTGCCGTAGAAGATCCAGCAGATTGGTACAGCAGCCCATCGCCACGTGTTGACAGTAGTCAACCGTTTCACCAGAGACGGCATCACTAAAGGAACCCGCTCGTCCGCCCGTGGATTTTCGTGATTCCAGCAACACGATTTCTAAAGGAGTTGCCAAGTGGCCGAATCGTTGGCAGTCTGCCAATGCCATCGCGGCGGACATCCCGGCGATACCGCCACCGATGATCACGACGCGTGGTGCCGCGGTACTGGATAGCGTCAATGTTGGAGTGCTGACAGGCCGACCGCTCACGAATCAGAACCGATCGACGTGGTGGGTGGGAGCGAGACATCCGCGTTCAATTCAGCGGGTGGGATCGGCAGTCGGCGGTACAGTGGTCCCACGAAATGTTGGGAAACAATGCCCAGACGCTGTCGCATCCCTAAGGTGATGCGGCGACTGACGACCGCATCGGGATCGTCTACAATCCGCTGCAGCAACGCGCGGTACGTTCGCCACATCATGCTGAACATCGGACGACCAGGTTCTTCGAGCGAATCCCAAACTCGCCAACCTGAATTGAATAGTTCGGAGGCGCGCCGAGTTTCATCCAAGATGAGACATCGCAATCGCGCGTCGCGACGCGGATGCAATAAATCGTCTTCGTCCAGTCCATGCTGTTCAAAGTGCTGACGTGGCAAATATATCCGACCTCGGGCGGCATCTTCGGATACATCACGCAAGATATTCGTGAGCTGAAACGCTAGCCCACAATCAACAGCAGCTTGCATCGGTAGCGGTGAACGGAATCCCCAAATGTGTAAACAAACGATGCCTACAGCGGAGGCGACGAGATAACAGTAGTGTTCGAGTTGTTCAAAGGTATCGAATCGACTCTTCTGTTGATCGGCCAGCACACCGTCGACAATTTCGAGCAAGTATCGTGAGGGGATCGAATAGCGATCTGCGGCATGCCGCAGCGCAGGCAGGATCTGATGGGCGTGGCGGGTAAGTTGGCTGGCCACCTCAGCTGAGAATCCGTCGAGTCCTGCAGCCAAATGAACAGGGGAGTCCGCATCACCGATCAAGTTCATGGCCGTTGTTTGTCGCCACCAATCAAGCCAATGACGCCGCAATAAAACAGGCTCATCGCTATCACCGAGGTCATCGGTGATGCGAGCAAATGCATACAGAGCTGACATCGCATCGCGTCGCGCACGTGGTAGCAACCAGAACGAACGATAGAAATTGCTGCCGCTGCGCCGTGATATTCGACGCACCGCTTGATAGCTCTTAGCGATCTCGATGTGATGCGATGAATTCATAACACGCTCGCTTCACGGGTTAGCTTATTCTCTGAGCGAACGTTGGTGGCGACAGCATTTCGTTGCAAGATTTTGCTGCGGAAAAAGGTTCGCATGACCAACCAAGCTTGTTGCCGTTTGGAAACGGTGGGGCGCTGCTGTAAGACGTTGTAGTCAATTCGGTCGATGGCATTGAGTGTGGCTAAACCGCCTTCGATGAACAATTCGATATCGGCGGCTAACCAACCAGGCACCATCGTGATGAGCGGACGTCCGAGTTGGAGACCGATACGAGTTTGCTCGCACTGCTGAGCGATCGCTTCACGCACGCACAGGGGCGTGGGGTGTGCCTGGGAAAGGGTGTCTGCAATCAGTGTTGCGTCAACCCCGTGTCGTTGCATCGCATCGGCTGGCAAGTAGATTCGTCCAATGGCAAAGTCTCGGGCAACATCCTGCCAGAAATTGGTGAATTGCAGCGCCGTGCAAATTTCATCACTTAGCGAAAAATGTTCGTCGGATCGACAGTCAGCCATTGTCAATACAATCCGCCCAACGGGGTTGGCTGATCGCCTTGCATACTCGCGTAGTGTGGCGAGATCGGGATAGCGATGCACTGTTTGATCTTGCACAAACGCGTCGAGCAGATCATCGAATGGTTCACGTGGCAGTTGGAATCGCTGGACCGTGTCGGCCAATGCCATGAACATGCCTGATACTTTTTTGCCCGCGTAGAGGTTGGTGATATTGCGTCGGAGAACGGCCAACCCCGCCAGTGCGATATCGCTTGATTGCGATTCATCCGCCAAATCGTCGGCGGTGCGGCAAAAAGCGTAAACGTTGTCAAAGTGCTGACGCATTTCGCGGGGTAAAAGAATACTGGCGACGATGAAATTTTCGTAATTTGAACGAGAAATCTGGCGGCACAGCGTCTGCGCGGCGGCGAGTTCGCTGGGTGAAGAGGTGGCGACAGAAATCATGGCGAGTTGGTGACGTCGGTTGGACGTGATGGCGGGTGTGCGGTTATTCTACCGGGTCGGCGATGATCTGCATCGCCTCGTTTTGCCTCTGACGTGTTTGACATCATTATGAAAATTTTGCTAGCCGCTCCCCGAGGATTCTGTGCAGGGGTTCACATGGCGATCGATTCGCTCGATTTGACGCTGCAAAAATTCGGACCACCGGTCTACGTTTATCATGAAATCGTCCATAACCAACATGTGGTCAACGAATTTCAAGGAAAAGGAGCGGTGTTTGTCAATTCGATCGACGAGGTCCCGCGTGGCAGTGTGCTGCTATTTTCGGCTCATGGGGTCTCCCCGGAGATCCGCGAGGCCGCTCGTGGTCGCGAATTGTTTGCGATCGACGCTACCTGCCCTTTGGTCACGAAAGTCCATTTGGAGGCAATCAAGTATGCCAAGGCGGGCTACACCATCATTTTGATTGGCCACGAAGGACACGACGAAGTCCTCGGCACCATGGGGGAAGCCCCTGAAGCGATTGTGTTGGTAGAGGACGAGATGGGCGTGGACAAGCTCGATTTCCCCCCAGGTACGGAATTGGCGTACCTCACCCAGACCACGCTCAGTGTCGACGACGCCAATCGCGTGATCGCGCGTCTCCGTGAACGATTTCCCGAGATCAACAGCCCCCCGAAAGCCGACATTTGCTACGCGACGCAGAACCGCCAGGAAGCCGTTCGATTGCTGACGGAGGAGGTGGATGTTGTCGTGGTGTTGGGCAGCCAGAACAGCAGCAACAGTCAACGATTGCGGGAACTCGCTGCCGAGAGAGGCCAACGGGCGTACTTGATCGACGGGCCACAAGATTTGAATACGGAACAATTTCAGGCGACTGACACGGTGTTGATCACCGCCGGTGCGAGTGCTCCGGAATCGGTCGTGCAGTCGACGATCGTGTGGCTGCAAACGCATTTTGATGCGACCGTGCAGTCTCGGGAAATTCGGACCGAAGACGTGAATTTCCCGTTACCCAAGCCACTGCGAAGCTACGCCAAAGAGCAATCTGTTTAAGCACTTCATTCTGACCACATTCCCTTCACCCTGAAAGAAAGACTCCATGGTCGAGCCGCTACCGTTGCCTACCCCCACGATTATCACCCACCGCGAATTGCCTGAGCAGCCAGGGGTGTTGGTGGTTTTCTCGCGACAAATTGAATGTGGCAGCGACCGTGACAAATCTCCAAGCGAAGTCAGTAGGAAAACGTTAACAGCTCTCGCTGCAACCACGCGTCAAAGCATCGAACAGATGATCGCTGGCGGCGAGATTGAAGGAAAACCGGGTGAGATACTGTGTCTCGCCACGCTTAACCAGCAGGCTCCAATACTCGTTGTCGCTGGCCTCGGCCCGATCTCAGGTATCACGCGGGGCACGGTCCTCGACGCGGCCGCCACCGTGGTCCGACAGCTAGCCGATAAACCACGAAAAAAAATCACTTTTTTCGTGGATGACTCGATCGAGGAGATCCATCATGACGCACTCGTTATAGGCACGATCACTGGATGCGAAGGCCAACATATTTATCAGAGTCAACCGAAAACATTCGTTGCCGAAGAATTCGGCTTTGTTGGAATGTCATCTGATGCCGCCACCATCGGCGAAAAAATAGGCTCGTCCATTAACCTCACGCGGCGTTTGGTCAATGAGCCTCCGACAATCATGAACCCCACCGAGTTCGCTGATCGTGCTGCCGCTATGGCTGCTGCTGAAGGTTTGAAATGCGAGGTGTGGGACGAGAATCGACTCGAAGCGGAAGGTTGTCGCGCGATCTTGGCCGTGGGCCGCGCTTCGACGAGTCCGCCGAGGTTGGTCATTTTGCAACACAACGGTGGTGGCAATGAACCGCCCATCGCAATCGTTGGCAAGGGCGTGACGTTTGACTCCGGTGGCCTGTCTATCAAACCGAGTGACGGGATGGTCGATATGAAATGCGACATGGCGGGAGCCGCTACGGTGGTCGGTGTGATGCGGGCGCTCGCTCGTCTGGGCGTTCGACGCAATGTAATCGGCTTGTGTGGGTTGGCCGAGAACATGATCAGCGGCAGCGCTTATAAGCTCGGCGATGTCATCGAAACCCGCTCGGGAAAAACCATCGAAATTCTCAATACCGATGCCGAGGGTCGCGTTGTGCTCGCTGACACGCTCGATGTCGCCGTGCAGCACAAACCCGTCGTGATCGTCGATCTTGCAACTCTGACGGGTGCCTGCATGGTCGCCCTGGGTAACGAGGTTGCTGGGCTAATGACCAACAATCAAGACCTCTGTCAACAGATAACCATCTCCAGTGAGCATGAGAACGAACCGACTTGGCAACTGCCGATGTTTCCGCTCTACAACGAGAAAATCAAAAGCAAGGTCGCTGACATTAAGAATGTTGGCGAAGGGCGTTGGGGCGGCGCGATCACGGCAGCCAAGTTCCTCGAACAATTTGTCGCGGACACGCCTTGGGTTCATATTGATATCGCAGGCCCTGCGTTTACCGATTCTCCGAAACCACACCGCGATGCAGGGGCGACCGGCGTGATGGTGCGGACACTTGTTCACTGGATCGAGAGTACCGTTAAGCCGAGCTAGTGGAAGATTTTTTTTCAGTAGGTGTTCTCGACTGGTTGGAAACGCTCATTTTGCAACCCATTTTCAGTTTTCATTGGGATGTGTCGCGTTTCGGGCCGATACTGACACTTAGATGACAGGAGTGTTTTTGTGTAATCAAAGCGATTCCACGAATGGGGCCCACTCTTTCAAGACCAGCGGTGCCTGGATGGTCGGTGCCTAGGGGCATAGGCCCGGCCATCCAGGCCCGAACTGGTTTCGGGGCAACAAACTAATACTGAACTTCAGTGACACCTCGTGCGCCCGAGGGTAATTTTCCGGTGACCGTAATTTCGGTCAGGCGGTAACGTCCCGGCACCCAGCGTTGGTTGCTCTTGGTCGCAAACGCCGCTTGGCGAACGAGCAAAATCTCGCGGGCCGTCAGCGGTTTGTCTTGATACAAAAAATACTGACCGTTGAGATTCACGGTAATATTCGGGATATCAAAATCCACTTGGCTTTCGATCACGACCACATCTTCGAGCAATTTTGCCGTTCCATCTTGAGTCGTCAGCGGTCGGCGATCAATCAGCACGCGGACCGGTAGTGGATGCTCACTCGCCTTGCCAAATACGACCGCATAGACGCTCAGTGTGATTAATGGAAACAGGCATACCGCAGCCAAAGCCAAGAACAACCCCCGAGCCGACAATTGAGCGACGGGGGCAATCGAGCGTGGTGGTTCAAAGACAGTTTCTTCGGCTGATTCAGATGATTGGTTCATGCTGACATGATAACCATCTGTCATCCGTTTTGAGTACCCGCGCTGTTGCGATCACTAACAGCAGGATCATGATTTGGCACTCGCGACGCGGGCGGATCGACCCACTGCCATGTGCCAACGGTTTCCACTTCAACAGCGTCTTGACGTTTATTAGCGGCGACCATGATCAGCGGCAGCGACTGCGATGACTCTGCAATTTCTTTGGCTTGCTTTCTACCGATCACAAACAGCCCCGTCGCCAGTGCATCGGCGTCAATGGCTCGCGGGGTCAGAACGCTCAGCGACAACAGATCACCAGCAGGTTGCCCGCTACGGGGGTCGATGACGTGCCCATAGCGTTGGCCTCGATGATGAAAAAATTGCTTGCCACTGCCGCTCGTCGCCAACGCCGCATTGTGCAGCCAGATGCCTGCGAGTCGCCGTTGCGGTTTCGTCGGATGAGCCAGCCCAACTTTCCAACCTCGCGATATCGGAGGGGATGCCGATGGCTGCTCATCGTTGAGTAAAGGCTTTTCGTGGTCTGGCTGAGGCTGCTCGAACTGATCGCCGCTCGCCAACACACTGCTGTTGCCGGCGTGAATCAAAAAGTCCTGGATGCCTAACTCTTTCAATTGATCCGCGACCCGATCAATCGCATCGCCTTTGCCAATGCCACCTAAGTTGATGCGCATCCCCGACATGCCAAACTCAACAGTGCGTTGTTCAGAATTCAGATGCAGGCGGTGCATGCCAACTAAATGCAGCGCGGAGGCAATTTCATCATCACTCGGTTTGCGTCCTTGGCGAGTCGTGAACCCCCACGCATCAATCAACGGCCCCGCTGTGATGTCGAACGCCCCCGCTGTTTGTTCGTGCAATCGGGCAGCCTGTTGCAAAATCGCAAACGTCTCGGGCGACACTTTCACCGGTCCTTGATCGGCAGCCCGATTGATCATGGAGACTTCGCTGTGGATGTCGTAAACCGTCAGTCGTTGTTCGACGGCATCGACCGTCTCTAAGACGTCGAGCACCACGTCGGCAACGGCGCGATGACCAACGCGCTGCTGAGGATCGCGGATCATCAAAACAAACTCACACGCCATCGCGCGATGGGAGAGTTCCAGCAACTCAGCTTCCCCCGCTGAGCAATGACCAGATGCCAGTTCGTAGCAAACGTTTTAATTCTGCTGCGTCGATCAATTGTTCGGTTGCACTCAACGGATCATAAACCACGACGCAGGCTCGCTGCACTTCACGAACACGAACGACGCGTGGCGGTTCGGCACCCTGCAAAAAATAGAACTGCCCCTCTTCTAACTTGGGAGACACGCGGGCTTTGCGATTAGTATCGAGTTCCACTCGCAATTTAGGACCAAACAGATACTTTCCAGCGAATCGCCCGAGCAACTCCGGTTTAGGTGATGGTTCTTCAGTGGCGGCTTCATGCGGTTGCAAATCGGATCTTGACTCAACTATCGATACCACTGGTGTCTCAGCATTTGAGGCTGTCACAGACGATAACGGCGTCTCATCGACGTCAACTACTTTTTTTTCGATCGCATCATCGTGATCAATGTGTCCTTGGGCGCACACCGCATGGTCCAACGCATTGATCAGATCCCGAAACGTCTTGTTGGCAGGATTCGTCAGTTGCTGCATTTTCGCTTGGGCGTTTTTCAACTCATTGAGTTTTTGGACGGGCAGACTGAGTTTACCAGTGCGAGCGGACGAAATAATCGACCCCACCGTGCCGTTCCAGCGCCCCGCGATACCATTGAACTGCATCTCCATCTGCCGCACGCGTTGCAGTGCTGATTGCAGACGCCCTTGATGGTACTCCTTTTGCGCCTCCGCCATTTCAGCATTAAACGAATTCGTCCCCTTGAGTCCTTCCACGACCGCACCGCCGGGCAGTCCACGCACGGGACCGCCGGTCAAGTTCGCGGTTCGCTGCACCGCAGTGGTTACGTTGGAAAACAGAATCGTATCGACGCGAAGCATGGGTTTTCTGGGGAAGGTTAGATCGAGGTCGCCGACCTCTTATTTTATTCCAATCGTCACCGATCCCCAACCGCCCGCCCAGGAAACACGCCAAATCCCATTCAGCGAACAACCCTTGGGCAATTCAAAACTTAATCGCGACCGCGATCACCGCGACCACGTCGCATCTCTTCGCCGCGAGCTTTCATGGACTGCAGTTCTTCTTTGGAGAGAGTACCATCTTTGTCGCGATCAGCGAATTGCATCAAACGCTCACCACGCTCGGGGAGTTTGGTGAGTTCGTCAGCGGATAGCTCACCATTGCCATCGCTGTCGAGTTGCATCAGTCGCTGCAGCATGGGATTGTCACCACTGCCAGCGGTCTCTCGTGGTCCACGCTCGCCGTCTCGTGGTCCGCCGTCACGTGGTCCACGGTCACGTGGTCCACGGTCACTGTCTCGTGGTCCGTCTTCACGCGGTCCTCGTTCACCATCCCGTGGTTCGCCTGGACGTGGTCCTCGGTCACCGTCACGCGGTGGCCCAGGACGACCAGCGAAATCAGGCCGGAGTTCCATCATGTCGAGTTTGCCATCGTTGTTTTTGTCGAGTTTTTTCAGCGCTGCGGTCGCGTTGTTGATCTCGTCAGTTGAGATCGTGCCATCGGTGTTCGCGTCGAGGGTCGCAAAAATGGGCAGCATTCGCATCATGCGACCGGGGTCCATTGGACCAGGACCGCCAGGTCCACCTGGACCGCGTTGGCCGTCGGGGCGACCTGAGTCAAAACGATCTCGCTCATCACGGTCTCGCTCACTCCGCGGCCGGTCTCCACCCACTCCGTCACGCTGATCTCGCGGTGGCGGCCCGCCACGGCCTTCACGCTCCGGTGGATCGGCAGACAATGGTGGAGCGAGCATGCAAGCAATGCTCATGACTAACAAAAAATTAAACCAGTTCGCACGCATGTTTGTCTCGCCTCATTAGAAGAAAAGGGGTGTTGTTCTTTAATATCTAACCTGCCGAGACGGCAAAGGTTTCGCAAGTCTTATCGCTTCGCTTCTACGTTTGCATGAGCTTTCGACGCGAACTGGAACGACTATGCGATGAAACGCCGCGGGCGCAGGCGATGATGTTCTGTCGCTGATTGAAAGGCCGCGCCTGCGGCTAGCAGTCGATCCTCGCGCATCACGGCGGCTTGCAATTGAATCCCCACAGGCAAGCCATCTGCATCCAATCCGCCCGGTAACGAGATCGCGGGCACGCCGGCCAAGTTCGCTCCGACAGTGAACAAATCGCATAAATACATGGCGATCGGATCGTCAATGTTTTCGCCCAAACGAAACGCGGGCGATGGTGTGACCGGGCCGAGCAATAAATCTACTTGCTCAAACGCCGTGTCATAATCACCGCTAATCAAACGCCGCACCTTCAACGCTTGGTTGTAATACGCGTCATAATAACCTTCACTGAGCGCATAGGTGCCGACCATGATCCGCCGTTTGACTTCGCTGCCGAACCCCGCCGCGCGGCTGGCCCGATACATCGCTTCGAGCGGCTCCGCTTTACCTGTGGAATCTTTTGACGTGTCGTGACGATAGCCGTAATGAGCACCATCGAAACGCGATAGATTGCTGCTCGCTTCACAGGGTGCGATCACATAATACGTTGGTACCCAGTACGGACTGTGCTGCAGCGAGATCTCGACAATCTCAGCGCCGAGATCTTTGAACACGCGTTCCGCTTCAGCCACCGCGTGCCGCATCGAGTCAGCCACACCGTCTTGGTCAATGGAATCACGCAGCACACCAATTCGCATGCCTTTCATGTTGCTTGCTGTTATCGCCGCTTGATAGTCCGGCACTTCCTGTTCGACCGAGGTGCTGTCGGCGGGATCATAGCCTGCCATCGCTTGCAATCCGATCGCGACATCGTCGACGGACCATCCCATCGGCCCAGCTTGATCGAGGCTGCTGGCGAACGCAATCAAACCGTAGCGGCTGCATCGACCATAGGTTGGCTTCAAACCTGTGATGCCACAGAAAGCGGCTGGCTGTCGAATCGACCCGCCGGTGTCCGTGCCGATCGACAGTGGCACAGTGCCTGCGGCAACGGCTGCGGCGGCGCCCCCGCTACTGCCGCCGGGCGTGCGGTCTTCGTCCCAAGGATTGCGAGTCACGCCCATCGCACTGGTTTCCGTCGACGCGCCCATCGCGAATTCGTCCATGTTCGTCTTGCCAATCACGATCGCTCCGGCTTGTTTCAACTTCGTCACCACCGTGGCGTTGTAAGGCGGCGTGAAGTTGCGAAGCATATTTGACGAACAAGTCGTTGGCATGTCTGAGGTACACAGCACATCTTTGATGGCAACGGGCAGACCGGCCAGTGGTGGTAACGGTCGACCAGCTTTGCGATCGGCGTCGATGGCCTCGGCAGCTTGCAACGCGGACGTGGAGGCGACGTGGGTGTAGGCATTGATCGACGGCTGCACGGCACCGATCGCTCTGAGCGCTGCCTCAGTCACTTCGCGAGCGGTTGCGTCACCGGACCGCAGTAACTCCAAAATGGTGGACGTCGAATCTAACATGTGCGATGAACTGGCTGGAGGAATGAATCGTGGTGGTTGGCCAGCGGTGAGTATCCCGCAAAGCCGAAGGGATTGGAATGCCTAGAGCGGGCGATCATTCGCCGATGGATTCGGTAAACCGCTCAATGCTAACCGCTTTTCCGTCACCATCACTCTCTACAATCGCACCACACAACCGCACATCGCGCGTGGCCACATGGAAGTGACACGGCTCGAATGTCAAGGTCGTTTTCGTCACTCGCCCCACATCACGTCCAATGATGCTGTCATACGGACCACACATGCCCACGTCGCACTGCATCGCCGTGCCGCCAGCCATGATGTGAGCGTCAGCGGTTGGGACATGCGTGTGTGTGCCCAATACCGCCGTGACGCGGCCATCGAGGTATCGGGCGATCGTTTGCTTGTCACCGGTGGCCTCGGCATGCACATCGACCAAAACGGCGTCGGTCTGCCCGGCCATGTCGTCGAGCACCCGATCGACTGCTGTGAATGGACAATCCACCGGTCGCATGAAGACGCGGCCCAGGATCGAGACCACTCCCAATCGACCGCCGGGCGTGTCCACGATCACCCACGGTTGGCCTGCCGCATCGACGGGATAGTTCGCCGGTTTGACGATCCGCTGGCTCTCTTGCAAGATCGGGATGATCTCCGCGCGACGATACAAATGATCGCCCATCGTGATCGCATCGACGCCTGATTCGATCAGCCGCCGATACTGGCGTGGCATCAATCCAGCGCCGTCCGATGCGTTCTCCGCATTCACGACGACCGCGTCAAGACGATGCTGCTGTTTCAACTCACGCACACGCGCGAGCACCGCCGAGTAGCCCGGTTTACCGACAACATCGCCAAGAAACAGAAAACGCACAGGTGATCATCTACTACCAGCGAAGTCCGAAACGTTCACCACCAGTGCCACGGTCATTGCCGCCCTTGAGCGGACCGCTGTGCTGCGGCCTGACGGTGGGTTCTCTCGCCGGTTCGTCTGGTTCGACGTCCGTCGTGACCGCAGACTCCGGTGCAGCCTGAGCGGCTTTGATCGACAATCCGATTTTTTGAGAATCACGATCGAAGCTCAAAATCTTGACCTCGACATTGTCACCCTCGTTGACCACGCTACTGACCTTCGACACTCGGTGGCTGGCCAGTTCGCTGATGTGAACGAGCCCCTCGACGCCCGCGGCCAAACGAACAAAGCAACCAAAATCAGCCGTCTTGGTGACCGTCCCGGAATGCACCGAACCGACAGCAAACGAACTCTCGGCGGTATCCCAAGGGTTCTCCAACAGATCACGATACGACAGAGCAATCTTGCCCGTTTGTTTGTCGATCTTGTCGATCTTAACTTTGACCTTCTGGCCTTCTTGGATCACTTCGCTGGGGTGTTTGACACGTTCCCAGCTCAGTTTGCTGACGTGAATCAAACCGTCTAAACCGCCCAAGTCGACGAACGCACCGAAGTCACGCACGCTCCGCACAACGCCTTCGAGAATGTCCCCCGCTTCCATTTGTTGAAGCTGTTCTTCACGTTTGGTTTGACGTTCGCGTTCCAAGATCGCGCGGCGACTGATCACCAGATTGCCGCGGCGTGCGTTAGCTTCATTGACCAAACAGATCATTTTTTGACCGACGAATTCCGATAGGTCTTCGACTCGATACTCGGTGACTTGGCTGATCGGCATGAACGCCCGAATCGAACCGACTTGGCATTCCAGCCCGCCTGTATTGTGACCTGTCACGAGCGCCTCGACGACGCTGCCTTCGTTGATATCGTCCCAATCGCTGACTTCGATTGCCGATCCCGGCAACGTGCAAGCGTACAGGCCATCTTCACGATTGAAACCAAGAACCATGACTTCCACGGGTGTTCCCGGAGCGGGCTCTTCGCCAGTGAATTGTTCAAAGGGCACGGTGCCTTCGTCGGGGCCGCCCAAGGAGACAAACACGGTGTCTTCTTTAATCTTCAGAACCATGGCGTGAACCCGAGCACCTTCGGCGAGCGGTTCACGGCGATCGGGCAAACCGACGCTGCCGCCATAGAACGACTCCAAATCCGAATCGGCAAGCGAAGCGTCGAGTTCCGCTTGCAAATCGTCCGTCAAGCCTTGGCGAATATTGGGGACACTAATTTTACCAGGTTTGCGAACTTCGATTTTTTCGACGTGGGTGACGTCTTGATCGGTTTCACCAGCGAGTCGGGGTCGCGGAGCTTTCTGCTTGCCGCCGGGTTTTCCACCGCCGGGTTTCGCACCATCGGGTTTCCCACCACCGGATTTGCCACCCGCTTTCGATTGTGCTTTTTCCAAATCCTCGCTCGATACCGCTGCAGGCGATTGTGGTTTGGCCACGCCTAAGCCGCGGGCAGCCAACGGTCCACTGCCGATTCGTGGCAACGGTGCCTTGGATTTCTTGGGTTGAGCAGGACTCCGAGGCGTCGCTGGCGGAGCTGACTCAGACGCACTGACGGGGCTCTCCGGCGGTGCGGAGGCATCCGGCGTCGCGGGAGTCGCCACCGAGGCAGAATCACTCGCAGGCGCGGTTTCAGAGGAAGCGGACGGGGAGGTGGGCTGCGGATTCTCGGGCACTGACATGAGTTTCGGCGTCGGCGGACAGGAGCAAGGGCAAAAAAAGTCTCGTTAGGTGCGAATCCTCACCACTACGCAGGCCGCAGTCGGGACGCGACACCATCGAGATCTACCCGCAGTCTAGCAATCCCATCGCGTAACCGGTAGCCTTCCCCAAAAAAGCCAGAGATTGGCTTGCTTCTTCACCGCAGCACGTTTTCCCCTTCCATCTTCCATGCCGCACACAGACGAAATCTTCGCCCCCGCGCTCGATTGTTTTCCTGCCCCGATCCGTGCCGCGATCGTAACAGCGGAATTGCCTGGACTGGCCAACGGCCCGGTTGCCTCGGAACTGGCCGCACTCCTGAAAAAATCGAACTGGAAACTACCGCCCTTGGCCATATCAGGATTGTGGCTGCTGGCGGGAGATTTGGACCGCAGCCACACGCTCAGCCAAGACGACTCGTCTGCCGCTGGCAGTTTCTGGCACGGGATCATGCATCGTCGCGAAGGTGACTATTCCAACGCAGCCTATTGGTTTCGCCGAGTCGGATCGCACAGCGTGATCCAACATTTAAATGAAACGTATCCGCACGATTATCGCGATCCGTATCATTTCATCGACGCCGTCCAGTCGGCTTTCCGCCCGAAAAAGGCTAGCGCACCAGACGCCGAGACGATCGGTCGGTTGCAACAGATTCAGTGGACGGAGTGGCAACGACTGATGCAGGATTGTTTGGACGTATGACGTTCTCAACGATCTGCCTCGTTGCCACAACGGATCTCGCCCTCGCGTCGTTCTGGATGCAGTTCGGTCAGATCGTCGCCAGCGTGTTAGGGGTGTTTCTGATCATCAGCATCGGTGCGATTTGCCGGTCGCGGAAATGGCTGTCCCGCGAGGCCGATTTTTCGCTGGCGAAGATCACCGCCAACGTGTTGATGCCAGCACTCTTTCTGGATCGCATTCTGAATGATCCGACGCTGGAGTCGTTGTCTACCGCTTGGGTCCCACCGTTGTTCGGATTTGGCTTCACCGCAGGCGGGATACTCCTTGCATGGGGGACAGCCAAGCTCATTGGTCCATGGTTCGGATTGACAACCGATCTACAGCAACGAGCCTTTGCGATCTGTGCTGGCATCTGCAATTACGGTTACATCCCACTACCATTGGCACAAATTTTCTATCCGCTCGCCGAAGTGGATTTGATCTTGCATAACGTCGGTGTCGACCTAGCACTGTGGAGTGTGGGCGTGGCGATAGTCGCTGGTGGTGTTCCAGCAAAGGATACAGACCACGACGCGAATCGCACTTCAGAAAATCAGCGAGCGAAAACTCGCACTGGTTGGTTTCAACTGTTTCTACCCGCGATCACGAGCGCACCGTTGATCGCGGTCGCTGTGGCGTTGACGCTCCGCGCGACGCATTGGAACGAAATGATTCCCCCGTCGATGATGAAGTCGATTCACTTACTTGCAGGAGCTTCGATCCCGATGGGATTGCTGCTCAGTGGCGCGATCATCATCGACTTTTTGCGAGCCGCAAAGTGGGCAGGGGCAACACCAGTGATTTGTCTGGCGATTGGGTTTCGGCAACTGCTCATGCCGATCGCGATGTTAGGCATCGCAGGCGTTGCTCTTTCGCAAACGGACATGAAGCAAGTCATGTTGTTGCAAGCAGCGATGCCCTCTGCGGTCTTTCCGATTGTGCTGACACGTTTGTACCACGGTGACACTGCCACGGCACTGCGGGTGGTGCTGTCTACGTCGATCGCAGGATTGTTTCTGATTCCGTTATGGATGTCGCTGGGAGCGTGGTGGTTGAGCGTTTGAGCGTTCCTGCCGAACATTCTTAACATCTTCCGCACTATCAGTACGCCGCTTCAAAGCCCACGCTCAAGCCGTAAAAGCCAAGGCTATCATCGAGTGGGCTGTCATTGGCGAGTCCATGATCAGGACCACTGAAAACAGCCGTGGGGTTGGCACCGCCAACGTTGCCGTAATGCTGGGCTTCCATCGCCACTCGCATCGTCAGCCACTCAGCGGGAACATACTGTATACCAAATTTAAATTCCGTATTCGTGACCATTGCGTTGGCGATATCGCTCCAATCATCAACGTCTGTCGAGTTTAACGATTGCCGTATTCCGTTGACCGTATCAACCACTGTGTATTCTTGATTGCCAAACAACAACGATCCACGAGCATCAGCGAATAGCGAAAGACGATTCAGTGGAAGTTGATGCAAGAATCGCATCGCGATGGTCGGACCGATACCGCGAAACTCCGTGTCAGCAAAAACGTTTTCCGGCGCTGCGATGGATTCATTCACGTGAGCCGCATATCCCTGGGCGATGCGCGCGTAACGCAGTCCGAAAAAGAGATCAATTGGAACACTCAATGATCGTTGTAGTTCCATGTCGAGTACGTCGGTACGAAGGGAACTATCGAACTCGCCGTCCTCGATAAAGCTGGCTCCAGTCACGACATCACCGTCTTCAGCGAGGAACCCAACGGTTGCCCATCTGCCCGTCGGGATCAATCCGTTGGCAGCATTCGCTGAGAATGAGGAGGTGTGATCGAATTGCCAGTAACGCATGCGGAAACCGAGTTTGCCAGCCGCTGGCATGACCCCAAACTCAACCCGTGGGCTGTGTTCGAGTTTCCAAGGGAACATGACCTGCGAATAACCATCATCCGTTTCCACGATCAATGCTGACAAGTTCGCTTGCACAGGCTGCACGATCACACTTTCATAACTGGCAAAGTATTTCGCCGCTGGACGACCTTGGAAATTCACGGGGTTTTTGAGCTGTGATCGTAGCTGGCCAATTTCCATGTGCTGCGACGAAAGTTGTGATTGCAAATCAGCGAGCTGAATCGAGACCGGATCCACCGAATCATAGCCAACCGGCTGCACCGAGGTACCGGGCTGAATGCCCAGCAAGCTAGCAAATTCCTCAGGTTGAATGTTTTGGGCGGATGCGTGCTGTTGGTCAACAATACCCACGCACGACCCAGCCAACATGGTCAATGCGAGCAGGCACGCAGGAAACCAGGAAATGGTTATCGGATGATTGATCATGAGTGCAGTCTTTTTTGCTAGCCATGCGAGCTGATACGATCGTATCGGGGGGAGCGGTGACGGTCATCCCCAGGGAACTAACAAAAAACACGTCGTAAATAGAAGACGGACTCAGCCTAAAAAAAGGGTTTTGTGTCACTTTTTTGACGACACACCGACTCATACGGGCGAATCCATTCGCACACCGATGCTAAGCAGCAAATTGGCATACCGCTGTTGATCGCCAGTTTGGATCGTGAGCACGTGGTCGGGCGTGATCACATGATCGTAAAACGCCCACTTTTCCAGCGGTTGGAGCTGAACGTTTGAGCCGGCAGCGGCGAACGAGGCCCGGTAGTCCTCCCATACCGGCGGGTCACCATCGAGCGCGTATGGGCCATCCGTTTCGGTTTGCATCGTCATCGCCGCTTCGATTGGCACCGCTGACAACAACGCTCGCAATGCTTGATCGCAGGTGATCAACCCAGGCATCAAATTCATACTGATAAGCTTCGCGTTGGGGCCGCGTTTATTCAGCGCCGGATAGTTCCCATCGGCGATCAAGATGGTGCTGTGGTGACCAGAAGCGGCCAGAATCGCGGTGATTTCAGGATGGATCAGCTGACTTAGTAGCATCGTTTGGTTCGTTGGATTCGTTGGTTAAGAAATAAGATCATGATGGAGTATCGCAATGGTCTAAGCGGTCCCGCATGACATCTCAACTGCTCTACCATGAGCAGCGATCAAACTTCATTCAGCAGCATCGTCGTCAGGTTTCTCGGCGTCAGCCTTCTCCGCATCCGCTGCTTCAGCACCGTCTTTTTCAGCGTCCGCTTGCTCTGCTGCCTTACCGCGTTTTGTTCCACGCGTACGGGATTTCTTAGGTTGCTCTTCTCCATACACACGATCCGTTGTGATCGTGATCTGACTGGCCTTCACCTTGGTCTCATCCGGAGGTTGATAGAAGCCCACCACTGAAACAGAGTCTCCAGGTTCAGCCAGCGAAAGATTGTTAAGTCGGATTTCGAGTTTCGCATTGGGTGAAACCATCGTTTGCACCGGAGTCGTGCCTGCTTGGATCGCGATCCCACCCTGGGGGTTTAGTATCATCAGACTGCCGACCACATCCACCTTGCCCGTCAACGGAGCACCACGTTGAGGTGCCTTGCGATCCGCCGAATGCGCGCCCGGCGTGTACCGAGTGGAGTGACTGTGGGGCACCGCAGCAGCGGGCAACGGTGAGAAAATCTCAATTTTTTCGACAGGCATCATCGGCATGCCCGTCGGCCCCAGCACGGTCGCGAAGCGAACGGGCATCCCACGACGAAGGTACGCCGGTAGCGCTGTCGCCACGAAATTCAACGAAGTGATTTCATCGGGAAACTGCACCATGCATTCCGTCCCGTCTTCACGAGTGACCGTGATGACGTTGCCCTGAGCACCTTTCAACGTGCCCTTAAACTCAGTGATCTCGTTCGCCGGTGCCCCGCCACCGAACCTGCCTGCCGCCTCGTCCGGCGTCACCGCCCACACCGTTCGACCGCCACCAAGTAGCGCCCCCGTGACGGCGAAAACGACACCGGCAAAGTAACCGCGCTGAACTAAGAATCTCGCAATCATCGGATCATCCCGAGCAAGAGGGAACGGAGGGTCTCAAAAACGACCGCCGCTATTCTACTCGGCCGCCGCTCGCATGAATGCCGTCAGGGTTAGCGAATACTCGCAAATTTCTTCCGGCTTGAAATACAAGGCGAGCTCCCGCGTCGCCGACGCCTCGGAATCACTGGCGTGGACCAGATTCATTTGCCGGCTACTGCTGAAATCACCTCGCAATGTGCCCGGGGCGGCCTTCAACCCGTTCGTCGCCCCAAGCATCTCACGCACGACTCCGATCGCTTCGAGTCCCTCCAACGCGATCGCTACGACAGGGGCCGCCGTGATGAAATCTTCCAGCGATTGATAAAACGGTTTTTCGACGTGTTCGGCATAGTGCTGGCGAGATAATTCCGGCGTGACTTGCAGCATTTTCAGGCCAACAATCTGCAACCCCTTGGCTTCGAAACGAGATAAAACTTCGCCAATCAAACGGCGTTGGACACAATCGGGTTTAAGCAGAATCAGTGAACGTTGCATGGGATGTCAGTCAAATGGTAAAAAGGGAGTCGGAAAGTCAGCGGAGAAAATAGTCGAACCACTGCAAACGCAAAAGTCGGGGGCCATTCGGGCACTACTCTCGCCCGCCTTCTTCTCGCGTTCGAGAATCCAGCCACCAGAGCAACCCTCCGCCCAGCAGATTCCAGCCGCTCTCGCCGAACGTCCACATTGCTGGCATCCCAGCCATCGCATTGACCACCCCCTGCAACACCGCAAACAGCACCGCGCATACCCCCATCCACCACACCAGCGGTCGATAGCGGGGCAAGTCCGACGCGATGAGCATCAGAAACACGCCTAGAACCCCGTACATCAACGAAAGATTTCGCGCCAAATAGAACGTCAACGGCGCATCGGGAAACGGCTTGATATCCAACCACCCAGCAATCTCCACCATCCAGTTCCCCGGCATCAAGGCCGCGCCGAACGCCAACAACGCGGAAACACCTACGAAACGCAAATAGAAAATTAAATAGCGAGCAGACATCGGTTTGAAAGTGTGAGGAGAGCATTTGATGTGTTGACGGCGTAGGGCAAAGGCACCCTATCAACCACAAACTAGCGATCTGTCGGACTCAGTGCCAGCATCACGGACTTTCTTTCGACAAGCTCACGAAAATTCGCTAGAATCCACGAGGGTTTTTAATGTGCTCGATCGTGAGATCGACGCTCGTGTATCGCGTGGGGATGATGACATGATGTGGGGCCGGATCCGAATTGCTGTCTGCTTCATGGCACTGCTGAACATGACGGGACAATCGCAATCCAAAGCGGACGAGACAGCCACCCAACAGCGACTCATTCGTTTACTGACAGCACGACGTGAACCCTCACGACTCGTCGCCATCGCCAAACTGCGTGCGCAACCCGATCAATTGCGTGCGAATCTGGAGTGCGTAATGCAAGCCACTCAGGTGCTGCTTGATCAACATGCCAGCGAGGTCGCAGATGCTGATACCGATGACGACGATCTTCAACCACTGGCGAAAAAAACGTTGGAGGAACGAGCACCGGTTCCTGAAAGCATCACGCAGTTATTGGGTCTGTTGGGCAGCACGCATGACGCGGACGCTCACTCGCTGTTGATTCAATCGCTCGATCATCCTGACGCGAGGATTGCCATGAATGCGATGGATATCGTCGGTCAGTATCGGCTCGAAGTGGCAATTGACGATCTCGCGATGCAAATCCGGCGGCCTGAGTTTGACGATCAATATGCGTTTCGGTTCACACTCGTCCGCGCCATCGCTCAAATTCCCTGCCCACGCAGTATCGAGTTGTTGCAGAAACTGCACGCTCAACTCCGGGGGCAACTGCGTCATGAAATTGCCTCGCGCTTAGTGAACGTGGACTTGCGAGATTTCGGTGGTGATCGCGATTTGTATGCGGACTATTTAAAGAAACACCCGCCGGAATCTTTCGTCAGTCCAGTCAGTTTTGAAATCGAAGCTGCCCCAGTGGTGGCCGGCCGCCCTGAAGCGGTTGAGCAGCCCGAAAAAGTCGACCCGCCTGAACCATTGCAATTGCAAGATGTAGCTTCGGAGTCGACCTCACGATTGCGATTGGCCAATAGTCACTATTACGGGATCAACCTGCATGCCGGACGGATGTTGTTTGTGATCGATCGTTCCGGCAGCATGCGCGAAGCGACTCATTACCAAACACGGTTGCAAAGTGCCAAACAAGAATTGACACGCGTGATCGAAGAGCTTTCGCCCGAGACGGATTTCGGGATCATGGTTTTTGACACCACGGTGCAGTCATGGCGAAGCACACTGTTACCGGCGACAAAAACCAACAAGCTCGCCGCAGTCGCGTTCGTACAACGCATCCAGCTCGGTGATAAAACGAATACGCACGCCGTGCTGAGCGAAGCATTGGAGTTCGACGATCAACTCGAAGCAGTCTTCATGCTCACCGATGGTCAACCGACGACCGGTAACATTCGCCGTCCTGATGCGATCATCGATGACATTGTGAATCGCAATCGTCAGCGACATTTGAAGTTTCACACGATCGGCATCGGCGTGCGTGGTGTCACGAGCCAATTCTTGGAAACGTTGGCCGAAAAAACTGGCGGCGAATTCCGCGAAGTGAAATAAGTTCTTAGCTGTGCCCCAATTTTACCGTTGCGACATCTCATACGGGATCGCAGGTAAATACCCGTAGCTGATCCGCCGGGGTGTGGGTGCGGGGTTCTCTTCGGTTGGTTTGGCGAGGGTCTCTTTGTAGACGTTTAATAGCAAATTTCCACGTTGACCGGGCTTGATCGTTTTTTCAGGAGCTAGCCCTTCGTTTTTTATTTCGATGGCCATGGCAAACCCGCCCGTTCGCGTTTTCACGACCGTTGCCGCGATCCCATCGAGCGGATCGGCCACTTCAACGAACATGATCGTGGGATCGAAATTCTTGGAATCCGGTAAGATCGGAATGAACGCTTTCTCCTTCAAGCTTAACGTCACGGCCGATGCCGTCCCCCCGGATTCTAAGCCGACTGGTGCGAACGGTAGGCTCCCCACGCGATTTCCATCAACAACTACATTCCAATTTTCAACCGGTACGAGATGATGCCAGATGAATGCCTGCATCATGTTTTCCGCCGGCACCGCTGGCCTCACGATCGCGCGACTGCGGCGTCCCTTTTGCGATGACCCCTGCATCTCCAATTCGATCGGTTTGCCTTTGGGATACTCACTCGATAATGAGGCGACTGTGAGCGTCATCGGCACACGGTCCACACTACCAGGCACGATGTTTCCACCAAGCTGAAATCCATCAGGGGCGTCGATTAAGGACAATTCCACGTCGTCCGTGAAACCATCTTTTCGCATCACAAACACGTCGATGGGAACGATTTGACCAGGCCGGGCAACAATGTTCGATGGCGTCACTCGCAATTCGTAATCCGGCTGCGGTGAATGCAGTGACAAGCGGTACGTGAAGTCGCTACCTCCATCATGCTGGGCATTGCTGACGTGTAGATAGTGTTCACGGTTTCCGGCAAGCACGGCGGTCAAGTGCGAGTCCGCGTGATGCGTTTGCATCGCTTGAGTGATGTCCGTGAAATCGTCATTGAAGGCAATTTCATTACCTTCGGCATCGAGTAGTCGCAGCATCGAATCCAGCGGCGAACCGAGTCGTCTCGCCGAGACTTCGGCAATCAACCGCCCACCGCCTTCAATACGAAACACATCCACGTCACCGGGATAGTTGATTCGTCCATTGATGGTCTTGGGCGTCGAAATCGTCTGCGATTGAGCGGGTGTGTTGTTGGGTTCTTGATCAAACACCTCTGACCAGAAATCAATCTGTAGCGGGAATTCGACACTCATCCCGTTGGACTGCATTGAGCGACATCGCAACACCGGACGATATTTCTGGCGGCTCATCGTTGAGACTGTGATTCGTTCTTGAGATAGGTTCCATCCACGAATCTGTACCGTTTGTTCTGAGTCGACCGCAGCACCGAGAGGAAACACGCCCGTCACAAACGGTATCTCTCCGATTGTGAGCCGATAAACAAAATCTTCCCGGCCTCGGTGCAACGAATCACGTATTTCAACGATGTAACGACCATCCTCGGGGACTTCAAAGTAAATCACCGGGTCTTGGCGAAAATGAAACGAATCCGAGTATGTGACCTCTTTGCCCGTCGCGTCGGTCAATCGCAGGACCGCTTGAAACCAACCCGGAACCGCGTCTGCGAGATAGGGGATCACCTCGCGGGCGTCGGCGGCAATGACAAGCTTCATTCCCTGGCGAGCATCAATCGCGAAACGATCTGTTTGTCCTGGCATGATTTGCCCGTTGATCACGGAGGGCAATGTTTCGACCACCTCGTCGATCACTGGACCAACCTTGACCAGAGCGCTGGGCGGTGACTCGCGGACCTCACGCCAGCGTCCCACGTGTAACCACAAAGGATTGGAAATCATAACACCGTCGATCAAACGCAGTTCACGTTTACCGAGTTTCGCATCGGCGTCCACTGTCATGCGAATGCGAACGGTTTCTTCGAGTTGATCGTTGGGTTGTCGCTTCGGGTCACGTTCGCGTTGGCGATAGATATCCATCTCCCGCAGTTGGTCTTCGGTCACGCCTGCAAACTCGGCAATTTCCGCAGCAGTCGGTGCCTTGCCACCTTCACGATTGATCTGCGCCGTCAAGACAACTTCCGCTTCGCTCAAAATACGATTCAGATTGATGAACTCGCCCCTGTCCATCGGTCTGTACCAGCCGAGAATTTCAATCTTGACACCATCTCCCGACAAAAACAGTTCGTCGGCGTCTTTGAGATATTGACCTCCGAGTGTGATTTCACACGACGTGCCTCGCTCACAACCTGCGGGATAAGCGTAGGCCAAGTGTGGATCACGACCGCGCCGCTGGGCGGCTGCTGGATTAGCGTGCATCGCTAACGCCGCAACGACGCCCAGAATCAAATATCGAATCGCAGTGTTCATATAATCTCCGTCAATCGGCCACCACTCTCCATTCCTTCGTCCATGCCAGGCGTGGCACGAACGAATTCACCCATCGGATGCGGCAGGCTGGCCTCGGGGTCGATTCCCAGCAGTTCGTACATGGTGCCGATCAAATCGCCAGGATAGACCGGACGATTTTTAACCGTTTCGCCCCGTGCATCGGACTCGCCCACGATTTGACCACCTTTGAAACCGCCGCCGGCGATTAAACTGCTGAAGCACGCACCGAAGTGATGCCGCCCGCCGTTCCACGGCGATTCAATCGCCACCTTGGGGCTGCGTCCAAACTCACCGATGCACCACACGATGGTCTCGTCCAACATTCCACGATCACTCAAATCAGCGATCAGAGAACCGATGCCGCGATCCAGTTCAGGTAGTTTGCGCCGCATCGAGGCAAAGTGATCTTTGTGCGTGTCCCAACCACCGTGATTGATGGTGATGAATTTGGAACCACTCTCAATCAACCTGCGTGCCACCAAGCAGGATTGTCCAAATCGGCTGCGTCCGTAGCGATCGCGAACTTCATCGGGTTCCTGTCCCAGATCAAACACTTTGCCCGCATCACCCACAATCAAATCGTAGGCTTCCTGGCGGGCGTTGGCAGCGGTCGCTAAACCTGGGATTTTGCCAACCGTTTTTCCAAGTGTGTTCAAACGACCGAGAAACTCGCGACGGTCGCGTTGTTGATTATCCGTGAGATCCTTGGCAATGATCCCTTCAACTTCAAATCGACGTGCGCTGGGGTCACCACCAGTGGCAAATGGCTTGTAGCGGATGCCCATAAAACCGGCTTCGGAAAATCGTCCCATCGGCTCAGTTAGAACGATGTAGGGCGGTATCAGATTTTTCTCTGCGTTGGCATCTTCGGGGAATCCTTTGAACGCGGTCACGACCGCGCCCGCAGCCGGATACACGAGTCGACCCGGCATGCGTCCGGTTTGCGTTAAATACGAAGCCGTCTCGTGACCATTCTGGCCGTGTGTCATGCTGCGGATCAACGAATACTTGTCGGCGACCTTGGCCAGTTCTGGCATCAGTTCGCCGATCCGAATTCCTTTCACATTGGTTTCGATCGGATGATTCAGTGGCCCTGTGTAGTCGCTCCCTGAATCCGGCTTGGGGTCGAACATATCCGTATGCGTCGGCCCACCAGACAGCCAAATTTGAATCACTGCTTTGGCTTTCGGGGCAGGTTTACTCGCTGGCTGTTTGTTTGTTGCCTGTTGTTCGTTCGGCACGGCCAAATCTGCCGCTGCCATGTGCGTGGCCATCGCCAAGCCTGCACTTGACAGAAGCCCACTGTGCATCATCTGCCGACGCGTCAACGCCAAACCGCATGTCGAATGGTCGCTGTAATAGTTGCGCATCTCAAAATTCTCAGCTTCAGTGTTGGAACAAAAACTCGTCACTGTTGATCAACGCCCATGTCAACTCGCGCGTGCCTTCGTCGTCACTGCACCATGTGTTGGCAATCAACATTTCATCTTCATCGGGATAACGCGACAGAATCGTCAGATAGATTTGCTCGGCCTTCTGAGTCGTGTTGATCGTTCGTTTTCCGATCTCGGCTAAGCCCGATCCGTTGTTAATCTTGTTGCGAATATGGTTGGAATTCAGCATATGCAGAGCTTGGCCTGCGGACAGCGTGTTGTTGCGTTCCGAAACCATCCCGGTATCACGCGGCGGTCGCCCGAAGATCTCTAGAAAACTGCTCGTGATGCTGCCGTCGGGAATCGCGATTGCGCGTTGATCATCCGGCAAAAACGTGAACGGCTCAGGGATAATGCTCATGTACGACTCCGTCGTCTGAGTGATTTGATTGATCGCATCAATCAGGACTTCAGCATCGTGTCGACGTGGTGAATAGAACGCGAAGTAAGGAGCGGCGTGTGGATCGTTGGTGTGATCGACGCATGAAAGCTGATAGACACTCGAACCGGTGATTAAGCGAATGAGCTGTTTCATGTCGTAATCGGTCGCGATCAATTCCTCGGCGAGCTGATTCAATAGCTCTTGATTGGTCGCCGGATTGTCGTGCCGAACATCATCGGGAGGATCCACGATCCCACGGCCGAAAAACGAATACCACACTCGATTCGCGATCGCCCGCGCGAACCACGGGTTCTTTGGATGCACCAACCAATCGGTCAATACCACGCGTGGGTCTTGGCCAGCCGGAATGTTGACGGAATGTCCGCTGGGATACATACACTTCAGCGGCGCGGCTGGATCGTCGCCACGACGTGGATCAAAATAAACAATTTCTTCTTTCCATTCCCCAGTCGGTTTGAAGCCGACTTTGGTGAAGAATTTGCTCATACCTAACAGTCGTTCGGCGGGCCATTTCTCGGCCCGCGATGCCATGAACGTCAGCGCCACCGTCTTAGCAATCGTTTCAGGATCGTTGCTTTGCATCGCCCGAAAAAAGTTCACTTGCGGCGTGCGGAAATTGCTGCCCGATGAAGTCAATAGCTCACGAGCAAACTGATCATAAGGCATATTCTTGTGGATGGTGGTGCGAATCCAACGATGGTAGGCCTGGGCCGCATTGGGCCATAGGTTAATCGGAAACTCTGCTTTGACTCGTAGCGTATCGCACCACTTCATCGCCCAATAATCCGCATACTCGTCGCGTTCCAGTAGAGTGTCGATGAGTTGATCGCGTTTTCGTGGATGCGTGTCTCGCAAAAACGCTTCTGCTTCGTCAGCGCGGGGCAAGGTGCCGATGATGTCAACATAAACGCGTCGCAAAAACACGGCATCGGAACTCGGAGCCGCAGGTTGAATTCCGAGCTTGATCAGTTTTGCGAAAACAGCATCGTCGACACTATTATGACCGTGCAATGGTAAGCTGCTTTCAAAGACGGACACTCCACCTGATTGATCTGTCGGCTGTGAACTGCGAGTGGCAAACGAAGTGGGATGCGCCACGGGCGCTGATGGAGTCTGGGTCGACAAATCGACGACTGTCAAACCGCTCTCACGTCTCACCGGGTCACGCGGCGGTGAAAGCGGGCGTGATGCGGGCGCGGACGATGACGCGTGGGGCTTCGATATCGTGACTGAAGCAGCCGGTGACGTCGGGGTGGGCGGTGGTGTCAAAACGTTTGGTTCGGGCGTGGCCGTTGGTGTCGCCGACGATGACGACTGCACTGCCATCCGAGACATCGCCCAAAACAAACCGCTGATGAATAACGGTGGCGTGATCACGATCAACGCGAATCGCACCAACGCCTGGTTTCGACGATGTCGCTGATGAATTTGCTGTGATCGGTTGTGA
>JBGSMN010000335.1:0-1812 GCA_041740155.1 Rhodopirellula sp.
ATCGCACCGCCAATAGCGATCGGTAGTACCCTGCAGCGGCAGCAAGTTTGCGGATTTGATGGGGTGACAGCTCGCATGGTTCATCAAATCGCAGTACATGTAGCGGACTGGCTCCGTCCTGGAGTTCAAGTTCAAAGTCGCTCGGCTCGCCCACGACAATGCGACAAAGAATTGGTTCGGTTTCCTCACGTAGCAAACTCGCTTGATACATCACGTCCATCAAATGGGCGATGTCTTCCTTCGCTGGGATCTTCCTAACGTGTTGTGGATACGAAGCAGCCCATCGCTGACATACTGCTTCTGCGATTTCAGTTGGATAACTCGAAGGTGTTCGGCTCATGCCTTGGTGGTTTCAAGGGTAGGAATAATGTTTTAATCATCTGTTTGTCGGAGCGTAAGTTAAGACAAACCGGATAATTGTCTTACAATGTGAGCAATCGGTGAACGCAGGATACAGCGAGTGATCCATCACCGACGGCAAAGCCGCAACGTTTGGTAGTGCCAGCTCGAACGTCACCGGCAGCAAGAATGCCAGGCACCGTTGATTCCAAATCGCAAGGGACTCGGTCCAGCGTCCAGTGAGAACGCAGCGCAGCATTGCTCATGAAAGCGGAACCCGTGAGGACGAAGCCCTTGTCATCGAGCAACACTTGCTCTGGCAACCATTTCGTATGAGGCGTTGCTCCGATAAAGATGAATAGACCAGAGCATCCGATCGTCGCGGTCTCTCCAGTGGAATGATTGATAGTCCTGACCGATTGAACTCGGCTTTCACCCTCGATAGACGTTACTTCGGTATGCGGAACGATTTGAATCTTTGGGTGAGCGTTGACGCGGGCCGATAAGTAAGACGACATGCCTTTGGAGAGATCAGGGCCGCGGATCAACATGACCACTTTTTCTGCTTTGGTTGCAAGAAACATAGCTGCCTGCCCCGCAGAATTCCCTCCACCAACCACGACTGCGGTTGCTCCTTCACACACGCGGCCTTCGACCGAAGTGGCGGCGTAGTAGACACCGGAGCCCTCCAGTCGCGTGCAACCGGGAAGATCAAGCTGCCGGTAGCTGACGCCGCTGGCAATCATCACGACACGTGCTCGAGCCGTTTGTCCGGTACACAGTTTCAAATGATGCTCACCTGATGAATGCTGTTCGAGCGACGCAACGGTGATCGGAGCGATGAATTGCGTTCCGAATTTGAGGGCTTGCAAGTAGCCGCGATTAGCTAGCTCGCTACCACTCAGACCCGTTGGAAACCCAATGAAGTTTTCAATCTTAGAACTGCTGCCGGCTTGACCACCCGGACCGACGCTGTCGATGACTAAAGTTTGAATTCCCTCGGAGGATGCATAAACCGCTGCAGCCAAACCGGCCGGTCCGGCACCAACAACGACTAAATCAAAGAGTTGCTGATCGACGTTTCGGCTGATTCCGATGCACTCCGCCAACTTGGGCAGCGACGGATTGCCGATCGTCGATCCATTGCAACGCACGACCGGCAATCGCAAGCCGATACCGTTCAGCTTTTCAAGTTGAGCTCGCCCTGCCGCTTCAGTCGCTTCGTAAAACGTGTGAGGCACATGATTTTTGTAGAAGAACTCACGCAGGCGTGAAGTCTCTGGCGTGTTCGTAGTCCCGACGACACGCACCCCGATGAAAGGCCGATCCGAAAGCAGACTCCGTCGCATTTGAAACGCTTCGAGCAACATTTCGCTGACGTTGGGGCACTCATTGAGCAATTGTCGCAACAGGCCGGCACACAATTTCAAAGCCTCCACCGGCTCATCCGCAATTGCGACGAACATGGATGAT
>JBGSMN010000338.1:0-15698 GCA_041740155.1 Rhodopirellula sp.
CTCGTCATGTGGCCTGAGAGCGATGTGAGATCAGGACCCGTTCGTGCCCCGCGACCACTGTGAGCGTGACATTGAACACAGGTCTTTCGCATGAACACTCGCCGGCCCGCGTCGACATCGCCGCCTTGGCCGACAAGCTCATCCCAGGCATGGAAATCTTCTTTGGCAGGAAGATTCGGATTCTCTTCATAAATTGCTTGATTCAAAATCAACTTGGCTTCGCGCTGCAACGTCTCGGGTTGTCGAGGTCGTGAGAGACGGTTGATGATCGAAGCGTGCCGTCCAGCGGTACGAGACAAACCGGCGAGAGCATCGGCTCGCGATGGCAAGTCGAGCGTTTCTGTAGCCGCGAGTGTTGCCAGCGCATCAGCGGCTTGATCGGTTTCGCGAGCGGCCAGCAATCGGACGACTGCCAGCGAAAACTCTCGTGAATTCAGCTCCACCGCCCACTGGGCAAGCTGTTCGCCGGAAGGCTCAGTCGCTTGTTCGGAAAGTTGAGCCACAGCCATCGCACGCAACGTTGCGGAACGTTTGGAATCGTTAATGATCTGCAGCAGCTTCTTTTCAGTAGCTGGGTCACGCATCGAACCGGCTGCCGATCCGGTTTCCAAATACGCCAGTGAAGCCACGGCAGCAGCGAAAACTCGCGGTGGAAGCTCTGTTCGTGCGAGCAGACTTTCAATCGCTGGCAAATGCTGCTTTGCAGCAGCCTCCGTCGCGTAACGGATCGCAGAGAGAACGACTTGCTCATCGGTTTGCGTCAGCCCCCATTCGATCCACTGAGCCAACTGGTTCTTGATTGCCGCATCGTGGGGAGCGGTGCGAGCTAACCAACGCCATGCGGTGAGCACGCAGGCAGCTTGCTTTGGTGATAACTGATTGTCTAACGTGATTTGATCGAGTTGTTTGGAATCAATCAAACCCGCGATCGCAGCTTGGCGAATGAAAGGGTCGTCGCTATCCAGTGCAGCCAATCGCTCATTGACTGCGATCAACTCATCGGTTCGCAATTCGGCAGCCCGCTGTTCGTTCTCGCTCAGACTGGGGAACGACTCAGAGTTCGGATTTTCAGAATGATCAACGAGTCGCCACAATCGACCTTTGAGGTGGACTGAATAATTACGGTCGACCCAATCGGTAATGTAAAGGCTGCCATCGGAAGCGACTGCCAAACCGACGGGGCGGAAGTTGGCGTCACCTTGCACGACGACTTCCGCGCGACTTTCAAAACTGGCTCCACGTGGTTTCAATTCATAGCGTTCGATACGGTTGTCACCCCAACTACTGACGTATAGATATTTACCATGCACCACGACATCGCAGGCCGCTTCACCGATCGCCGCGGCCATGGGGAGTGTTCCCGGCAGTTCGCCGTTCCAGGCTTGCAGCGGATGAGTGCCGGCTCGACCGAAGCGAAATTGAAACCCGAAATCGGCGGTAGGCACGACGTGCATCAACCGGTTGGGCGGCATCGAATCAGGATCGTTACCAACCACCCATAGTCGACCGGCAGGATCGTAACAAAGTCCAAACGGATTCCAAAAACCGGTTGCCAGCCGCTGCACCTGTGAACCGTCGGCGCGACAGCGAAACAGGTTGCCACCCTCACCACTGCCGACTTGTTTGGAACCGCCTGAACCGATGAGTTGATAGCTCTCGCCAAAGTTCTCGCCTTGGCCGACCGTCAGCCAACCATCGGCATCCACCGCGAGGCTGACCAGACCATTGTGGGGATAATTCGCTTTCGTTTCCAACCGCAACAGGATCTCGCTCTGATCGGCAACGTCGTCGCCATCGCTATCGCGGACTCGCCGTAGTTCGCTGCGAGAGAGTAACCCGATCCAACCATCACCCAGATTCGCGATCCCCATCGTAGCTTGGCCGCCTTCGTAAAACAGTTTTTGATCACTGGGCGTTCCTGATTGAGCATCCGTCGTGAATCGGTAGATCCGATCGGTTTTGGGGCCAGCGTAATTCTCAGGCGGAAAATGCGTATGACACTCGATGACGAGCAATCGTCCCGCGTCGTCGATGCAACAGTCCGTGGGCGTGACGAGTTGTGGTTCAGCAGCAACGCGGTCAATCGACCAACCTGGCAAGAGCACTCGCGGCGGCTTGATGTTGGATTGTTTGTTGGCAGACGCTGGTTTCGCAGCGGAGTTGTGTTGCGTGTAGTTCAGGCTAGCGACGAAAAGCAAAGCGACAAAAAGCAAAAAGGCAGCTCTGTTCATGATTCAATCGCAAGTTGCAATGGTAGTTCGGCGGAGATTTCCTCTGTGGAGGCGAGTCGCTTAGTTTATCAAATCGCACGGCTTCTGGTGCCACCTTGGCGAAGGCGAGTGGCGGATAAATTGTCACATGTATCAGCGTCTCTCAGGAACGCCGATTCGAGTCTCGGAGAGACTCGTCTGCGTTGATGCCGTTTAGGCTGACGATGTGAGCCCCGAGGGCGGGACGGCTGATGAAACACGTGGGTTTGATGCCGGTTTGAGCCTCGTAGCTCTTTGTCAGTGTTTCAATCAGGGCTGTGGCAGCGTCGGTGCGGACGAGCGTCACCGTGCAACCACCGAAACCACCGCCTGTCATCCGTGAACCAATCACGCCACCAGCAATCCCGACTCCGCGAGCCAGATCAACGAGTAAATCAAGCTCTTTGCAACTGACTTCAAAATCCTTGCTGAGCGACTCATGGCTGGCGTACATCAACTCACCGACGGTGTCCATCTGACCGGCTGACAAAGCCTCAGCAGCTTGCGTGGTTCTTGCGATCTCGCCTACCACGTGCATGGCCCGTTGATACTCCGGTCCACTGAGTTGTTCACGACAAGCTTGCACATCCTCCATCGTGATGTCTCGCCATGAGGCTTTACCGATTTTTTGTAACGCTGCGTCGCACTGCGAGCGGCGCTCGGCGTACTCACCGCCGTTGAGCGCATGCTTGACGTTACTGTTGGCAATCAACAGCGTGACGTCGTTGTTTGCAAAAGGGACAGCCGTGATTTCTTGAGACCTACAATCCAGCAGCATCAGTTCGCCATCTTTTCCGAACACACTACTGAATTGGTCCATGATGCCGCAGGGAACGCCAGCGTAGTCGTGCTCCGCTTTTTGACAGATCAACGCTTTCTCACGCATGTCGAGGGTCACGTTGGTCGCGGCTTCGAGTAGCGTCGCGGTAGCAACCTCGAGCGCCGCACTGCTGGACAATCCACCACCCAGCGGCACGGTCGAGTCAAAACTAACGTCGAGGACGGGGCATTCACGACCGGACGCGGCGAACCCGGCCAATACACCTTGCACGTAACTCGCCCAACCAGGCGTTTCGAGCTCGTCGGTGGGGCCGCCATCGCAAGCGAGCACGGCATCAGAATCCATGCTGATGCTGTGAAACCGAGATTGGGTTTGCCCTGCATCGGCGGATGAAGCGGCCATCACGACGTAGCGTTCGATTGCCATCGGCAGCACAAAGCCATCGTTGTAGTCGATGTGTTCGCCGATCAGATTCACACGCCCAGGTGCGGCGGCGATGAACTCGGGCGGTGCGCCGTAAAGTTCTTCGTGCGTTTGGCGAACGCGAATGATCAGTTGCTGTAGCGTTTCGGGAACCGTGTCAAGATCAGAGGTGCACATGAAGTTTACGTACTGCAATGGGACAATTGCTGAATTGTCATATTTATGAAAACGAAAACAAAGCAGGGACAATCGTCCTGCTCTAATGGCCGCTCATCATAGCCGACCGGCGGTCCGTCGACAGACCTGATAGCAGTGTTTCACTGACAAAGGGAATGCGAGAATGGTCGGCAGACCGCCTATTTCACCCAAGCAATCCAAGCGTCGAAATACGCAGTGGGAGAAACACCCATGCCTGCCAGGAAGGCATCATCGAATTTCTTGCCTTCCGAAAGATTCCGCATCACGGTGTCGAAACCACGCTTCTTTTCGCGAGTGAGAAACGAATCGCAAACGGCAGCGGCGAGTCGATCGGCTCGCTCAGGAGGCAGTTGTCCTGCGAAGAACTCTTTGCCCGATTTCAAGCTACCAACTGCCGTGATCAACTCGGATTGTATTTTGGCAAGTTCGGCTCGATCACGCTTGACGTCCGACGCCGCCACAACTTTGCCGATCCCGTCGGCAAACCAACGCGGTACCGACAACGCTCGCGACGCGACTGCGAGACTGGCCACAGGCGCCGCCAACCGTTTCGCAATCACCTCTTCCTCATCATTGGCTCCGGCGACAACGGCCACATAGGCCTCGATTCCGTTATACGACCAGTGTCCTTCCCACTCCGGCGGCAAACTCCGCTGCTCAATCATTTTGGCAAACTCGTTGTAATCGTAGCGACGAGACAGCACGTAAATCGTGGCTTTGCCGTTGAAGAATGTTTCGGCAGCCTCCCCTTTTCCAGCCAGATCTTTGGCGGGCAAAACCATCGAGGTTCGCTGCAGCGCCGCTTCAGCTTGCTCGGCCACGATCTTCAACGTCCCCGGTGATACGTCTCCCCACAAAGCAAAATGGTCCGATTGATGTGTGGCCAAACGCGCGGTATCGGCGCCAGCCAGAGTGGTATGTTGGCCCGCGATCTCGGCACGTTTGGCAGAAACATCGCTCGGTGAGGCGGCGGCCAACCAAGCGGCTTGCGTGATCACGCCGAGTGATTCTTCTTGCAGACTCGGATCGACCGTGGCTCCTTCGTCGATCCATTTGGAAATCAACGCAATCTCGGTGTCCTGGAGTGGCGGACGACCACCTGCTGGCATCCGGTCCCCTTCGCTGCCTCGAAGTTTTCGCACGAGCAAACTTCCTTCGCCTTTGCTTGGCTCGACGACGGGACCGCTGTCACCACCACGAAACATTCTGGCCAGCGTGTTCATGTCCAAACCGCCGCGCGCTTGCATGGCATCGATGTGGCAGCCGGTGCAGTTAGCGACCAGCAGCGGAGCGACTTGGCTGGCAAAATCCACCGTTTCCTTGCCCGACGGAGCCGCGACCTTTGGCGGTTCAGCGGGGGCATTCGCAATCGGCTGGGCCGCTGGCGGAGCGTTGGCGGCGAGGTTGCCCAAATTCGCGGCTGGGTCGGCACCATCAAATTTGGCCCCTTCATTGATCCAACGTTTCAGGATTGCGAGCTCTTGTGGGGCGACTTTGCCACCGCCGCGAGGCATGTCACCGGTCTCAATGGTTTCGATCAATCGGCTTCCGATCGTGTCGCCGGGGAAGACCACCACGCCTTCACTGGGGCCTTTCATCAGCACCGCGTAAGACGACAACGAGAATCCTCCTTTATTACCACTAACATGGCAGCCGCCACATTTCGACGACAAAATCGGTGCGACTTGGGATACGAAACTGACCCCGTTGCCTTCCGGAGTGAACGGATTGGGTTTCGGACCTGGTTCGGGTTTCTTTTCCTCGGTGGCTTTGGCCATATCGGCAGTGGGCCGTGGCGGGTGGTCGAAGGGGGCGATGGCCACACCTTCGAGTTCGATCATGATGCGAGCATCGGTGATCCGCTGCATTTTCGGCAGCAGGGCTTCGTACAGTTCCGGGCTGCTGACTCGGGCGGCGATCTCGACCTGATTCATGGCTTTTTCAAGCGCACGAGCGGAATCTTCAAACCGACCGGCAAGGTATTCGCTGCCCGCTTTGCCGATCATGGTTTGCACGCCCGCTACAATTTGCCGAGACCGTGTGTCCAGTTTAACCGCCGGATCAGCGGCCCCCACAGGCTGGACGATCACCAGCCCGAACAGGCCCAGGATCAAGGAAAAGCAGCTTTTTGAAGAGTAAATCATATCGGCAGGGTGAATAAAACGGAGGAGCGGGCGGAACCGTCCATCATACGACGTGGACACTTCATCATAAACCGCAAACGCACGCGATCACTAAAAGAACCCGTATTCCGAATCCCTGCCGCCCCTTGGGAATTCTGCCGACTACTTCTAAACTGCTGAATTGGCCCCTACCGCAGATTTCCGGCGCATTCCATGACCACCCGCGAAACCACCGCAAACTCCACTTCCACCGCGCCCGCTACAGAGGCTGATGCTCTGTCCGGCGAGACGACCGTCGCTGTGCTGACCGATCAACGCATCGTGGTGCTGGATTTCGGTTCGCAGTATGCCCAATTGATCGCACGCCGCGTTCGCGATCAACATGTTTATTGTCAAATCGTCCGTCACGACATCACCGCTGAGCGGATCGCAGAACTCGCACCATTAGGCATCATCCTTTCTGGTGGCCCGTCGAGCGTGTACGAAGCGGGAGCACCACAAATCGACCCCGCGATCTTTGATCTCGGCATCCCTGTGCTCGGTATCTGTTATGGGATGCAGATTGCTTGCCAAGCACTCGGCGGCAAAGTCGACAACACACCGAGCCGCGAGTACGGACGGGCAATGTGCGAGTTCTTAGATCACGATTCGATTTTTCGTGGGATGCAAGACAGCGAGCAAGTCTGGATGAGCCACGGCGATCAAGTCTCACAGATTGCCGACGAGTTTGTCGTGATGGCTCGCACCGCGACTTGCCCCTACGCCGCGATCCGGCACAAGACACGGCCTGTGTACGCGATGCAGTTTCATCCCGAGGTCACGCATACACCCCACGGTGGTCAGATCCTGCACAACTTTGTGCGTGACGTCTGCGGTTGCGATGGCACGTGGCGGTTAGGTGATTTTGCGGATGCAGCGATCACGCGGATTCGTGAACAAGTCGGCGATAAACGAGTCATCTGCGGATTGTCGGGGGGCGTCGATTCTTCGGTCGTTGCCGCTCTGCTTTACAAAGCGATCGGCGATCAACTCTCGTGCATCTTGGTTGACAACGGGATGCTTCGCAAAAACGAACAGAAACTCGTCATCGAAGAGTTCTCCAATCACTTCCGCGCCGACTTGCACGTCGTCCACGCCGAAGATCAGTTCCTGAATGATCTGGCTGGCATCGAAGAACCGCAAGAAAAACGACGCCGCATCGGGCACGCGTTCATCGAATGCTTCAAAGCCGAAGCAGAAAAGATCACCGACGCTCACTTCCTCGCGCAAGGCACGTTGTATCCCGATGTGATCGAAAGCGGGGCGGACAAGGACGGTCCAGCGGCCACCATCAAATTGCATCACAACGTCGGCGGATTACCCGATGAACTTGGTTTTGAGTTGATTGAACCGCTGCGAGATTTGTTCAAAGACGAAGTCCGTCGGCTCGGCGTGGAACTCGGGTTGCCCGAACAACTCGTGTGGCGTCATCCGTTCCCAGGTCCAGGTTTGGCGGTGCGCTGTCTGGGCGAAGTCACGCGTGAAAAACTCGCGGTGTTGCGGGAAGCCGATTCGATCGTCGTGGAAGAAATCGAGAACGCAGGTTTGTATCGGGAAACATCGCAAGCGTTCGCGGTGTTGTTGCCCGTCCAAAGTGTCGGGGTGATGGGCGATGCCCGAACTTATGACAATGCGGTGGCCGTGCGCTGCGTCAATACGGACGATTTCATGACGGCGGACTGGAGTCATTTGCCTTACGACTTGCTCGCCCGCATCAGCACGCGAATCATCAACGAAGTCAAAGGCGTCAACCGAGTTTGCTACGACATCAGCAGCAAACCGCCTGCCACAATTGAATGGGAATAAGAAAATGTCGCAAACACTCGCCCCGACACGACTCATCACGGCTGCCGAATTCCTTGTTGCGAAGGATCTCCCCGAAAGCTGTGAACTTATCGACGGAAAAGTAAACGAAATGAATCGGCCTTCACGAACTCACGGCAAACTATGCAATCGAATTGCCACCATTCTGACGAGGCATTCCGATACTCATCAGTGTGGCGAGGTTGTCATCAACGATGCGGGGATACAAACGAAAGGTGATCCCGACACGGTTCGTGGAGCGGACATCGCTTACTATTCCTACAATCGCATTCCCAAAGGGACGATGAAGGATGACTACAGCGGTCCGGCTCCCGAGGTTGTCTTCGAGGTGCTTTCCAAAAGTGATCTCTGGTCGAGAACGCTCGTCAAAATTGGCGAATACCTTGGCATCGACGTACTGGTCGTTTGTGTGGTTGATCCCGAGCAACGAACTGCTCGATTGTTTCGTGGCGACGGAACCGATGTCACGCTCACCGAAGATGAAGTACTCGAGATCCCCGAAATCCAACCCACTTTTCAAGTCAAAGTCAGCGAACTGTTCGCTTAACGTTTCTTTTCTCTGATCCAACAAACCGCTCTTACCGCTAATCGCGAAAACAAATATCTATGGCCGGACAATTCATCTACCAAATTATCGACCTGACCAAAAAGCACGCTACCAAGAAGGTGCTCGAAAACGTTAATCTCGCATTCTACCCCGGTGCCAAAATCGGTGTCCTCGGTCCGAACGGAGCGGGTAAGTCGACGCTGCTCAAGATCATGGCGGGGTACGACACCGAATTTGAAGGCTCCGCGAAACTCAGTAAAGGGTTCACGGTCGGTTACCTCGAACAAGAACCGCCGCTGGATCCAACCAAGACCGTGTTTGAAAACGTGCAAGTCGCCGTCGCCGAACGCCAAGCCATCATCGACCGCTTCAACGAAATCTCTGGATTGCTCGGTGACGTCACTGACGACAAAGAGATGACCAAGTTGTGTGACGAGATGTCCGAACTGCAAGACATCATCGACGCCAACAATCTGTGGGAACTCGATCGCTTTGTCGAAATGTCCATGGCGGTCATGAACTTGCCGCCTGGCGATGCGGAAATCACCAACCTCTCGGGCGGCGAAAAGCGTCGCGTCGCGCTCTGTCAATTGCTGATCCGCCAACCCGATCTGCTGCTCCTTGACGAACCGACCAACCACCTCGATGCCGAAAGCGTGTCGTGGTTGGAGCAGCATTTGGCCAAGTACCCTGGCACCGTCGTCGCCGTCACGCACGATCGCTATTTCCTCGACAACGTGGCCCAGTGGATTCTGGAAGTCGATCGGGGCAAGGGGATCCCATTTGAAGGCAACTATTCGGCTTGGTTAGAAAACCGGACCAAACGGATGGCCCTCGAAGAGCGACAACAAAAAGCTCGCGAAAAGAATTTAGCTCGCGAACTCGAGTGGATTCGCATGAGTCCCAAGGCGCGGCAAGCGAAATCCAAAGCCCGGATTAAATCCTACGAGCAAATGTCACAGGAGACGTTTGAAGATCGTCCCGACGATCTGGAAATCCAAATTCCCTCCGGTCGCCATCTGGGCTCGCTCGTGATCGAAGCCGAGAAAGTCAACAAAGCGTTCGGTGACAAAGTCTTAATGAACGACATGTCATTCCGTTTGCCTCCCGGTGGAATCGTCGGCATCATCGGCCCCAACGGTGCTGGTAAGACGACGTTGTTTAAAATGCTAACGGGGCATGAACCCGTTGACTCGGGCACCATCAAAATCGGCGAGACCGTGGATCTCGGTTACGTCGATCAGTCGCGTGATGCCTTGGACCCAAACAAAACGATCTACCAAGAGATCAGTGGTGGTCACGAAACGATTGACATGGGTGGTCGCCCGATGCACAGTCGTTCTTACGTGTCGAAGTTCAACTTCAAAGGCCCCGATCAGGAAAAGAAAGTCGGTATCCTGTCCGGTGGAGAACGCAATCGAGTGCACTTGGCAACGCTATTACGAAAGGGCTGCAATGTGCTGCTGCTTGACGAACCGACCAACGACCTCGATGTCGACACGTTGCGGGCGCTTGAAGAAGCGATCGAAAACTTTGCCGGTTGCGTCGTCGTGACCTCACACGATCGTTGGTTCTTGGACCGTTTAGCGACACACATCTTGGCGTTTGAAGGTGACGGCAAAGTCGTGTGGTGCGAAGGTAACTTTGACACCTACGAACGCAACCGCCGCGAACGCATGGGCGAAGACGTCGAAGACGAGGCCAAAAAAGCTCGCTACAAGAGCATCCACGCCGGTTAAGGACCATGCAGAATAAGTGGGATAGGCTTCCAGCCTGTAAAATCACTACTGACAGGCTGGAAGCCTATCCCACTTTTTTCTGCGCAAACTAAGAGCGTGGGACTTCGATGCCGCGCATCATCGCTCGCAGCTCTTCGTCCACTTGCTTACCTTCGATTTCGGCTTCTGCGGTTAATGACACACGGTGCCGCAGTACGGGTAGGGCGATTCGGGTGACGTCATCAGGCACGGCAAAGTCGCGAGAAGAAAACGCTGCCAACGTTCGCGCCGCTTGCATCAGCGAGATGCCTGCGCGCGGCGAAGCACCGATGTGAAAACCTGGCCAATCGCGAGTCGCACGAACAAGCGAACTGATGTATCCGACCAAGCTATCTTCGATATGAACGTTGCTGCACGTGCGAATCACTTTGGAAACGATCTCAGGGTTGGTCACGGGCTTGATTTCAGTTTCGAGCCGTTTCGTAAAATCAATCTGCTGGGAGTGCAACTTGAGGATCTCAGTCTCCTCCAACGCCGAGGGATAATCCACGTGCAGTTTAAACATGAACCGATCGAGCTGTGCTTCGGGAAGATTGTAGGTGCCTTCACTTTCGAGCGGGTTCTGGGTTGCCAGCACTAGGAACGGACGGGGCACGGGGTGCGTCGTGCCGTCGATCGTGACGCTGTATTCCTGCATGATTTCTAATAACGCCGCGTGCGTCTTGGCCGGCGAGCGGTTGATTTCATCGGCAAGCAATAACTGCGTGAAGACCGGCCCCGCGCGAAAGCGAAACTCGCTCTTTTGCATATCGAATACGGGTGCGCCCGTGATATCGGAAGGCATCAAGTCGGCGGTGAACTGAATCCGGCCAAACTCGCATCCGAGAATTCGACCGAGCGTGCGAACGAACAAAGTCTTGCCCAATCCCGGTACCGACTCGATCAGCACGTGACCGCCTGCAAACAATGCCGTCAATGTGCCCAGGACCAATTCATCCTGGCCGATGTAGAGCTTGGCCACTTCGGCTTGAATCCGTTCAAACAGCTTTCCGATCGCTTGAAACTCAGGGTTGACAGTCGGAACCGCGCCGACTGCGGGCGGCAACACGGGCGGCAGAGACGATTCACTCACGGTTGACTGTTCAGGCTAAGAGGGAGCGGGCAAAGGTTAAAAGGGCGGCTCTGAAACCGCTGTTGAAAAGAACGGTTCGAAGACAAAGGATAACCGATCAGCCGGTATTGCGTCCCACCTGCAAGCCATCGGGAGCAAAAATTCCGCGTCCGCCATCGACCGGCAAACAAACCCCCGTGACAAACGTGTTTTCACACAAAAACGCTACCGCCGAAGCCACATCATTGGGCCGTCCTATCCGCCCGACCAACGTGCTGGAGGCAAGCCGTCGCTGTGTCTCCGCGTCGACGCCGTCGTGCAACAACACCGGGCCAGGCTGCACGCAATTGACTCGCACGCCACCGTGCTGACTGCCAAACTCGACAGCCAGCGACCGAGTCATCACTTCGATCGCCCCTTTGCTGGGGAAATACGCTGCATGATCAGCGTAAGGGCGGCCAGTCGCCCAATCGCCGATGTTCACGATCGAACCGCCACGGGATTGGCCTACCATGATTCGCCCAGCCGCCCGCGCACATAGCAACGATGCGACCGCATTGATTTGAAAATACCGCCGAATCTCATCGCCGGTAATCTCATTGATCGATGTCGGCGACCAAATCGCGGCGCTGTTGACGAGAATATCCAAACGACCAAAGTGTTGGTGCGTTTCGTGGACGAGTTGATCACAGGTTGCGTCAACCTCCAGTGACCCGCTGACAACGATTGCTTGTCGAGAGAATCGCTGGTGCCAATCTGCGGCGGCTGCCTCGGCTTCCTCTCGACTGGAGTTCGCGTGCAGCGCCACGTGACAACCGCGACGCGACAACTCTTCCGCGATCGCACGACCGACGCGCGGGGCACCGCTGCCTGTCACTAAAGCGACAGGCGACTCGCTATTGAATGTCGTTTGCAGCGGTGTCAACGATCCAAGCTCACTTCTTCGCACGATCCAGTCACCTCAAAGCCGAGGTCTCGGATCATGTCGTAGTCGGCCTGCGGAGCCTGGCCTTTGGTCGTCAAGTAATCGCCCACGAACAGGCTGTTGGCAACGTACAGCCCCATCGGTTGCAGCGACCGCAAGTGCAACTCACGGCCACCGGCGATTCGTAGTTCACGATCAGGGGCGACGAACCGGAACATGGCCAGTGATTTCAATGCGTCTTGAGCCGACATCGCTTCGGTGCCTTCGAGCGGTGTGCCATCGATGGCATTGAGAATGTTGACGGGGATGGAGTGCACTCCAAGTTCGGCCAAGTCGAAAGCCATCGAAACAATGTCTGCTTTCGATTCACCCATGCCGATGATCCCACCGCTGCACATTTCCATGCCCGCATCGCGGACGTGTCGCAACGTTTGCACTCGATCCGCGTACGTGTGCGTCGTGCAAATCTTTTCGTAGTGCGATTCACTCGAATTCAAATTGTGGTTCACCCGGTCAACGCCACAGGCTTTGAGTCGCTGGGCTTGATCAGAGGTCAATAAACCGAGGCAGGCGCAGATATCCAAGCCGTACTTTTGTTTGATTTCCGGCACGATGGTTTCGACAGCGACCATCTCACGCTCGTTCGGTCCGCGAGCGCTGATCACGATGCAATAAGTCTTCGCACCCCGCTCAGCCGCCACACCGGCAGCGGCCAGCAGTTCGTCGCGTTTAAGAATGTTGTACTTCGGCACGGGAGCTTCGGAGATTTTCGATTGGCTGCAGTAGTGACAATCTTCGGGACACAATCCGCTCTTGGCGTTCATCAGAAAGTAGAGCTGGACGGAGTTCCCGAAATAGTGGTGCCGAATCCGATAGCCTGCTGCCAAGATCGCGGGCAGATCCGAATCCGAAGCTTCGATAATCGCCGTCGCCTGCTCGCGTGAGATCGGTCGCCCATCGAGCACCTGAGACGCCATCGCATCAAAGGTACCAGGAGGTGAAAAAACAGGGGGGGCGAAGGTAGCGGTAGCGACACTCATGGGTCAGGCTTTGGAAAGCGAGTGAAACGGGAAAGGGGCGAGAGCTGCTGCCGTTTCCGACAAATTGACTCTCGATCACGGCAATTATCGTGGTCTTTGTCGCTCAGATCGGCAAGAGGGGCCGAGCGGTGGGCCGCTGATAAGTCACTTGAAATGCTTTCGTTTCCCGTGCATAAAAACGCGGATGGGCGATGATCTGACGCTCGCAGATTTCAAATCGCCAGGAATCCGTGACGATCTGTCGCACAAATCCTCGTCATTCACTGCTTCGACCACGTGTCGATATTCCAATCGTAGCCATTGCGAAATGTACCCGCGTTGGTTCCAAAATTGCCACCATCGTCGATGCCGTCTTGACCGATGCTGTAGAGCGTGTAGCCATTCTCGTCCGTCCGATAAATCAATGGAGCCTCACTGTAAGGATCCAAGCCAACGCTCGTGAGGAAATCGGGGACGAGTTCGTTGAGTGTGGCGGGAGGGCGATCGTGAGCGGCGGTGAAAAGGCGAATTGTCAGTTCCGTTTCGACTAGCCGTTGGGCTGTATCTCGACGCTTGATGGCAGCCTCGGAGGCTTGCACCGTCGGACTGACCATCGTGTGACAGTGTTCGGGTCTCGCCGCTGTGAGTTCAAACCCCACCATGCTCAGCCGATAACGCCAACCAAGCCAACGTTCGCAGTCCAAGTCCGCAGCCGCCTTGATCGAAGCGAGTGACTCTCGCGTTTGCTTGATCGCTGCGAATTCAGCCAACAACGCGGCAACCTCATCAATCGGTATCTGATCATGGACCGATGCTAGACGTTCATAGCCAATGTCTTCAATTGCGATGCCAGTAAGCAAGTGCGAGATGCAGCCACCTCGGCTCAGACCACTGCCCAATCGCAGACACCGCATCGCCGCGTCAATGTTCTCGCGATATGGCCTGTCACTAGTAGCTTGAACCGCATCTTGGCGGAAACGACGCGCGACGACGCGAAACTCTTCAAGCTGGTTACCTAGATTGGGATTGTGATTGTCGACTCCCCAAACGGCGAACGGTTCACTCAACAGTAAGTCGAGTGTGGCAAGCGTTGACAGCTCTTCGCTTCCACTCAGCGTCCATGGCGATGTTTGTATTTTGCCGATCTCGTCAACGAGTTGTCGGTAGTTGGCTTGCTCGATGGGGTTGCTTACAAATGTTCTCGGAGGGAGTGGCCTGATTATTTTGACGTAAATCGGTACGAGACATGCCAGCACCAAGCCGCTCAGCAGCAACATCGCCACCCGCGCGATCTTGATCGATGCACGAGGTGGTGAAGTGGCACTGTTCGTGCGAAAGAACCAACCTGTCGTAGCCATGATCCAAACCGACATCAGCAGAGAAATGACGAAACCTCGGGCCGTGATCGCCCTCGCCTTCTCAGCTTCGATAGGTCTCAGGCTGCCATACGCAGACGCTTCCATGCACCACCGATATGCATCGTCGAGTTGAGACTGGCTCATTGCAGTCAACGCGATCAAAAACACAGCGACAATGATTTGAATCGGCAAGTGACGAACCATGACGATCACCGCTACCAGCGTTGTGATCAAAGCGATTAACAAACCGAACAGCAGAAACCCATCCGTATTGACGATTGGTTCTGTCCGCAACGCATACGACACAATCGCTGCGGCCACGGCGAGTACACCTGTCAGGAGCAATGTGTCGTTTAGCGAGAACTTCAATGAATTGGAGCACGGCGAGTTACTATCAAAAGGTTTGACTTGAATCTGCCTGCGTTCGTAGAACGAAGTGAACAGCAATAAGCTGGTGAAGAACGCACCACCAACCACCAATGACATCTCTCGCCATCCCAAGGCAGGAACACGTGCCACGCACCTATTCAAACAGTAAAAAGCAATCACGAGGCTGACGACCACCGCGACCACACGGAACCAACGCAGCGGACGAGATGATTCCGGCGGAGTGCGGACATCGTGTATCGCGGTACGCTCCGCCCACAACCGCAATGGAATCAATAGCGGGATCGTCGCCAAAGCCCAGACAACAAACCACACGATCGGTTGGTAAGCACCGATCGGGAACAACAGCAAAACGGCGAGCAATGCCACCCCGGCTCGCGTCAACCACCATCCGCGTCCAAACACCAGCCACATCGTCATGAGACAGCCGATCACTAGGACCATCGTCATGAGTTCGATCTGACAGCGAATTTCGGGATAGAGAAATAGCAAGTTGTTAACTTTGTTCCAGTTTAGCCATTTTAAGAACTGCTAAGCTCCCCGATATAACTCATTGGGTATCATGGTGCGCAGGCGTCTCGCCCGCTTCAGTGAAGGTCTGAGGGCGGGACGCCCTCGCAGGAAGGAGTTAAACCCAAAGGTTCCTGAGGAGGTGCTGATTGTCACGAAAATGGCGGCCCGCGACAATCAGGAGAAACAAACACCGCCAACGCTGGGCGATTTCGACATCGCTCCAAGATGCCGGCGACTTGACCCCGTGCAATCCTATGAAACCGCTCGCGACTTCGACATAGTTTTTTCAAACTCGAAAGGAAATCAATCCATGGCCAAATTGCTTTATATCGAATCCTCACCTCGCAAAGCCCGCTCCAAATCCATTCACGTCTCGCGAGCCTTTTTGGACGCGTATCGGGCCGCTAACCCAGGCGACGAAGTCGTCACACTCGACTTGTGGACGAAAACGCTTCCCGAGTTCGACGGGTACACGATCGACGC
>JBGSMN010000354.1:0-16940 GCA_041740155.1 Rhodopirellula sp.
CGAGAAATCGCATGCACCGCGAACCGATGGTGGCGAGCTTTCAAACGCGAGTCGCACCGGTGGATTCTCGATTGCCGTTTCGATTCACGTTGATCAACGTGCATACCGATCCCGACGATGTACGTGGCGACACACCTGATAATGAATTGAATGTGCTCGATGATGTTTTTCGTAGTGTGCGTGATTTTGAATATGCAGAGTGCGGCGAAGAAGATTACATCTTGCTCGGGGATTTGAATGTCGACGTCGCGGGCTTGAAAGAACTCGGAGCAATCCCTGGTATGGTGTCGCTTGTGGGCGATGTGCCGACCAATACGCTCAAGACACAAACCTACGACCATATCCTGTTGGACTCGCGTGTGACAACTGAGTATGCTCAGCGCTCCGGCGTGCTCGATCTGGAGAGAATGTTTGGGATCGACCGCAGCACAGCGGGCAACATTAGCGATCATTTGCCCGTGTGGGCAGATTTCAGCGTTTACGAGTCACCCAGGTCGTTCTAAACACGAGACTCTTGACGAGTTCCGCTACAATAAGATTCACTTCTAAAACACGAAACTCTTGACGAGTTCCGCTACGTCAGGATACAGGTTAATGACCTACGAAATCACCAGCCTGCTGCCACCATTGATAGCGATCGTGTTGGCGTTGGTGACGCAGCGAGTGCTGTTACCGCTGGCAGCGGGGATTTTGTGTGGCGCGTTGTTGTTGGCGAAGTCTGGCACTGAGAGTTCCTACATCGGTTCGACGGCGACTAACTTTTACACAAGCGTCAAGGACTCGATCACCGATCATGATCATCTGATGGTGCTCGCGTTTTCGATCCTGTTGGGCATGCTCGTTGGCGTGATCGAAGCGGCTGGTTCGATGCAACGGGCAATTGCGAAAATTGCTCGACGTGCCGCCGGTCGCCGGGGCGTGCAGACCTTGATCGCCAGCACAGGTTTGGCCGTTTTCTTTGACGACTACGCCAACACGCTGCTCGTCGGTGGCACGATGCAATCGACGTCCGATCGAGCGGGCATCTCACGCGAAAAGCTCGCCTACCTCGTCGATTCCACTGCTGCACCCGTCGCTGGTCTGGCACTCGTCAGTACATGGGTTGCCACGGAATTGAGTTATCTCCAAGCAGGCATTGATGCGTCCGCGTACGGCGCGACCATGGCGAACTCTTCGGTCAGCGTGTTTGATGTGTTTATACAGAGCATCCCATATCGGTTCTATCCTTGGTTCGCGCTTGCACTGGTGTTCATCATCGCCCGCACCGATCGTGATTTCGGACCGATGAGAGTGGCAGAGCAACAGGCAGCGTTGAAACGCTCACAACAAGCCGTTCGTGATCCTGAAACAACCGAAGTCAATCCATCGCTTGCCCGCCTTGACGTTGTCGCCGCCATCGGCCCGATACTCATTTGCATCATTGCCGTGCTAGCAGTGCTGGTGGTGACGGGGCGTGGTGCGACTGAGCAAACGCAAACGCTCCCCGGCGCTAGTTTCCTCTCCTACATTCGATGGGCCGGTGATGTAATAGGCTCTGGCAACTCGTATCTGGCTCTGGTGATTGGTGGTCAATGCGGGTTGATTATGGCGATCTTACTGGCGGTTGTTTTGTCGCGGATCAATGCTCGGCAACTTTGCGGCGGACTGTACACAGGTGCGATGCAGATGATGCCTGCCATGGCTGTTCTATGGCTGGCGTGGGCGCTGTCTGCGACGACCGGTAAAGACGCACTCGATACAGGTGGCTATCTATCGAGCGTGTTGAGCGATCGGATTGACATTCGATTGTTACCGACATGCGTGTTCATTCTCGCCGGTGGGATTGCGTTTGCGACAGGGACGAGCTGGGGCACGATGGCGATCGTGACACCGATTGCAGTGAGTCTCGTGTTGGACCTGCAGGCCACGTCGATCGCGACCGACGCCAACGATTTGATTGTTAATTCACCGCTCGCTTTGGCCACGTTCAGTAGCGTATTGGCGGGTGCGATTTTCGGCGATCATTGTTCACCAATTTCGGACACGACCGTGTTGTCGAGTCGGGCCAGCGGTTGTGATCACGTACAACACGTCCGCACACAAATGCCGTACGCACTGCTAGCGGGCGGCGTGTGCATCATCACGGGCACGCTCCCAGTCGCGTTTGGTGTCCCTGTTTGGGTTTGCTTGATTGTTGGAGTCGCGTGCTTATTCGTTACCGTACGCCGCTGGGGCGTGCCAGTTTCCCCGTAGCGGGAGTCAAGACTTACGAACCACACTTTTCTCTTGTTTAACAGTCATCCAGAGGCGTACTCTTACGTCGGAATGTACGCCTGCGGCTAACTGTTAAACGACTTAACGGAAGTCTTAACGACTTTCGCTACAAAAACTACGTCCATGCAAACGACCCAGCAGCTCTTAAAAAAATACTTCGGCTTCAACTCTTTTCGCGCCCGTCAAGCGGAGATCATCTCGCACGTGATGTCGGGGCGGCATGCGATGGTGGTGATGCCGACTGGACGCGGCAAATCACTGTGCTTCCAAATCCCGGCACTCACGGCAACACCGGGCGACGGCGATCTTACACTCGTGTTATCGCCGTTGGTGGCATTGATGCAAGACCAAGTTGACTCGTTACACGCTCGTGGGATCGACGCGACCTTGATCAATTCTTCTCTGGATCGACAGACTCGATTGCAACGCCAACAAGAAGTCAGCGAAGGAAAATATCGCTTGCTCTACGTGACTCCCGAACGCTTTCGTAAAGCTGAGTTTGTGCAAGTCATTAACCAACGAAACGTGCGATTGCTCGCCATTGACGAGGCCCACTGTGTCAGCCAATGGGGACAGGACTTTCGACCCGACTATAGCCGGATTGCGGAAATTCGGGGTTTGCTCGGTGAACCGACGATGATCGCGTTGACAGCGACCGCAACGGCGGAATGTCGCGCCGATATTTATCGCCAAATGGGGATTGCGGGTGACCAGATCGAGTTGTTTCATGAGGGCATCGACCGCCCGAACTTAAGCATGCAAGTCGAATCGGTGGTCGATGATGATGAAAAGTTTGAGCGATTGACCGAAGCACTTCGTGAGCCCGAATTATGGGGCGAGCGTGGCGATCAACCGGGCGGTACGATCGTGTATTTTTCACTGATCAAAACTCTCGATCGATTCAGCGACCGATTGCGTAAGGAAGGTTACGATCATGTCTGTTATCATGGCGATCTATCACGGAAGGGCCGTCGTGCGATGCAAAATGCGTTCATGAACGGCGATATCGACACCGTCCTTGCCACACCGGCTTTCGGAATGGGCGTCGACAAAGAAGATATTCGCTTGATCGTCCACGTCGAAACGCCCGGCTCAATCGAATCGTATTATCAGGAGATTGGGCGAGCTGGACGCGACGAGAAACCGAGCCGGTGTTTGTGGTTGTATGATCAAGCAGACTTAATGACACAGATGCAATTTATTGCTTGGGCGAATCCTGATGCGGGGTATTACGATCGATTGCGTCACACACTTGTTTCGGACGCAGAACGATGCGAAGCGTTCGGGTGGGACTGGTTAAACCAACAATTGCAACGCGTCAGCCCCCACGACCATCGGTTAGAAACCGCCATCGCGATGCTCGATCGACACGGTATCGTCGCAGGCCCACGCCCACCAGAATGTTTTCGACTCGTTAGCGAATTGCCGCCTGATGTCTTCAGTGATGAAGTCTTGAGTGAAAAACTACGCCGAGATCAACAGCGGTTGTACGCAATGGTTGAGTTCGCTCGCACGCCAATCGAACAACGCCAAGCGTTCTTGAACCACTATTTTTTGGGCAACCCTGTTGATGAACCGCGTTAATCCTTCTTGCATCGGCTTCGCTGCAAAAAAGTAGCGGAAGTCGTCAAGACTTTCGGACCGCGCCGCCTTTCCGAACGAAACTCTTGACGAGTTCCGCTACGACGATCATTGTTTCAGGGGTGCTTAACATTTGACTACACGGGCTTTCGAATTAACGTTGTCCAGCTACGCAAACTCTGCCTTGCTCGTTGTCGAAACGTGCTCCGCATTCTCCTCGTGCATCTCGATACTCAGCGTCTCCACCAACACGCTGAACTGTTGATCGTAGCGGCGACTCGTCGTCAACGTCCAACGTTTCGCATCATCGCTCTGATCATCCGCTAATCGTACCTCCACGCGATGCGTCAACCAACCACGTTGCAATCTTGGCCGAGTCTTTTCGCACAACACCACCGCTCGCCGGCCTCCACTGGATACCCACGATAGCGGTGACCAGGATGAAGCCGGTACCAATACCCATCCCGTGCCGTCACGCATCAATCGCAAACAGCTCTTCGCTGGGAATGCGTCGATCGCTGACTCAGGAAACACCACCAAGCCATGCTGCCCCGGCATCCCGTACGACCGCCAGACACTCGCCAACAATGGGTCGAGCACCATCGTGCGATAGAACTTCACCCGTCGGGCCGTCCAGCGCAACATGATGGCGGCCACGAAGAGCATGCCAAGGTTTATTATCGTTGCCAACGTGGGACTGAATGCATAGATCGTCATCAAACCCGCGCACAACGCTTTGTTGCAGATCTCAAAAATCGCATCGACGGTGGGAAACGGTGTTAACCAAACAAGAAATTCAAAGAAGAACTTCACACTGTTGATTACCAACACGTTCACTGCCATCGCAAACATCAGCAATGTCTCAGCGGTCATACTGATGATGCCCGCTTGAAAGATCACAGGATTGTTCGCGATCGCCAAACCTTCTACTGCCACTGCTGAACTATCGCCTGAATTGCCCGCCGTGAACTTGATCGCCAGCAAGATGATCACAACCGCGTAGGCTTCGACTCGATCCATCGCTTGTGCGAACGGTTTACTGACTTTTGTCAATCTTGGCACGCTCGTTAATAACGCGAGCACCGCAAAGACGATGAATAACCATTCGTTACGAAGCGGTCCGGCCGAACCGAGCAACGCATTGTCCGTTATCGCGTCAGGCCCCCACAATGCCAATCCCGATAAACACGCGACACCGAAGAACGGCGATAGCGCTAGTGGAGCGAGCGGGCCTAACCAGTCCGCGAGGTTCAACCGATCCGCCCAAGCAGTCGCGGCAACGATGTCTCCTGCTTTGAAATCACCTTCCAGTCCGGCGGAAATGTTTGGGACTTGAGTTTGCGCCGGAGTTTCTGTTTGACCTGAGTCGCTCACCCATCGAGCCGTTGCTTCGGAGTTCGATCGGGGTGTACTCAGATGCCACGTATCCCATCCGCAAAATAAAATTGCAGCGACTGCGAACAAACAGAGTTTATTGGTCATGTGATGAGCCGCCCTTGTTGTCGGGAATCTTCCGATGGAATAATGTCTCTACTATGAAACGATCTCACCTCTATTTGACTGGCTATCGCGGCTGCGGCAAGAGTACTGCCGGAAAACTCTTGGCCGAGCAACTCGATTTGCCGTACTGTGATCTTGATGACGACATCGAAGCGACCGCTGGGATGACAATCGCGGAGATTTTTGCGGGCGAAGGTGAAACGGGGTTCCGCGACCGGGAGACATCCTGTTTGACCGAGGTCTCAGCGCAATCCCAGCGTGTCATTTCTCTTGGCGGTGGCGCGATCTTGCGGCCTGGAAATTGCCAGGTCATTGCCGCGACCGGTTGGTGCGTGTGGCTCGATGCCGAACCCGCCGTGATCGCTGAGCGGTTGGCATCCGATCGAAATACAGGATCGCGACGGCCGGCGCTGACCAATTTGCCCGCCGCGTCAGAGATCGTTGCGATCATGCAGCAACGCGAGCCGCTCTATCGTGCCGTCGCGGACTATCGAATCGACACCACGTCCCGCTGCGTTGATGAGATTGTTGACGAGATCATGCAGGCGTTTGCGAAAACCTAAGCGGTTAAACCGTCAACCCACGCATCCGCTTCACGCCGACTCGCTCCATCTCCGCGATCGCGCGCGCACAATCGCCTGGTTGCAACTCCACGCCGCGACACGCATCCTCAATCAAAAGCGTCTTGAAACCCCACCTCGCGGCATCCATTGCTGTCGCTCGTACGCAGTAATCGGTCGCCAATCCCATCACATAAACAGTATCCACGCCTGCTTGTTGCAAGTACCGTCCCAAACCAGTCGGATAGATTCCGCCGTTGTCATAAAACCCGCTATAGCTATCACGCCGTCGATCGGTGCCTTTGGGGAACACCTTCCCAATCGCCGAAGTATTCAGCTCGCTCGAAAACTCGCTGCCCCACGTCCCCTGCACGCAGTGGACCGGCCACAGGACTTGCGGCAACCCATCCAAATCGATCACATCGCCGACTGATCTGCCCGCGTGCTGGGCCGCAAAGCTCAAATGATCGGTTGGATGCCAATCTTGTGTTGCCACCACGAGATCAAACTTCCCTTGCAATTTGTTCGCCATCGCGACGACTTCATCGCCATGTGGTACTGCTAACGCACCGCCCGGCAAAAAGTCGTTTTGCAAATCAACCAAGATCAACGCGTTCATGTCTGTCCCCGTGCGGTCTGAATCATTTCCGTTTTTAACTCGAACAAACTCTGTTCCAAACCGACCGGATACTGGTGCGGATTGTCAAATCGCTGCACCGTAGCCGGGGTGTGGCGTAGTTGTTCGGCGACGCGCTGGCGAATGCTCTCCATGCTCGGCGACTCGTACACGTTCCGCCCTCCGCGAAACACCGGTTGCAATAAATCGGTGAAACGAGTTTCTGCCGTAAAATCTTTTCGCCGTGTTGCGTCAGCGGGGTCAACCATCGTCGGTGCTTGCAAACGATCACGATCAGCTTGTTCGTCAAAAATCATATCGCCGCGATGCACCGATTCGTTTTCAAATCGACGGACTTGTAAGATCCCAGGGTTGCTAACCTTGATCGATTGCTCGGACAGTTTAATGCGATGTTGCCACACGCCGTGTTCGTCACGAATCGCACCGAGTTTGTAGACGCCGCCCAAAGCAGGTTGATCGTAGGCAGTGACCAATTTGGTACCGACGCCCCAGGTATCGATGCGTGCTCCTTGATGTTTTAGACTGGTGATCAATCGCTCGTCGAGATCGTTGCTGGCGACAATTCGTACGTTTGGAAAACCTCCTTCATCGAGAATCTTACGAGCCTCAATGCTCAACCATGCGAGGTCGCCTGAGTCCAACCGAATGCCCAACATTTCGTGGCCAGATGCACGCAATCGTTTGCCAACCTCAACCGCGTTGCGCACGCCTTCGAGTGTGTCGTAAGTATCGACGAGAAACACGCAATTGTTGGGCATCGCGTCGGCGTAACGATCAAAGGCTTCTCGCTCGCTGTCAAACGTCATCACCCAACTATGCGCGTGCGTACCGACGACAGGAATCCCATACAAACGGCCTGCTAAAACGTTGGACGTCCCTGTGCATCCGCCGACGTACGCGGCCCGCGAGGCAGCCAATCCGCCATCGATGCCTTGCGCGCGGCGCAGTCCAAACTCGATCACCCGATCGCCGCCTCCGTCATGCACACCCGCCGCCGCACACACCCGAGCCGCCTTAGTGGCGATTAACGTTTGAAAGTTGATGATGTTTAAGAGCGGCGTTTCAACGAGCTGGCATTGCAAAATCGGACCAGTGACTCGCACCAGCGGTTCGTGCGGATAGACCGTCGTGCCTTCAGCAATTGCATCGACGTCGCATGACCATTTCAACTCGCCGAGGTATTTTAAAAACGCAGGCTCGAACAACGGTTTGCCATCAGCTCCATTAAGAGTTTTGAGATAATCGAGTTCGTCATCACCGAAGCTGAGGTTATCAAGATAGTCGATCGCGGTCTGCAATCCACAGGCAATTGAATACCCGCCTGCAAACGGATTTTTGCGGTAAAACAGATGGAACACGGACTCACGCTCCGCCAAGCCGTGTTTCCAGTACCCGTAGGCCATCGTGAGTTGATAGAGATCCGTCAGCAGCGAGAGCGACGGTCGATAAAGTTGTTTTAGTAGGTTCATATCAACTAATGTACCGGTAAACCGATCCGACCTGAAGATCCCAGAGTCGTCAAGACTTGCGCCTCGTTCCGAGGCTCTGCCTGGGAACGCACTGCACCGCAGGCTCTGCCTGCTGAGTTCGCTTTACTTGGTTACAATCGTACACGCCGTGTACACTCTACCTTTTTGCCAATCAATTAGAATTTGTCGCCATGAACATCAACTCGCTGTCAATGCTCTGTTTCGCGTTTCAATCGGCCTTCATTGCGACGATCTCTCCTGCCCAAACGCTTTGGTACCAGCAGCCCGCCACGAATTGGCAAACCGAAGCGCTGCCGATCGGCAACGGTAGTCTTGGTGCGATGATCTTCGGAAATGAGGCCCAAGAGCGGATCATGTTCAACGAGGATTCGTTATGGATTGGCGATGAAAACGATACAGGCTCTTATCAATCTTTCGGTGACGTCTTCGTGCATTTTCAACCGACCGGGCGCCGAGTCGATGGTATCTCTGACGGCGACAAGGATGCCTCAGCGTATCGCCGCGAATTGGATATTGGCACCGCCGTTCATCAGACGCGATATACCAAAGACGGGATTCGTTATCGACGTGAAGCGTTCGCAAGTCACCCTGCTGGCGTGATGGTTTTTCGATACACGGCTGACCAAGCCGGTGCTCACTCGGGGAGCGTCGAACTCACCGACAACCACGAAGGGTCCATCGTTGTCGATGGCAACACGATCACCGCGACGGGCAGTCTAGCGGGATACGAATACGGAAAGGCTGAACGACAAACCCCACCGCCTTATGCCATCGCACTGGATTATCAATCGCGCGTGATGGTGCTGCACGAGGGCGGTCGTGTGACCACCGCGAATGGCAGAATTGAGTTTGCCGAGTGTGATGCGTTGACGATCCTCGTGGCAGCCGGAACCGATTATGTCAATCAACGTGAACTCGGTTGGAAAGGCCCACATCCACGTGATCGTATCGCGAAAATACTCAGTGAGGCATCGCAAAGAAACTATTCTCAATTACATGCCGAACATATCGCCGACTATCAAAAACTCTACCAACGGTTTTCAATCGAGTTGCCAGGTAACTCGAACAGTGATTTGCCAACGAATGAACGTTTGCTTGCGTATCAGAATGATGCAAGTGATCAGGCATTTGAAAGTCTGATGGTTCAGTATGCTCGTTATCTCATGATCAGTTGTTCGCGACCAGGCAGTTTGCCCGCCAACTTACAAGGATTGTGGAACGACAGCAACAATCCTCCGTGGCGGAGTGATTATCACTCGGACGTGAACGTGCAGATGAATTATTGGTTTGTGGATCAAACCAATTTGAGTGAATGTTTTGAGCCTTATTCGGAATACCAGCATTCTGTACGCGCTGTGCGTCGTGATGTGACGGCGGCGAAGTATGGTGTGCGTGGATGGGCAACGCGATCAGAGAATGGGATCTTCGGAGGTTCGAGCTACTTGTGGGTTCCTGGCGATGCGGCGTGGTTAGCTCAAAATCTGTGGGACCACTACGCCTACACTCGCGATAAGCAGTACCTGCGCACGCGTGCCTATCCAATTATCAAAGAACTATGCCAATTTTGGGAAGACTATTTGATCGAAGTGCCTGGGTCGACCGAGTCGCCTGGGGACGGTTCCAAAGGCAAGCTCGTCAGCCCCGCGAGTGTTTCGCCAGAGCATGGCCCCGAGTCGATCGGAAACTCCTACGAACAGCAGTTGGTGTACGATCTGTTTACCAATTTCATCGAAGGCTCCACGGATCTGGACGTCGATCATGAATACCGAGCTGTCGTTATGGAGTTGAGGTCGCGATTGCTCGCTCCGCAAATTGGCCGTTGGGGACAGCTTCAAGAGTGGATGCAAGACATCGACGATCCGAAAGACCAACACCGTCACCTTTCTCATTTGATCGCGGTTTATCCCGGTCGCCAGATTGCTCCGTCGATCACGCCGGAGTTAGCCCAGGCGGCGGCGGTTTCGCTGGACGCGCGCGGTGACTCAGGGACCGGATGGTCGATCGGTTGGAAGATCTCGCTGTGGGCGCGGTTGCTCAACGGTGATCGTGCTCATCGGATTTTGCAAAACTCGCTCAAACCTTGCACGACGACGGAAATCGTGATGAACTACGCTGGCGGAACCTACCCCAACTTATTGATGGCTCATCCACCATTCCAAATCGAGGCCAACTTTGGTTACGCGGCTGGGTTTTGTGAACTCCTGATACAGTCGCACTTGGGTGAGCTGCATTTACTACCCGCCCTACCTACAGCATGGCCTGACGGAGAAGTGAGAGGTTTGAAGGCGCGCGGCAACTACGAAATCGATTTCGCGTGGGAGAAAAGTGAATTGAAATCCGCCGTGATTCGTTCGCCTCTTAGTACAGTCCCGAAAATTCGTATCGCCGGCAGTGACCACGTCATCGCACCGGACGACGATTCACGAATTCGCTGGATCGAAGGCTCGTAAGTACGAACGTCCACCAATCGATGCGACGAATTCCCACAGCGGGTAGACTGCAGGGCACTGCACGCGGACCGCGTTTTAAGGCGACTGCGTGTATGAACGAATGCTTACAAGGATCTGATTTCGATGATGCGCAAACTTCTCTTTTCTACTTTTCTCGTGTTGTTGTTGGCTCAGGCAAACAGCCCACTATCGGCTGATGAACCTGGCGAACAACCTGCCCGCGAGATGTCAGGCAATCCATTATTCCCCGGTTGGTATGCCGATCCTGAGGGAATCGTGTTTGATGATACCTACTGGATCTATCCGACGTACTCGGCCCGCTATCACGAACAAACGTTCTTTGATTGTTTTTCGTCAAAGGATCTCGTCAATTGGAAAAAGCACTCGCGGATTTTGAGTACCGATGAAATCAAGTGGGCGAGCTATGCGATGTGGGCACCTTCGATCATCCGCAAAAATGACAAGTACTACATCTTCTTCGGTGCCAACGATATTCAGAACAACGAAGCCAAAGGTGGGATCGGAGTCGCAGTCGCCGACTCGCCCGCAGGTCCATTCAAAGATCATTTGGGCAAACCGCTGATCGATAAATTTCATAACGGTGCTCAACCGATTGATCAGTTCGTTTTCAAGGACGCCGATGGGACGCATTATCTGATCTATGGTGGCTGGCGACATTGCAACATCGCCAAACTCAACGATGATTTTACTGGCTTCATCCCGTTTGAGGATGGAACGACGTTTCGCGAGATCACTCCAGAAGGCTATGTCGAGGGTCCGTTCATGTTTATTCGGGACGGCAAGTATTATTTCATGTGGTCCGAGGGCGGTTGGACGGGGCCGGACTATAGCGTTGCTTTTGCGATCGCCGATTCACCGTTCGGTCCGTTCAAGCGGATCGCGAAAGTGCTTCAGCAAGACCCGAAGATCGCTACGGGAGCGGGACATCATAGTGTGATCCAGATTCCTGGCAGTGACGAATACTGCGCGATCTATCATCGCCGCCCACTGACTGAAACCGACGGCAACTCACGCGAGACCTGTATTGACAAAATGGAATTCGATGAAGCCGGACACATCAAACCGATCGTGATTACCAATGAAGGCGTGAAACGTCGTGAGATTAAGTAGGTCATCGTCGAGAGACAAGTCAAACCATTTTTGGATTGCGAAAGTCAGTCAAGATAAAGTGTCTTCGCCAGTATGCAGCCATTGAACTCGGCAATCAATCCCTATCAAACCAGCGTTTCTAGCGATGGCGGTTCGGCGCGACCACCGATAGCATTGCCCGATGAGTTTGCGTTCGATGGTGTGATCACCAAAGAAGACTTCAGCGGAATGATGCCGAATCGCGATTTCATTTGGCTGTTGCTTGTGATCGTCACACCGGTGTCAGTGATCGGTGCGTTTGGGGTGATGATCTCGGCACTCAGCCAATTTACGACGAACAGATGGGTAATGCCTGGGTTCGTATTCGCGGAGGTTGTGTTGATTGGGATGCCGCTCGGTTTATATTACCTGCTCGCCAGTAGCCGGGCCAAACGAATTCTCCGACAGCGTCCCGATTTGCTCAGCACCGCGCGTGGAACGCTCGGCCCGCGAGGTATGTTTTTCGATGACGGTTGTCGGTCGCATTGGTACGATGCGTCGATCTTACAACGCAGCAAGGTCTTGAAATCAGGTGTGCGGATCCAGTGGAGCGTTGATCCCTATCTTTTTCTCGCTCTTTCCAAACGTGTGTTCGAGAATTTTGAACAGCGGCGGCTGTGCGAATTGGTAAGGTATTGGCGTGAGCACGTACCTGACGAAGGCGAAGCGAGTGTCCCCAACGAACGGGTTGCGCGACTGAGAGCGGCTCCTGCTGACGCGATTCATTACTCGGGAGAAGTCACGCTTCACCTTCCTGGCGATACGCCTGAGAATCGCAGACAGGCGTGGTCGCTCATGGTCCAGTGGCTGATGACAGCGGCTGGTTTGGCGAGCATCTGTTATTTCGGCGATCGGACGTGGAACGCCATCACCATCGGCGGTTTGATTTTCACGATCGCCTACGGCTGGGTTGTCGCGTCGGCGTGGCGAAAACTCGGGCAAACGGGCGCGAAGGTGAGCTGGACTCAGTCGGGCTGGATCAATCGTGAGACGCTATTGATCGAGGTGACTGGAGCGGCCACCCGTTGCCCGCTCGAGGTGCTGCAGGTCAATTCCAAAGCTGAGGAAAACGTGATTTGGTTTACGAGTGACATCAGCATGATCCCAATCACCAGAGATACGGTCGCCACGCCTGCCGATTGGCAGCAGTTGAAGGACTGGTTCGACTAACATCGCGGAAAGCTCCGCAGGGCCAGCCCACTGCGTTTTTGGTTTGAGGTTTGCTACAGTCTTGGACTCGAGTCGGGCGTGCCAGATCGGCACATTGCCATGCTTCCCCGATCGCCTGTATTTTTTGCTTTTGCGACGTTCCCTACTTTCTTGATGATTCACTGTGGCCGAAGACCTTTATCAAACGCTTGGAGTATCCCGCGACGCCGACAAGACCGCACTGCAAAAAGCGTATCGCAAATTAGCCCGCAAATACCACCCAGACATGAATCCTGATGATAAGGCGGCTCAGGAGAAATTCAAACGCGTCCAGGAAGCCTACGAGGTTTTGGGCGACGAGCAAAAGCGGGCAGCCTACGATCGCTACGGAGCCGATTTTGAAAAAATCCGTGGCGGCTATTCGCCCGGCGGTGGCGGCGGGGGAAGTGCGGGGCCGTCGTTTGAAGGTCTCGATCTGGACCAGATTTTCGGAGCCGCCGGTCGTGGTGGCGGAGGCGGTGGTTTCGAAAATGGTTTCAACGATTTCTTTGAACAGATTCTTGGTGGTGCTGCTGGTGGTCGTCGTGGCGGTGGCAGAACCGCAACCCCGCCACCTCCACAACGTGGTGCGAACATCAGCTACGAATTGTCGATCCCGTTCGAGAAAGCGGTGCTGGGCGGCAAGGCGGAGTTCTATGCCACGGGAACGGGCAAGAACGAAAAACTCTCGGTATCGATCCCCGCTGGAGTCGACGACGGAGCGAAAATTCGGTTGCGCGAGCAAGGCCAACAGATCCCTAACGGAACGCCTGGTGATTTGATTGTGACCATCAAGATTGACGCGCATCCGCACTTCGATCGCAAAGGCAATAACCTCGAATTGCATTTACCGATCACGGTCGGTGAAGCGGCCATGGGAGCTAAAGTGGATGTGCCAACGCCCACAGGCACGGTCACGCTGTCACTCCCGCCACGTAGCCGCAGCGGCAAGCGATTGCGAGTCAAAGGTCACGGCGTGCAAACCGCCAGCGGTGCGGGCGACTTGATCGTCGAGTTGCAAATTCAGTTACCAAATGAAATGTCCGACGCCGCTATCGAATTGCTAACACAATTCGAAGCCGAGCAACACTATCAGCCGCGTCAGGGCATGCAGTTTTAGTTCAGTAGCGCCACTTCAGATCACAACTGGTTTACCGAGTTTGCGACGCACTGGCACAAACTGACCCACATGCATCATCGCATGCGTGGCGATCAACACGAACACACCGCATCGATTCGGACACATCGAGGCCAAAAACTCCGGCGCAGGTTGAGCGAGGTCTGCTGTCGATTGAGATTGCAGCGCATCAAACGTGGCCTCTTTCACTTCGTTAAACAGACGCAAGTACTCATCCTTCGTCGCAAAGTCACTCGGGTCATCGCTGGCGATGTTCTCTTTAGAATGTTTCTCCGCAAAACCTTCTGGCAACGTCACAGCATGTCCCGGCACGATGGAATCGAGCAATTGAATTTCGCTGGCAATCAAATGCCCGAGTTGCCAGGCAACGTGATTGCAACCTTCTCCAGGCCGCGTCAGCAACTCAGCATCCGACAGGTCGTTGACATAACTGCTCAGCACCATTTGGCTGAATCCATAGGCTTGTTCAATTGCCGTGCGTGCGTCCATCATCTGTTTCCATTGAGTGTGTTTGAGAAGTTCGGAAAATGTGCAGCAATGGTATCACATAGTTCTTTGGACTTCCATCATAGAGCTGCTGCTGTCAGTCTGCCGGTGCGAACTGTCGAAACGCACCCACGACCGAGAATGCCAAAGAGCAAACCGAACTTCGGGCGGCACTCGTCAAGCAACTGAAGCAAGACGAAGGGATCTGTCCGTCTTCAGACGAAAACGAGATTGCCGAAGCGACCATTGAAACGGCGTCTAACTTTGAAAAGCAACCGACGAGCGCGTCGTGGGACCAGCTCGATCTGTCGCACGTTAATATGCTGGTCGAAAAAGCCGCGGTTTTTTTGGGTCAACAACTGACAACGCTAGCGATGCAGCAATGCTTTATCTCTCGCGGCTTGCTACGCTCGGATTCCGATACCAGTGAACTGTGTGCGAGTGCGTCTGGTGTCGTGCTCTTGGCAAAGGATCCAACAAATGCGTTTCCGCAATGCCGGATTCTGGCGGATGCCTTTCATGGCGCTGAGCAAACGAGCAAGCCTGACGATCAGGAAGACATTCCCTCCCGGGAGTGCTGGTTGATGAAAGCGTCTAGCCAGTTCTCCAGGCAGCCGAGCCACACCTATAAGCAATCCCAGCATTACCCCTAGTTATGTCGGTTCTAACATGCGCAAACGATCGTCCTTTTAAAACCGACGTGTGGGGGCCTCACTAAAAAACTCCTTGGCGGGGCGGTAGCGTCCTAGAATTCGCAGTGGCCGTGTTAGGATGATCAGATTCTATCCGAAAATGAAACGTTCGATAGCGATCCGATTGATGCTCGTTAGATGTGCACCTAGTTTGCTTGCGTTGCGTGAATGGGAACATTACCTTGGAAGCCTCGGTTGCCGATCGCTCGCTTCAAGTTGAAGGCGGACACGATCAACACTACAGTTGTCATATAGCAGAAATCAGCCCCCGTTGAGGCAGGCAAGAACGCCTGCTTGGTTGTTCAGCTACAGTGCAAAGGCCATCGCGACAAGCCGCTCGTCGGACACATTTGGGAGCATACGAGTGGAAAAAACTGAGCATTGGGAAAACATTTGTCATACCAAGTCGTTCAACAGAGTGAGGTGGTACAAATTTCAAAAGGTTGAAACCATTCAACACATGAAATTCCAAAATCAAGTAACGGTAACGGACATTTCTTCCTCGTTCACATCTTCCTCGTTCACGGTTTTCTATTCCATTTCCACCGTGATCAACATGCTTCAAAAACAAATTCGCTACTTAAAACTGGTACTGCTTGGATGCGGACTCCTGATCATTTCCCCCGTTTTCGCTGACTCTCCGACTGGTGATTTGAAAGTCGTTGAGAAGACGCCTGGACTTGTTGCGTTTTGGACGTTTAGTGAAGAACCAGGCGAACTGAGAGAATCAGTTACTAATGATTCGCTCCCCCTTGCCGAAGTGGGCGGCCCAATTGCACGTGACGAGATCGGTCCGTACTCAGGTTTCTCAGCAAGGCTTGACGGCAAGCGTTACTTCAAAATCCCTTACTTGCAAACGGGGCGACTGAATATCTCTGGTGCCGAAGCACAGGTGAGCATGTTTGCGGTGGTTCGCATCGTCGACCTTAACCAAAGTCGAACCATCGCGGGGATGTGGAGCGAAGGCAAGGGTCGTGACGACGATACAGGGACACGTCAATACGCGATGTTGATGAACATGCCGACTTACGGTGGACCACGACAACTCGTGCCTCATATTTCTAGCGAAGGAGGCGTGACACGACGCGCTGACGGAAGTGCGTTTCCGTGGTGTGCCGATTACGCAGCCTCGGTCAGTGAAGTTCCCGAGGAAGAATGGTGTACGCTCGGATTCACATACGATGGCAAATTTATTCGCGCGTATGTTAATGGCGTCATGGAACCGCGCCATCTCAATCCTGTCAGCGACAAACGAAACGATCGTTACTTTACTCAAGAAGGCCCCAACGGAAGCGATCGAGGTATGAATCCTTACTATCATGGCCGTGGGATCTTTCGATACGATCCTGCGAAACACGCAAAGACTAAGCCAGATGGTGGTGCTGATTTCACGGTCGGTGCTCGATATGCCGTCGGCTCTTATACGAGAGAAGCAACGATCGGGCACTTCGGTGGACTCGCTGTTTTCGATCGAGCACTCACAGATACGGAAATGAGCCGATTGCATGATTCCGCAAACATAGATGCACTCAATGAGATCAAGAAATGAAATCTCAAAATCATGAAACGGTACAGGCCATATCTTTTATCCGAATACGCGAACTGTTCGTTGGATAACTGCACTTTAGGCGATCGCCTACTGGCGGGATAATTTTCAAACCGCCAATGCCAGCACGCGTTCGATTCGGTCGCGGATTTTTGTGCCGTCAGGTGTGTCAGGCAGATCGATCAAAAATGTTTCATGCAGCATTTTACGAGCAATCTTGCGGCGACGATCATTGTGCGAAGGTCGTCTGTCGGGATTGTCCCATGGTCG
>JBGSMN010000395.1:0-1708 GCA_041740155.1 Rhodopirellula sp.
TTGCATCTCTGCAGAGCCTCGATCTGTTTCACCCAGCGGGTGCATTTTAGTGCTGCGCCGAGCGATTGTAAAATCATTTGAACATCTGGCGCAATGCCTAGAAAATCTCGGGGGTTCGGGGGCCAGCCCTTAGGTTTACCCACATCTTTCATGTCAATTCAGCGATGTGTCAAGTTGCTCGGAGCGTGAAACAATTTTGTGTTGACTTAGCGCGAGGAAAACATTTTTCCGGGAAAGTGTTGGAGAGAGTGTCTGATCGAGGGTGGTATTGCCTGAGTGAAACTGTCCCGATGTTTGCCTGACGCAGTTTGATCGTGACGCTTGTTTGTGACGGATTGGTCACTAGCACTGCCTTCACGGATGCCCCCTCGATGATTTCTTCTAGCCAGACTTTTGGACATGCGAATTTCGCGGACGCACAACTTGGCGACAAACGCAGGACAGATCGACTTGTAGCTACCGCTGACTTGATGGCCCGAAGACCAGGAGGCTCCCTACCGCAAAAAATCAATAGCCCCAAAGATCCATCCCTTTCAAGCTAGCATTTCAGTGCTTCAGTGGACGTAAGTTAGTTGCTGGATAGAATTCGGAAACCACTTCGCAACCGGAGTTTATCTTGATTCAACTGCTGCTTGATCGGTTCACCAAAGAGACGCCCGTCGCGGTCATGGTTCGAGCCATGCTCGCCAATGTTTGGTCGGACCAGAAGATCGACGAGATATTTCGAAACACGGCTGTTCGCCAACGCGAAGACCACTTGCTCTTCTCAACCGTCGTCAATCTGCTGCACTTGGCGGTTTTCAAAATCAAGCCATCGCTTCATTCCGCGTACATCAGCCGACGCGAAGAACTCGATGTCACGATCACGGCAGTGTACGACAAAATCGCCGGTGCGGAACTTGCTGTCTCCAGACAGTTGGTCAAACAGACCGCCGCTTCCATGCGTGAAATTCATGATGCCCTGGGCACTCCCCACCGTGTCATTCTTCCTGGCTATCAAGCCAGGGTTCTTGACGGAAGTCACTTGCGTGCGACGGAGCGTCGTTTGGATGTTCACCGCATGATCAATGGCGCACCGCTGCCAGGGCAAGCGTTGGTCGTACTCGATCCTCAGCGTCAGTTGATCGAAGATATGTACCCCGACGAGTGCGGTCACGCCCAGGAACGACTGATCCTGCACGAGTTGATCAATGATCTTCGGCCGGGCATTGTTTGGTATGCCGATCGCAACTTTTGCACGAGCGTGTTTCTGCAGGAAATCGCCTTAGCAAAGAGCTGGTTTGTCATTCGCAGGCACGCGGGTTTCTCGTACACCGAAGTCGGCAAACGCATCAAAGTCGGACGCACATCGACCGGCACCGTCTATGAGCAGTCGGTGATTCATGAAGACTCCCACGGAAGCAAGTTGCCGCTTCGCAAAGTTGTTATCGAACTGGATGAACCGACAAGTGACGGCGACACAACGATTGAATTGCTGACCAATCTCGCAACCGATGTATCGGCAATAGCCGTTGCCGATAGCTATCGATCGCGATGGAGCATCGAAGGTGTGTTTGGCGAGTTAACTCTCAGTCTCAATGGCGAGATCAACACGTTGGCGTATCCGCCCGCAGCAATCGTGGCCTACGCGTTGGCATTGATCAGCTTCAACGTGCTGACGCTGGTGCGAGCCAGCGTGGAAGTCGTGCATGGAAAAGAGACAGCGGAT
>JBGSMN010000401.1:0-14162 GCA_041740155.1 Rhodopirellula sp.
GCGCCACGGCGCGGACACAATCCGTGTGCCCTTCGAGTGTTCTTAAGCATTCCCCTGTGGAGATGCTCCACACACGCGCAGTGTCTTATCTTTACTGGCAGAGACGGCTGTGTGGCCGTCGGGCGTGAGCGCCACGGCGCAAACCTTATCCGTGTGCCCTGCGAGCGTCCGCAAGCATTCCCCCTTCGCGACGTCCCACACGCGCAGGGTCTTGTCAGCGCCTGCGGAGACAGCTGTATGGCCGTCGGGCGTGAGCGCCACGGCGCAAACCTTATCCGTGTGCCCTGCGAGTATTCTTAAGCAATTCCCGCTGGCGACGTCCCACACGCGCACGGTCTTATCCCAACTGGCGGAGACAGCCGTGTGGCCGTTGGGCGTGAGCGCCACGGCCCCGACATAATTCGTGTGCCCTTCGAGTGTCCTTTCGCATTCCCCTGTGGCGACGTCCCACACGCAGAGGGTCTTGTCCCAACTGGCGGAGACAGCCGTGTGGCCGTCGGGCGTGAGCGCCACGGCCCAGACCCACCAAGCTGTGCGACCTTCGAGTGTTCTTAAGCATTCCCCCGTGGCGACGTCCCACACGCGCAGGGTCTTGTCGTTACTGGCGGAGACGGCCGTATTGCCGTCGGGAGTGATCGCCACGGCGCGGATCGAACGCGCGTGCCCTTCGAGTGTTCTTAAGCATTCCCCTTTGGCGACGTCCCACACTCGCAGGGTCTTGTCGAAACTGGCGGAGACGGCCGTAAGTCCATCGGGCGTGAGCGCCACGACGTCGGCTGCCGCTTTCTCAGGTGGTGTCTCTGGCATCGCTGTAGGGCCGTCGGGCGTGAGCGCCATGGCGTTAACCGAACGCGTGTGCCCGTCGAAGGTGCGCATACAGGCTGGGTGTTGCGGAGGGGCGGGTGGCCGGGGCTCGCGATCCAACCACGGATTGTGCAGTGAACCGACCAGTTCTTCGGCTTGGTCGGCAACCGGGCCAACAGAAGCGTGATTGAACGCGATGGGGATCGCCTGCTCGGAAAAACGATGCAACTGATGGCTGTGTGATGAGACGAAGTTGGCGAAGGTTGCGATGCGACCATGCCGCGACAGGTCGATTCTTTCCGGGCCAGACGCTTGCGACGCGGCTTCAGCGCGACGCATCGATTCGTGGGTCGGTCGTGTGTCAGGAGGTTCCGGAAGTGGAACGCCTTCGCCACGGGCAGCGGCATACGCGACAAGCTGGGCACCATAGTTTCGCAGTCGCTCCTGTCGCTGGCGCTCCTGGTCCCGTTCATGCTGCGTTTCCGGCAACATGTCGAGTGCAGCGGTGTAGTCAGCGGCGAGGTCATACGTCAGCCCGGCCAAGCATTTCGCTTGAACCCAGCGTAAATCACAAACGAGTTCGATCAACTCGTCAAGCTGGCCGGCTGCTGGCAGGTGTTCTCGCAGATGCTGGAAAAAATACCCGTCATTCAGACCAGTGTGCCAACCGTCGGGGCACTTTTCTTGATAGGCCGAGACGAGTAACTGATTCAGCTCTTTTGCGTCCCCCGCAATTCGTACGGCGTAGTCGTGCAGTAGGTCGTGCAGCGAAATACGGCGAGTTGTCGTTCCATCCGTACCAGGTCGGCTGTCGAGCTGGATGAGTGAACGCCCGGCGAGGTCAATCAGCAGATCTTCCGTATCGAGATTGTCGAGACGGCCAGTGTGCTCCCAGAGAGTGGCGACGGTCGATTCGGGCACCGTGTCGTCCTCGGAGAAGACGGCGAGTTCAGCGAAGCGACGCTGCTCGTCAATCGAAAGCATTTCGACGCTGGCCTGCATGGCTCGCCACAGAGTTTTGTGCTGAGGATTGAACGACTCACGGTCGGCGATTTTGTCGAGGTCCGACCGGCGCAGGCGTTCCAGAACGGAACGGAAATCGCCGCCCCGCTTCTTCGCCATACCTCCGGAAAGAGCGAGAGCGAGCGGGAGCAGACCACATTCATCCACAACCTCGTGGGCCTCGGGTGGAAGTGCTGCAGGCAGCAGATCAACAGATTCCGCCAGTAGTTCTAACGCCTCCTTTTCTGTGAACAGGGACACCGGAAACCGTTCGCCGTGCAGAGTGTGTACGATTCCAGCGTCCCGTGTGGTGATCAGCATCCGGCATCGCGGGCCGAGGAAATCGAACTTTTGGGCATCGCTAGCCTTCCAGACATCGTCAAGGATCAGCAGAACAGCTTTCGCCTGGAGCAGTTCTCTCAGTATTCCCTGGCCTTGCGGAAGCGAAGTAAACGCAACGTCGCCTCCCAGATGGTGTACGACGTCTCGGAGCCGCTGGAGGAGATCCTCATTGGTGAGTTTCTGGCCGAAGGAAATCCACACGATGCCGTCCGGGTAGGCTTCGCGGACCCGGCGATTGCGGGCCAGTGCCGCCGCCAACACCGACTTGCCGATGCCTCCCATGCCCTGCATGCCAACGTGAGTTTCCGTACTCGTGTCCTCACTGGTCATGACACGCGACGTCTGAAGATCGACCAGCAGCGCATCGCGAACCCGACGCATCAGTTCGGGACGCGTGATGAAATGTGGCGGCAGTGAAGGGACGGCTACCAGGGCTCCCAGCTTAGGATTCGGCTTCTGCAGATTTGCAATGAGCTTTGCCAAGGTCTCGTTGTAATCAACACCGTCCCGGAAATCTTCGCAGTGGAGCAGCGCGAGTTCACCGGGGATATCCGTGTAGTCACCGAGCCGCAGAATCGGCGTGACAACGACGTGATCAAACTCCAACCCGAGTTGCCATTCTTCACGGACGTAGGGCGAAACCGCCGCCTTTGGCCCGCCGACGTAAACGATGCGGTCTACGTCACATCGAATGGCGTCCTTGATTTCCTGATGAAACGTCAGCCCCCGAGCCATGAGCGATTTTCGGTCGAACCAGACCGTCAACCCAACGGCAGTGAGGTCGTCACACAGACGACGAACAAACGGCTCGTCATCAGAGCGGGCATAAGAGAGAAAGACTGTTGTCACGTAGAAAGGTTCCAATTACAGCCGTAATGACCTGCATGTCTAACACGTATATCAGGAAGAATAGTGAATCAGGCAGCAACTGCATGATCGCTTGCATCTTCATGAATGTCCATCGCCTTGAACATCCTGCAGCGGTTTCGTACTTAGAATGACATTCGTCGTTAAAGAGCATTTCGATCCTATCTCTGCTGGTGGCTCTGGCGGATGAGGATGCGCTAGCTGATGGATGTCTGCAGCGAGGGGTAGTTCAAGCGTGGAATATCTGAACTGCCGTTGTATGACGTCAATTGTCGCCAACGTTCGAATTGCTGAATTGAATGTTCAAACTCTGCAGACATTGTGGGGCCGACACTTTACGAGGTGGAGGACGCGAAAATCGTTTCGACGGCCACGGGGATCTCGCCGAGTTCATCACGCAGAGCCTCAGCGACACGGCTAACATCGGTTTCGATGCGAATATAGAAATTCGTACGCGGGATGGGCCAGTCGCGAGTTCCATCACGGGCGATGGATTCGATACTGGCACCAGCTCGCTCGGAAAGCAGTCGACTGATCGCGTAACACATACCTTTGTTTGTCAACGGCGAATGGCAGGAAAACTTTGCCTGACCGTTTCCGAGATCTGTGAGTCGAGGACGAAGGATGTCCATCTCAGGTCGCAGGATTTCCGCAATGTTATCCGGGAACTGTGCATCCGAAGTTTCCAGTCGCTGCCGAATGCGAGCTTTCAAGTCGTCTTCCCATGATTCCACGGCATTCACTGGACCGTCAAATGTCAGTACGTCGCAGATCAGCCGCCGCTCATTGGGAACCACCGACTCACCGTTCATTGCCAGGCCGTTGGGATCGGGAATGTCGTATAGATCCGTGGAACGAATGGAACATTCGTCATCAAACAATGCTCCAGCCACACGCCAGAACAGGCCCGAGAAATCCCATGCGAACAAGGTCAGCCGCCAGGATTGATCATGGCGTTTCAATTCCGCTTTCGGCCGTCCAGTTTCAACGACGTCCTTGAGTGAATAAATGATCTGATGCGCGCGATGTGGATCCAGAACCTCACCGCCTTCGTAGGTTGGCTTCAGTGAGTTGTCCACATGAGGACCGGAAAGGAGTCGGCGTGGAAGAAGGCTGCCGATGCGTCGTCCAAGTTCATCAAAATAATCATCCTGATAGGGCTGCCCGACAACGCCCAGTTCTTCGTGCAAAAGATTTTGAGTCAGGTTCTGAACGTTCAGCCATTGCTCAAAGTTGAGCCGCTCTCGCTGAACCCCCTCTGGCTTGTGAAAATCAAATGCTGCGTACGCAAACAGTGCCAGAGCACGAATGGTGTCGGCGGCATCACGGGATTTCAAATCGCCAATTCGTTGACGCCAACTTTCCATGACTTGTGTCTGGTCACCGATCTCCGAAGACTTTAGCAGCTCACGCTTCATCAACATCAGGAATTCGACGGTTCGCAAAGTGGCACCGGACAGACCGGGCACGTGCGTTAGATAGTCGTTGATGTAACCATGCACAGAACTGGCATAGGGCTCGGCGTTGTCGGAAAGCGTCTGAGGAATTTCTTCCGTCAGTAATGCCAGTCGCAAAGCACAGATCGCCGATTCACCAATCGCCTGGTATTGACGCAGGAAGTACGATTCAATCGAACCAAGTTCGGTGGGCTTGAGAGATCCCAGATATTCCAGACTTTCAACTCGCTGCATTGCTCGGGCGGACCGAGTGAGCGTCGCGGAGCGGTGGCCCGGTTGATAGAGCGTGCTGGAGAGTTCCCCAAACCCCGGCAGCAGTTTGTCCAGAATTCCAAAATCAGACCAATCTCTCAACGCCGGTAAAATCGGCCTCGGAGTTACCATCAGGCGGATGAACGCCGCATCCGGACGCAGCGATGCGGCGATATTCTTCTGTGCCGCACGTTTCGTTGATTTATCGATCGGCAGTTGTAACCGCTGTTGTGCTTCGTACAGGGAATAAAACATCTCTGTTGCGTCTCTGAACATGGCATCGGCAGCGATGTGCAGACCATTCGATCCCCAAACCACCAGTCCGTCCGTGTTCGGAACGACGACACTGTGTTCCAGCAATCGATCCAGTGTTTCACGACGGTAGGAACTGATGGTTTCGCGTGCCGCATTGAGCGCGGTCAGACCTTCCGCACCATATCGAGCCAGAAATGCTTCGATGTCGGCACCATCGATCTGCAGACTTTCACGATGCGTCCGTTTGAGATTCTTCGCCTGCTCCTCGTGACGCTGATCCGTTCGACGCTGTTCGATCCAGCAGCGGGCCGAAAACAGTATCCCAACAGCGTCGAGCACTTTGGGTGTGGGAGCCCCCTCGCTGTCGAACCGTCGAGTGCTGCGTGCCTGTTCATAAACCTGGCCCGACGGAATCCAGCGTTCAAACGAATACAGCCACATGGTCATCTGAAAATTGCGAAGTCCGCCAATTCCTTTTTTGACATGGAACTCGCCAACATGGCCCGGCCTTTGCGGATAAAGTTGATCGAATTGCTGCAGGTCACGGTTGATGGCAAAAATGAAGTCCAGTCCCAGCTCAGCCGCCCGCTTCCGACAGACCTGGCGAATGCGATGATCAAATCCAACATCACCAACCAGCAGATCCGCATCCAGCAGCGACGCCAGCGACGTCAGTTCAAAATGTTTTTCATCTGAAAGATCCGGAAAGGCATTCGCCTTGACGACGTCCCGAAGTCCCGGCACCAGAGCCGCGATTTTCCGCAGCTGCTGTGACACGTGCTGAAAGAAATGCTCGTTCTCTTCGATATTTTCAACCACAATTCCGACATCAACATCGGACCCCGGGCAGATTTCCAGTCGCCCAGTGCCACCCAAACCATGAATCGCGAACACTCCACGCGGCGGCGATTCCTGAACAACCTGTTCATAAAAGCTCTTCATCGCCTCGCGAATCACCTGACCACGATGATGGACGACCGCCCAACCGTCGGTGAGCGGAGCCGTTCGAATCCGCTGATCACTTTCCGCCAGGCCTTCGCACAATGCTGCGATCCATGGAAACTGTGCAAAGTCGTTGTGTTCCGTTTGTTCTGAAGCCAAAGTGACACCTCGGTATTCCACGATCGAAGTTTCGATCAGATTCCGCAATCCGGCAGTGTACGATGTACGCCGCCGAGCAATATGCTAACAATTCCATGCTGGCGATCGAAGTACTCGTTGAAATGTCCTGAGCTTCGTCTGCGGAAGTCGTTCAGGTTTGGCAGTGGAATTGCAGGATGTCGAAAGCTATTGCATGAAGATTTGGTTCATCTCAGATACCCATTGTGAGCATGAGGGCCTGAAGGTTCCTGAAGTCGATGCCGTTATTCACTGCGGCGATGAATCGATTCACGGGAATGCCTGGATGAATGAACCGGAGGCCAGGAAGTTCTTTGAATGGTATTCCGCATTGGAAATTCCAACAAAGATCTTCGTGCCAGGAAATCACTCAACCGCGATTGAGCAGGGGCTGATTCGCGGCAGTGATTATCCCGACGTGAGGTTTCTGATCCACGAGTCAATGCAGTGGAACAACCTGAAGATTTTTGGATCACCGTACACGCCGGATTTTTTCGACTGGGCCTACATGAAACCTCGATCGGAACTGGATATCGTCTGGCAGTCGATCCCGGATGACATCGACATTCTGATCACGCATGGTCCACCAAAGGGAATTTTGGACGTCACGGCAGATATGTACACGGGAGAACCAGTGCATGTCGGCTCGAAGTCGCTGATGCGACACGTGAAGGAACGCATCAGGCCTCGCATTCATGCCTTCGGTCACATTCACGATGAACCCGGCATCAACAACTTTGGGAAAATCACTCGCGGCAGCTCACAATTCATCAACTGTGCCTGCTGCAATCTAACTTGTGGATTGGTGCATCATGGGGTGATTGTTGAGAACTATTCCTGTGGCAATGATCCGTCCTGAGTTCGAGAGACTGTCAGCCTGGCTGAAGCAGGGTCTGCAGAGAACGATTCTGTTCGAAAGCGTTCCGTACCCGGGGTTTTCGGCCAAAGCATCTCTTTGAGAGCATACCGTGAAAACCCGGCTCAGAATGCGCGATATTCTTCGTAAACATATTGTCCATGATTGAACGCACAACCAAGTTGAAACGAGGTCGCACCGCCTTAAGACTCCTCAAAACGTTCGAAGTCCGACTAACGATCGTAAATGCCCTCACTTTTCTTGTCAGGTGCATGGCACCGTGATCATTGCACCGTGATCATTCACGCTGCGCGCATCTTTCGCCGCCTGCCACCCACACGCCCTCGATCTTCACGCTGCATTCCACCACAGCAAACTCCGCAGTCCGCGATACTCGCCGATCCGCTACCTGCCTCGTACCGCGATCATCGTGCCGAACAGTATTGGCTGCGTCCGCTGCGTCCCCTTTTTCCTCGCAGCGATCAGAAAAATGGTTCGAGAGTGTCTTCTGTTTATTCTGGTCCAGGGCTGCTAGCGATTCCGAATGGGTGGAACGCGAGTGGCGGCTCGCCCTCGAGGTTAAAGATTACCAAGAATCGCTCGTCAGCGCCGGCCCAGATAGGAGAAAAGGGGTGGGCGGAGACAGAAATCCAGCCGGGAAACCATGCGACTGCCTTCCCATCGCTTATTCGTTCTATGCAAGTTTCAAACCTTGTCACTTCTGCGCGATATGGACAGACGGTAGAAATAGTTGGGAATTCCTTGCAATTGAATATGCCCTCCCGCGATTCAATCTCTCGGCCATTCATTGCATCCCATATTATGGTAGTGCGGTCTCCTGAACTACTAATGATGCGAGTGCCGTCGACTGAAAAGACGACACTATGAATCCAAGATTCATGCCCTTGGAAGACATCAAGCATTAAGCCACTCGCCGTATCCCAAATTCGCAAGTCTTCATCGCTCGATCCAGTGACGAGCCGGTTGCCGTCGGGCGAAAATGCGATAGGCCCGATTCGTTCTTTATGATTCCGTAATCGCAACAATTGAACCTGCTCCCCAAGTTTCCAGGCGCGGACCGTTTCGTCGTGGGAACTACTGGCAAAATGGCGACCGTCTGGTGAAAATGCGACGCCCGTCACCCCATTCATATGCCCAGCGAAACGAATGAAGTCATCCTCCCTTCTTTGTCCTCGAATTAACACAGTCCCATCACCCATACCGACGGCAATATGTTTGTCGTCAAATGAAAAGGCGACACTTAGGACTCCAGGTCCGGTGCTGAAGAATTCGTGGGATTCCGAAAAATCATCTTCTTTCCATGCCCAAACCCAAACTCCTTCGGCCATTTTTCCAACCAGAATTCTATCCCCGCGGGCCGAGAAATCGATGCTCGTTACGTCACCCGATGTGGGGAACGTCGCGCATTCCTCCCCAGTTTGTGAGTTCCACACGTGCACTCCCCCATGAACGGTTCCGCAAGCAATGTAGGAACTGTCAGGCGAAAATATCACGCACTGTACCCACTCGCGCTTGCAGTCGAATGCAATCAATTCTTGAAGGCTGCTTCTATCCCATATTCGCACGGTCCCGTCCTGAGATCCGCTGGCGATGCGGCTCCCGTCAGGGGAAAAGGCCACAGAACTTACGTCTCCCTCGTGCCCTCGGAGCATGGCGACTTGTGAACCGCTGCTTATGTCCCAAATCCTCACCGTGTTGTCGCTCGACCCGCTGGCAATACGGCAGCTATCAGGTGAAAATGCGACACTCAAGACCATACTTTCATGCCCGCGAAAGACGGACAACTCAGCACCGCTCAGCGCGTCCCACACCCGAATGGAATTATCCCCAGAACCACTTGCGACGTAGGAACCGCTAGGCGAATAGGCAACACTGAACACTATGGAGGAGTGTCCCCGCAGCACGGCAATACAACAGCCACCGAGATTAAATGACGGCGGTCGGCGACTACGAAGCCAGCAAAATGAAGGATGAGCCGCTTCACGCACTGTGCGCCAGTGGTCTAGCAAAGCGCTGAGTTTCGAATTCCTGTCGGCTTTCCATGAAGTGAGAAGTGAAGACGATTCTTGGCCCTCATGCATCCACGGCACATGAACCAAATTAGTTAGGTCATCAGTATAGTTATAGTAGTGTTGCGCGGCTTCGGGGCAGTCGTACCACCAACAAGTATTCCACAGGCACTGAAAAAGCGCTTGCGGATAATCATCGGCATGACGGGCTATGAAATGAATATCGCGGCGGAGGGCTTCTTCCAGCAACCGCAAGATTCTCTTCGTCGTGTATCCTTTCGAGGGTCGGTGCTGAGTATGTGCATGTTGCACGGGACCAGTCCATTGGATCTCTTCGGGAATCTCTTTGACGGCCGAGGTGAAGTCGCCGGCCAACTCGAATACCAGGCCCGCCTTGTTTTTCGCTTCAAGGAATTAAATGGATGTGAGTGTCGTTTCTAATTCAGCCCAGCATTTCCCTTGAATCTGATGATACGGCAACTCCGTCAAGGAACGAGGACACTCACCGGACCATGCAGCCTCTCCTATCGGGTTCAATCGGGCGTGGAAGAAATGCGCGAGCGATGTGTGCCAGTCCTCAGTCGTGCGACCTGGAGGCGCAGGCGCTTCGCCGGTTGCGACATAACGGTCGCGGGCGGCTAACAGAAAACTCTCGTAGAAAAAGTCGTGGCGACCATCGCGGCGGGCCAGGAACGGACGGACTTGGCGGAGGCATAATTCGACGGAGTCTTGAAGAGCGGCTCGCTGGCCGTCATCCCAGCCTAGGTCGAGACGGAAAAGCTCGGTCAGTTCCTCGACCGACAGTCCGCGGCGGGCGTGTGCTATCAGACCGAACAGTAGTGGCACGGCCGTTGTTGAATCCACGGAACTGTACGCGGGGTCCGTTTCAAGGCGTTTGAGAACCGCGTCGAAGGCCGATTGCGGTGTGTCCCCGAAATCACTCGCGATTTTCTCTCCCAGGCTCGAAAAGGCTCCAAATACGCGTAGCTCGGCGAGAACCACCTTCAAGTACAACGGGTTGTGCGCACCGGGTGACTGGATCAGTGATTCGATGTGTTGTTCATCCAGTTCTTTCAGGTACTGATCCAGATACTTGCGGACCAGTTTCCGCCGGTCTTCGTCGCTGTCAAACGGTTTGACCGATGACAGGATGACATTGCCGCCTGCTTCGTACGATTCAAGCAGGCGTTGGCCCGCCTCTTCGTTTGTTTTGAAGCTGACGATCAGTTTGACATCCTGCGGCAATTCTCGTGGCAACCAAAACAGGTCCGACAGCCCCGATTCCAACTGATTGAGTGCATCGATGACGATAACGGTCTTGCCGCTTTCACCAAGTCGCGCAAACTGTTCACGCCACATCGTGCGGATTTCGTTCGGATCATCGGGGATTTTTTCATCGACATCGATCTTTCCGGCGACTTCGGCCAGTTCGCGGAGCAAGTAATGCAATAAGCGGGGAAGCGATGTGGAACCGTCGCTGGTGCCGACGAATCGGCAATGAATAGTACTGGTTTGGTTGGCTTCGATTTGCTGGCGGTAACGGTCCACCCAATTGGCCAACAGCATGGACTTTCCCATGCCCGCTTCGGCGGTGAGTACGAACATCTGTCGTGAATCACTGGAGACGTAGGCGTCCAATTCCTCGAAGTCGTCGCCGCGTTCAATGAAGCCTTCACTGTTGATGAACAGGAACTGCTCCTGCTGGTCGAGTTCCTTCTGCAGGTCGTTTTCGGATTCGATTTCGGTGTGCGCGGGGTAGCGCTGTGAGATGGCTGTGGTTAGGTCATCGAAAATGATGTCGCCGAGTTTCTGGCTGTCGCTGATGAATTCGCCCACCCGCCCGCTGGTGAGAGAGCGGTTGAACTCGTCCGCTCTGCCCATGTCCTGAGAGAGGACTTCAACACCGCCTTCGGGAATCGTAATGCTGCCGTACTGTCGCCAGTCACGACGCCAGCGAGCCTGATTTTCATCCAAAAGCGACGGACAGCCAGGCGGAATGGCGATTTCGGGGGTGTGCCGATTATCCAACCAACTGCCAGTGTACGATCTGGTAGGCCGAACTGTCGCCGGAATGGTCACCTCTCGGAGTGTGCGTTGTTTTCCAAGCAGGAACTCACGTGACTCGGTGGCCTGTTCCACGGAGTCGGTGTAGATGCGCTTCCGGTAGTGCGGCTCGTCCGGCATGTCGGACAGATAGCCATCATCCCGCAAATAGAAAAACGCATAATCGGCGGGGTGGTAACCTTTCGTGGCAACAATATCGGGCGAATGAAACGGGCGCATGGCCGAGTGGAGCACTTCGATGTCCGTGACGGAAGACTGGGCGGCCACCGCTTCGGTCAGGCCGGGGAATTTTCGGAAAGTCGCCTCGTCGATGTCTTCGGGTTTCGGGATCCAGCCGTATCGCTGCCCAAGGAAGCACAGGAAGAACGGCCTGCACTCATCGATCCGGTCGAGGCAAACCTGCACAACGTTCTTGTTGTGCGTTGCGTCCGCCTCCGTCACTCCCCAACGCAGATCGATGTCCACCAAGCGGAGCTTACGTCGTTCGCACCAATCATGCAGCCGGGGAAAGACTTGCTTGACGAGGTAGTCGCGTTCCGCATGCATGTCGTTAAACGTGCTACTGATGAAGACGTAAACAGATTCCCAGCCAACTGACATCCCGTCTCTCCTGAACTTAAGTATGAATCGTAACGATCGGGACAACGCCGTTGCTTGTCGTCAACAGCGATGGCGAGCGGCGGAGTTCCTCGAAGCAGATCCGCATCGTGCGGTGATCGAGACCGGCTTCCGCAGGAACTCCCCAACGCAGGTCAATCGCCTGAAACGTGAACCCTCGCTGCTGGCAGTACCGCTCCAGCACTGGCCAGACGTCCTTCGCGAGTGCATTCCGCTCGGCGACAAGATCACTAAACGTCGAACTGACGAACACGCGGATGATCGGAAGATGTCGGTTCGGGGCCGTTGGCTCGCTCATGAGAGGGTTCCTTTTCGACGTTTCAGTTCTACCTCGTACGTTACTGGACTTCCTTGCTGTGCGGCCAGCATGCTGTGCCGTTCTACCGGCTTTTGCTCGCAACAATGTTCATACGGGACAGTTCATTTGCTTTGCAGATAGAAGACGTCCATAGCATCCGCGACGACATCGCAGTTGTTTGCCGCATTGTAGATCGAGTCTCGCTGGGCAGTGTGCTTTTGGCGAACATCCTGCATCCAAAGCAACGTTTCGTCGGGTGCCTTGAGTTCTAATTTCAGGAGCCCCGTTCCGTTCGTGCGAATCATCAGCCCGACACATTTGGGTTGATACGAGTCGCGAATGAACGAAGGATAACACTTGCGAAAATCCAATGTTCGGTCCGACTGACGGGCGAGTCCTTCCAGACTGTGCCACATGCCTGCCCATCCCGGAACGAAACTGGCGGTTACAATTCCCGATTCATTCCATTTGATGTGATGTTCTGACGGCCCCATACGACCGACATCCCCAAAGCAATCACTGAAGAACCGGAACGGATTCTCGTCAACTTCCCTGCCGTCTTTTTCGCTGGTGATCTCTTCGAATGAGACCGTGTAACTGTGGACCGATTGAAGTTCTTCTCCGGGCCTCAGAATGTCAGCCGGAGAATCTTCCGTCGAATTGTTTGTTGCTGCTCGCGTGGTCTGTTTGTCGTTTTTCGCAGCGGGTTCATCGCAGGCGACAAACAGAATAGGCAACAGCATAACTACGAATGCTGAGGTTGTGTGCAGAATGAAACGCTTGACCATGATCAATCTTCCAAAGAGGTTTCAATCGGGATGGGAACAATCGTTTTCCAGTGGTCCATGGCTTCAAGCTCTGGAAGTAACGTGGGATTAAACACGGCGGCGCAAGCCACCTGAAAAAGATGGCGGTGATTTTCCGGAAGTTCGCGTTCGAAGTACTCGGCGACGGATGTCGCTTTGTTGAGGCTATGGGCAAGTTCGGGGTTGAGGATTGATTTAAGCTGGGCGAAGTAATGGTCTGGGTTTTCGTTACAGAAAACTGCCAGAGCTGCGCGATACAACAGGGCTCGGGCGGTGAATCGGTCAGGCTCTGCGGGTCGAAGTTTCCAGGCTGCCTGAAGCTGTCGTCGTGCCTCAGCCGTTTCGTCGATTATTAGACTCAGCCCTGCATAATTCACTCGGTTGCGGAAATCGCTTGGCAATACTGCGATCGCGGTTTCGTATTCGCGACGAGCTGAACCGAAATCCAACAGACCATTTTGTAAGAAGAAGGCGAATTCACCGCGACTAATGGCGACTTTGGGATGCTCGGCTCCGTAGGACTGCTCGTCGATCGCCAGCGCGCGGCACATCAGCGGCTCGGCCTCCGCCAGACGGTTCGTGGCATAGAACAACGCCGCCAGGTTGTTAAGGTCGCTGGCGACGTTAGGGTGCTCGGCTCCATAGGACTGCTCGTCGATCGCCAGCGCGCGGCGAATCAGCGGCTCGGCCTCCGCTAGACGGTTCGTTGCCTGGAGCATCTGCCCCAGATTGTTGAGCGAAGCTGCATAATTCGGCTGTTTCGTGGGATCATTCTTCTCAAAGATCTCCACGACACGCCGTAACATCGGCTCGGCCTCGGACAGACGGTTCGTCGCCTGAAGCAACAGAGCCAGGTTGTTGAGCTGCGTCGCAACGCGCGGGTGTTCGGTTCCGAAGGACTGCTCGGCGATCGCCAGCGCGCGGAGCATCAGCGCCTCGGTGCGGCTCCATTCGCTGAGGCCGTACAACCGGGTTGCCGCCTGGTTGAGTAGCCAGGCACCGTCCGGATGGTCGGTGTCGGCCCAGTGGGTGGCGAGGGCTTCCAGCGGTGCGAGTTCCCAGCGGGCATCCTGCCAGCGCGTGGTCTGTTTCAGGGCGGCGTCGCGGCGCTCGATCAGGGCGTTGAGGGATTGCTGGAGGGTGTCGAGGTCGAGGGCGGGGGCGGGTTCGGTGGAGGAGAGGGACGGGCTGGAAGCCCTTGCTACGTCGGTGCGAATCAGATCCTGGACCAGGCGGTGGACGCGGACGAGGCGCGGGGTGGGGCCTTCGCCTTCCGCCGGAGTAAACAACGCCAGGCGTTCGAGCCGGCGGCAGAGGTCCTGCCACGGGTCGCCCCATTTCGTGGACTGGGCCAGTTCGGGGAAGTCGGCTACGACCAGCTCGCGCAGCCAC
>JBGSMN010000402.1:0-2565 GCA_041740155.1 Rhodopirellula sp.
ATGTCAACAGCCCACGGGCTGCGGTTCAGCCGTATAATAACCGGGGCTAACGCCCAGCGGCTGACTTGCCGTATAAGAACCGGGCTAACGCCCAGCGGTTGATTTGCCGTATAAGAACCGGGGCTAACGCCCAATGGCTGATTTGCCGTATAAGAACCGGGGCTAACGCCCAACGGCTGACTTGCCGTATGAGAACCGGGGCTAACGCCCAACGGCTGACTTGCCGTATGAGAACCGGGGCTAACGCTGGGCTGTCAAAAGGTTGGGGTTGACACGGGATTGAGCGAAGGTGATTTTATTCCTCTCTAATTGTGGCTTTTTATCCTTCCTTCCAGCAGGATGCGGCATGGTCAAAGCACTCGATGAATATCAATCGCCGCCCCATAAAATTATTGCGATGCTGAAAAAAGGTCGGGATGATCTGCGAGTGAAGTATCGCGAAGTCATGTACCAGCGGAGGGTGGCCGAGAATCAGGTACGCGTCGTAGAGAAAAGTCGAGCAATGTGGCGGCAGCGCGCCGAAGCAGCAGAGGCTCGGCTCATTGAACTTGAAAAAAAATTGAAAGCCCCCCACAACTAGAAACGCACTCCACCCAAAGTGCTCCTACGGAATTGGTGCGAGGCGAGTCATTCAACTCGCCCAGGGCACCAGGCAGCAGATTCTCAATAGACTTGGTCACCCTGGTATTGAAGATGGTGATTCACGGTGCCATCTCGATGAGAGCGGCTTCGAGAATTAGCGGACTGTTCTGTGAGTTTCTCGGTGGGCATCGCTTTGATGGGCTTAGTCATAGCACTGTCCAAAACTATCTTTTGCGAGTCGGACTGGACCGAATCGAAAACGCCACTGATGATTGCCCGGATCGAGTTTGGATCACCGATCACATGATCGCCGCTGGCTCGCTTAAGTGCCTCGTCGTGTTGGGAATCAGTACTGATGCGTTCGCTCGACTGGATCGTCCCCTGGAACATCACGATATCGATGTGTTGACGTTGATTCCAACCGAGGCGTCCAATGGATCGATCGTCAACGAGCAGTTGGAGGAACTTGCTCAGCGTCGCGGCGTCCCGGTGGCCATTCTCAGTGATCGCGGCAGCGACCTGAAAAAGGGCATCGAACTGTTTCAGGAAACTCACCTGCAAACGATTTCGCTCTATGACATCGTTCATCTGGTCAGCCGCTTGGTATGGAAACGACTGAGTAAAGCAGATCGGTTCAACGAGTACCGCCAAGCATGCTACCAATGCGCTAACAAGCTTCGTCAGAGTCGGCTCGCTCATTTAAAACCACCTCGTCCCAAGACGAAAGCACGCCATATGAATTTGGACCCTGAGATTCGTTGGGGTCTGCGTGCATTATGGCTGCTCGACCGCGTTCGTCGCGGAGATCTCAGCGACCGCCAACGGGCGCGTCTGGATCAGGAGGAAGTGGAGTCGAAGCTTGGTTGGCTGGACGCCTATTGTGAGGAACTCCTCGTTTGGACAAGCATGTGTGAGGTTGCCCAAACGAGTTGCACGGTGGTCCGGCGTTATGGATACTCGGCGGCGACGGTGGGACATTTACGCGCGGCATTGGGAACCGGGGCGGAGTCTGTGACGCAGGGCATGATTGATGAAATCACGATGCTCGTTGAACAACAATGCAACCGGATTGCGGGTCAGTACGATCGACTTCCTGGCAGCAGTGAAGTGCTTGAGTCGCTAATAGGCAAAGGGAAGCGTCTGCTGGGGACGTCAGAGAACAACAACAGTTTGACGGGGCAGATTCTATCGTTGGCGGCCAGTACTGCCAGTCTGAGTGCTTCGACGGTTTGTGACATACTGCGTCGTTGCCGCATATCCGATGTACAAAGCTGGCTGCAAGAAAAAATCACCGCAGGCGTTCACGTCGCGCGACGACAGGATCTGAGCGAGCCAGGATGTGGAACAAAACTTGCGCAACCTAAAGTCGCTGCAACACCAACCTTTTGACAGCCCAGGCTTACGCCCAATGGCCAATCGGCCATTTGATATGCCATCCAGGCCTTCCGATGTCCCTGTAATTAACGTTGGTACAAGCCAGTTTATTCAGAAACCTTAACAATCGGGTGATTTATGTTTAGATATGCATGCACAATTGCAACTGCACTCGCTGCCCTCTGCGTCAACACAAACCTTGCATACTCTAAGGAACCTTATAAGCATTCCAAGCGAATCAGCGAACTGGTTCAACCGTTATTAGATTCTGGAACCCTACCAGCGGTCAGCATCGGAATCATTGATCATAAGGATCGCTGGATTGGGAATTTTGGCAGGTTGTCCAAAGATCAACCACAGCCACCAACAGATGATACGATTTATGAAATTGGGTCGATCAGCAAAGTATTCACAGGCATCCTGCTTGCCGACGCCATCGTGACTGGAAAGGTCTCACTTGAAACTTCCATTGGCGACATTTCGCCTGAGATTACCGAAGTGAATGCGGAAGTCGCTTCAGCGATTCAGTTACGTCATTTAGCGACGCATTCGTCAGGACTGCCTCGCATGCCATCGAACATCGCACCCGCCAATCCGCTCGACCCGTTC
>JBGSMN010000418.1:0-11820 GCA_041740155.1 Rhodopirellula sp.
GACTTGCGTCGCAATGGAGCTTGTCACGTTGTTACCGATCGTCGGTTGACCGGTGACGGTCACAGTACCATTGAGGATCTGCGCGGTCACGTCGGCGGCGGTGACGGTTTGTGTTGCCGTTACTGTCCGAGTGGCACCAGCGGCCAGCAGTGTGGCAGCGACGGGGATATTGCCTGCCACCAGGGTGTCCTGCAATGACAAATTGCTCAGCGCGGAATTACCCGTGTTTTGAATGGTGTAGGTGTTTGTGAATTGATCACCTGCATCGGGTTGGCCGTTACTGTTGTTATCGGTTGTCAACAACACGGTTTTGGTAACCGTGATTGCCGGCGAGATCAAGGCGAAATTCACGGCGGCTGTACTACTGATTGCCGTGCCTTGTGTTGGCGTCGCGGAGACGTTCACGGTATTAGCGACATTGCCAGCAGCAATCTCTGCGGCCGTGATCGTGTGAAGTTGGGCGCGCGTCGTCGTTGCCGAAGGTTGTAGCGCGGACACGGTTCCAGTTACACTGCCAAAGCTATCGGTGACAGTTAATCCACTGACCGACAGGTCGCCACTGTTGGTGATCAGATGGCTGTAGGTGATTTGATCTCCCACATCGGCGCGTCCGTTCTGATTGACATCGTTCGTCAACGCCACGGTGCTGCTGACGGTGATCGCGGGATTGACGAAATTGATCGTCAGAGAATCGGTGCCCGTGATCGCGCTACCTGACGCAGGAACACCCGACGCCGTGACCGTATTGGTCAACGATCCACTAGCAAACTCGCTTGCCGAGATCGTTCGCGGTGCTGACGTCGCAGTGAAAGATTCATTGGCGGAGAGCGTGGTTTGTGGAATGACAATCGTGCCTTGTAAATCATCCACCACGTTGATGTTTGTAAGTGCAACTTCACCGGTATTGGTGACAACATAGCTGTACGTCACTTGGTCGCCCGCATCGATGCGTCCATCGCCGTCGACGTCAGTCGTGATGGAGGATGTCTTGACGACCGAGATGCTAGTGCGAATAAAGCTGATTTGGGTCGAATCCGTAGCTGAAACATTCGTTCCGATCGTGGGGACACCTGTCACGGTGGCTGGATTTGCAAGCGAGCCCGCCGCGAATTGAGCTGCGGTGATTGTGATCGTCGCAGTTGCTGATTCAGTCGCACCGGGAGCGATCACACCGATCCCATCTCCTGCCACATCGGTCAGTATCAGATTGTTCTGAAACGCATCGCTCAACACCACGTTGGACAGTGGATCGTCGCCAGTGTTCTGAAGGCTGTAGTTGTAAGTGATCGTTTCGCCAACATCAGCACGCCCGTTTTGATTCTCGTCACCCAGAAGGAAACTTGCATTGACCACGATCGATGGATCAATCAGCGGCGGAGTGTTGATGGGGTCGATCGTAACGCCTGTTGTAATTTCCGGACGATTTTCTGGTTTCCCACGCACCTCTGGATTGGGATCCAAGATGCCGCGATCAAGATCTTCCTGCGTAGCGACCCTGGTTGAAGTCGCTGTCTCCATGGCACCAGGAGCCAAATTGGTGGGACCATCATTGTCATTGTCCGACAACGGACGTTCGCCGTTGAAATCATCGTTGACACGAACGTTCGTCAGTTGCGTGCTGCCGGTATTGGTTACCGTGTACGTGAACGTGACAGGCTCACCGATGTCGATTCGACCATTCGAGTTTGTATCTGTGTGGACGAACGTTTGGGTAATACTCAATCCATCGGCTACCTCGATTTGAATCGCCTGTTTGCCATAATTGATTTCAACTTGAGTGAGATCAAAACCATCGACATCATTGTCCAGATCACTATTCATTTCAGGGCGACGTTGATCCGACGAATAGTCGATACCGTTTTTCCGGAAGTACTCTTGCGTGATCAGGTTGCCGGCACCGACGGATTGTGCCACCGCTGCAGTCGTGGATAACAATTCAAAATCATCAACGACACCATCACCACTAAGATCGCCCATCAGAAACACGTCGATGGTGAATGCCCCAACCGTCGCATTCTGTCCTCCAACACGGAGTCCGTAATCGGTGACGTTGCCCATCGGTAAACGCACGACTGCGAAACTTTGAGTCGGATCGTCGAGATCATCAAAACGACGCAGCGACGTGATCGCGCCACTGGGAGTTTGGACTTCCAGTGCTCGCGGATCAAGAGTCCCGTTGGACGTCACCAAAAAACCAAGCACCGCTTCGTCATCGCCCCCGGTAAACCGCAGTGCTACCTCAGCAGGTTGATTCCCGATGACGTCGCCATCGATGCTAAACAGCGGCGAGGCACCATCAAAGGCAAGCAATTGACGTTGTTCGAGCGATTCGTGAAAGAGTCGACGCATTCCGCCTCGTCGTGCTTGTTTGGTCCGTTTTCGAGACAAATGACTGCTGGGCCGACGTGTTGAATATGTCATGGATTGAGTGCTTTCGAGGCGGCTAGTTGCTGGGGGGCACGGGTGCGAAAAACCTGCGTTCGTAGTCGCGGTTGCGTTGTTGGCCTAGACCGCAACCAGATTGACGACAGGGTAAATTACTCCGAATGCAAGGGATATTCCTCCCCCCCGCATGGTTTTTGGCGGAGATTTTATGGTTGTGACTTGATGTGCTTGTCAGTGGGGTCGCGTCAGAGATTGATGGCGAAACGAGCTAGATCACGATTGAGGATAATAAGAAAAATTGGCGCAATCGGAAAAATGCGTACATTCGGAACCAGCAAGCAGATATCATTTTGTGGACACCTTCGTGGGGGACTCATTTTCCCCTGAATACCGAAAAAAGTCTCACGCAATGGATTGCAGTTGGAGTCTTGCCGCTATCCACCTCGATGAGCAACCTCGTGAATCACCCAGATTTGAACACTCGCCCCTTCGTTTCCAAACCGAATACACGGCGATCAAGCCATCGCAAATCAAGTCGCCGTCAATCGACGCAGGGGAAACTCAAAGGGATGGAGACGCTCGAGGCGCGACGCCTGTTAGCGGCTGACGTGCTTGGCGATGACAGTTTCCGCGAGATGTCCTCGCTGCTAGCGAATCGTGATCCCGGCGAAATCGTTGGCGGATTGGTCGACACGTTCAGTTCGATTCGCGAGCAAGTCTCAACAGTGATGCAGACCGCAGGGAACTTGCCGATTATCGGCGATCAGATCACAGCGGGCATTCAACCATTCCTGGATGACTTGTCCAAGTTTGAATCGCAACTCACGGACAAGATTGATGGGATCTACGCTGCCGGCACGGATCTGATTGTCGGTGCCGTGCGTGACGGTTTGTTTGAAATCTTCGGCCCGCCTGGACTGAAAGTACTGCAAGACAACGGCGACGCGGGCAACACGATTGGCAAAGAGGACATTGTCGTTACCACATTTGATGGTGACTCCATTTTGGATAAAGGCTTGCAGTTCGATTTCCATCTTGGCCAAACCATCTTTACCGATCTGGAGTTTTCGATCGGCAGCGACATGGAGGAGTTATTGCCGTTCTTCGATTTCAAACTCGATGCGAGTGACGGCATTCGTTTTCAACTCAGTTGGGATTTGTATTTCGGGTTTGGTTTCAGCGTCGGCGATGAAGCGGCGGATTTTGATTTCTTCATCAACACAGACGCTAAGACAAGCATTGGTGTCGATGGCGACGGCAACGCGATCTTCGGTGACGACGTTGCTGAACTGTCCGCACGCGTGGACGTCTTTTCGGCGCCTCCCAAAGATGCGGCGGGCAAGGATCTTGTCAGCAACAAGCCCGGGATTTCTGCCGACGTATCGCTCGGGATTTTATCAGCCCACATCGAAGACGGAACCGAAAAACGCATCTCGCTGACAGGAACCGACCCGGTACCACTGCCCAACGGTATTCTGCAAGGACATGATTTTACGAATAGCGTCGATTTAGAAATCCATTTCGATGATGCGGGCACGATCCGCATGGCGACGATCCCGATCGACTATGTCTCGCCCGGCAATGAATCGTTCGCCACGTTTTTGCAGAAACTCAATGTAGAGATTGATGAAGGACTCAAGGGCGACAACGTGCCCATCGTGTTGCGTCGCGAATTGTTTCCAATCAGCGTTCGACCGCAAATCATGCTGGGGCTCGATGCGATTGAATCTCAGGTCGCAGGTGGCGACCCCAGCCAGCTCGATGTCCCCGTGGCGCTACTGATGAACGCTCGCACGCCGCTCATCAAAGCCATGACGTTGCGTCCGAGGGGTGCCAGTGCGGACCTCACCAAGTGGGGTTTTCAGGCGGGTGGCCAATCAGATGATGATCGGGCAATCGGTCTGGGTTTTCGCTCGGGCAGCGGTCCCGCTACTTCGATGACGGCCATCTATGACGCCCCCATCGACGGCAAAGTCATGGGCGATACCGATTTCATTCTGGAATACGGTGCGACGATGGCCCGAGTTGTGATTCGCAAGTCCATGGTTCCGGAATTTGATGATAGCGATCCTTCCAACCCACCACGGGAGCAGTACCGGCGGTTCGTGCAAAACAGGGTTAACGACGCACTGAGTCAAGCCGGTGTGCTCACGCCCGGTGTGACGGTTTCGATGGTCAACGGCAAGTTCAAATTGGATTCGGATCGACCGATCAAAGTCACCTACTCCGTGCTGGATAAAACCAGTGCGCAGATTCTCGCCGAGATTGATATTCAAGAACCGTCAACGGGCAATGGCGACGGGCGATTGTCGTTGGTGCGTGAACTTTCGGGTGCGAAACTCACTGACATTTTTGCACCGAAGCTACAAGCCTCCGCTCAAGTTCGCATGGCCGTCGAGGCCAGTACGGATGCCGTGACCAAGGCGATCGCGCAGGCCATCGGGGCCTCCGATTCGGCACTTGAGTTACCGTCGCTTACGTTCGATTTCAAAGTTGATGCGTCGATCGTTGTGGACGCGTCCACGACAGGCCGCAAAGATCTCAAACCAGATATCGAGGTGAAGTTTGACAACGTGGCCTTGGACATCGGTCCGGTGCTCGACACGATTGTGAAACCGATCGCGAACTTTGTCGGCGAAACCTTAGGACCGGTCGCTGATATTTTGGGTGATGGTGTCGATGCGGCGGCTGGTTTCATCAATGAGCCGATTCCAGTGGTCTCGGATATCGTTGGTGGCGATGTCTCCATTGTTGACATCGCTCCCAATGGTCAAAAGATCAACGACACGCTGGGGACGGTTTCGGCGCTGTTGGGTCTTGGTTCTTCCATCTCGAGTTTCCTCGAAACATACGACGGCCAACCGATCAACTTTGGTTGCTTTGCACTGGATCGGCGTGCCAAGTTCCCCATTCCGTGTGAAGTCGTCGATACGTTTGATGATTTGGATCTCGGCGGTGGAGAACAACCCGACGCGAGTGTGGCACCGCCACGAATCGAGGCGGCTAACGGGGCGACCAGTTGGAATGTCACGGGGTTGAAGAAAGACACTGAGTACATCGTTAGCGCCGCATGGAACACCAATGCCGCGAACGCGTCGGCTGCGAAGTACACGATCAGCGGCGCGACGACGAATCCGCCAGCCGTCACGTTCGATCAACGCACCGCTCCGACCGATGATTTCGCAGGCGGCGAGGCCTGGAAAGAACTTGGACGCATCACCACCAGTCCTTCTGCCAATGGAACGGTGCTGGTCGTCGTCGAAGCAGGCGCAGGGAACGCGGGGAGTTTAGTGGTAGGTAATCTGCGGTTCACAGAGGTTCCCGAACCCGCCGTCGAGCCAGCCAACGACGCCACAGACGATGAGCCCGATACGAGCGTTGCCAACAGCAGCAAGAAGAAAAAGAAATCGAGTTCGGCAAGCTTCTTAGAAAAATTCTCTGAGTTCAACTCCAGTTCGCCACTGAGTCTGGACATCATTCAACCGACGTCGATCATGAACATGTTGACGGGACAACCGTTCGACATCATCAGCATCAACGTGCCCGCGATCAATCTGCCGTTAGGATTGGATTTTAATTTTGATCTGGGCCCGATCAGCGCCAACTTTGCTGTCGGTGCTGATATCGAAGCTGTGCTTGGATTTGGATACGACTCGACGGGGATTCAGCAGATCATCGATGCTTTCAGCAGCGGCGCGGAACCCGACTTTAGCGACTTACTCGACGGCTTCTATGTCCGCAATCAAGTTGGTGAAGAGTTGCGTGTGGACTTGACCGCATCGGGCGGTGGTAGCATCGGTCCGGTGCCGGGATTCTGGCCCATCAATCCGTTGTTGGATGCCCGCGCACAGATTGAGATTGGTGGTGGAATCGGTTTGGATTTGCAGGATCCCAACGAAGACGGTCGCTTGCGATTTGACGAGTTGTTGCATGTAACAGACAACTTCCGCAGTCCCGAGAATTTGCTGTGTATTTTTGATATCGGGCTCAATGGCTCGTTTGATCTCAACGCGTCCGTGACGATTCTCGGTGTGACGCTCGGAACCGACGATTTGCCGTTCCCCACTTCCTTCGAGTTTTCACTGTCGGCGTCGCAGATTTTCGGGGCACTCGGTTTCGATTGCGATGGTCGAATCGCACCGATCTTGGCCGAGCCGATGATGCAGGATGGTGAGAATGTGCTGCGGATCAATGCGGGTGCGTTTGCATCGAATCGGTTGTTCGGTGGTCCCGTCTTGCCAGACAGTTCACCGAGTGTTCTCGAAGCGGATCGCGCGATCAGCGACGTCAATGGTATCAAGGTCTTGGTGAGTGGCGATCGCGATAACGTGATCGTGGACTTCCCTGATCTGTTGACTCGCGAAGGCAACGCTTTTGATCTCGAAAAACGGAGACAGACTTACAGAGGTCCGTTCGATCGTATCATCATCGTCGGTGAAGAAGGCGATGACGAGTTTGACTTTAGTGCCTTGACGGGCGTCCCGGTGTCGGCCAGTGGTGCAGGTGGCAACGATAGGATCACGGGTGGTTCGATGATTGACGTGTTGATGGGTGATACCGGAAACGACACGATCATCGGTGGCGGTGGCGACGACAGCATCTTCGGTGGTGAGGGAGATGACAACCTATTGGGCGGCGATGGCAACGACGTCATCTTAGGTGAGGCAGGCAAGGATACTATCGACGGGCAAGCCGGTAATGACACGATCGAAGGTGGTCGCGACGATGATGATCTTTCCGGTGGCATGGGTAACGATCAGATCTTGGGCGGCAGCGGTAACGATCGAATCAAAGGTGACGCAGGCAACGATCGATTGCTCGGCGAGAGCGGTCATGATGTCATTTCAGGCGGAGAAGGCGACGATGATCTGTTGGGCGGGATCGGTAACGATCGCTTAGAAGGTGATGCTGGTCGCGACACGGTGTCCGGTGGTGTCGGCATCGACTTGGTCGCCGGCGGCACATTGACAATTGACGAGAACGGAACAGTGACCGCGATGGTGGCAGACCTCAGTGAGTCCGACTTAGCCGGCGCACGGCTGATCTCGCGCACATTCGTCAGCACGGGAGATAATGATCAGGACACTGTCTCGGGCGATGAGGGCGATGATTATGTCGTTGGCGAGATCTTTGATTTTTTGTTCGGACGTAAAGGCAGCGATACGTTATTCGTCGGGCTGGGCGCTCAGTGGGCTGACGGCGGTGCAGGCAATGACGTCATCGAATACAACCTGGTTCACCCCACCGAACCAGGTGGCGCGGTCGATGCGGAGTTGCGGCGTGATCGCTTGATCGGACTCGCTCTTCAAGATTCCAACGCGGGTGTTTTAGATACGGAACGCAACATTAAGATGCGTCAGCTTTCCAATACCGTAACCATCATCACCGGTATCGAAGAGTTCCGCAGTGCAAACTTTGGCGATGGTCCTGACCGATTCACCGTTGCCGGCACCCCCGCACCGTTGACGATCACGATGCGAGGCGGCGTGGATACGCTGACGGTGACGGGTGCTGATCATGAACTGATTGCTGATGCTGGCGATGAGCCTGGTGACCTGTTGGTCATCGATGTTTCCGCCGACACGACCGCGCGGGGCGGACAGATTTCTGCCGCTGCCGGTACTGGTACGAATCGAATCCATGTCGATGGTTTGGGGTTGATTAGCGCCGCCGATAAACCATCGATCGATGCGAACAATTTCCAGAATCTGCGAGTCTTTCTCGGCCAGGGGGCTGACACACTTACGGTCAACAAGGCGACCTTCTTTGATTCGCAATTGTATTATGGCAACGATGGCGACGATCAATTCTTCGTGACACCTGACGACGCAAGTTTTGGTGCCTCTAAGAGGCTAGAGATTTTTGGAGACGCTGGAAATGATGTCGCCAACATCTTGATTGACATGCTGCTCGGTGAGGATACTGCTACGACCAGCACCACGCCCGTGTTAAACCCATCGCTGCAGCAGTGGGGCGTCACGATCGACACGTTGCGGATCGACAATAGCGGTGGCAACACGGCTGAGACTTGGGAGCTGCGTGATCAAGATGTGTACGTGGACAATAAGATCATCTTGTCGGCGATCGGTGCCGGTACCACCTTGTTCCGCGGCAACCAAGTTACTGGCACACAGAACGGTGCGATCGAAGATCAGTTGATCATCACTGATTCGCCCGCGAGCAAAAAGACGATCTCGGTGGAAGGCGACATTGTCTCCTTTCAAACAGGCAAGAATGTCTTGTCACCCCAATTGCAGCTTGATGGAAGAACGCATGATATCACGTCGCTATCACCCAACGGCTATGTCGGGCTGAGCGGCGTACTTGACATCGCCACCGCACCAGACGGTCGTTACCTGTACGTCACATCCAGCAAGGTGAATTCGGACGGCAGCACCTCCCATTTGATGGTGGTTTACGAGCGAAATGTCGACACTGGGGATCTCCGATTCATCCAAGAGATGAACTATGCGACGCTGATCGGCGGCGCTGGCGATCAGGGAGCACCGAAATTCATCAAGGCGAGTAACGATAACCGATTGGTGTTTGTCGCCACGAACACACATATCCATACGTTTGTACGCGAATCGACGGGCCGATTGAGGCGGACGATGGGTGTGGAAACTTCGAGCGCGATCGCTGAACTGTTGATTCACCCCACCCTCTCAACGGTTTATGCTCGGGTTGGCAGCGATGTCAAGAACGGCACAAAGATTGACTCGTTCCAGTTTGACGCCAATGGCCAACGCGGTCAGTTTCAAATCGGGAATGTCCTCCGCCAGACAGACGAAAGAATTGTCCGAGTAAGCAATTCAATTTCATCTTTTCCGTTTAATTTCGGGAATCAAAACCTTGAGATTCCATTGGACTTGCACGGTCGGCAAGGGGCGCGTCCAGCGATAGCGGAGGGACGCATCTATTGGATCGACGGAAATAACCTTAACTCATACCAGCTCGATCCTGTAACCGGTATGCCAGGCTCCCCGACCCCAACCTCGATCCAGATCAGTAGCGATGAGGACTTTGGCTTCGGTGAAGTCAGCCAGATTTTAGTCGACGGTGTGTCCGACAAACTGATCTTCACATCCGAGCCGACTCAATACTCGGTGCGACCGATCTATCAGACTGTCAATTATGCAGTAACGACGGACTACTTTTTCTATGAAACGACTCAGCGTTTCTCATTCACGTTTTTGGTCGATTTGGATACGCGGACAACGCCGTTGGGTAACCGCACATTTGTGATCGACTTGAACGGCACAGGCGGTGCGACCGGCAACGGTGGCGGCACGATCGCCAGTAGCAGTTATGAGTATGTTAGCGATTTAGAATTCACCGACGCGGACTCATTGATTGGCAGAACCAGCAGCAATCGCTTAGTGAACGTTGATCTGAATACCGGGACTCGAACCTTGAGCCGACAGACCACCGGTGTCACGCTGGGAGATCATCCCAGCGGTTTGAACAATTCGCTGTACTTTGCGCAAGGCGGCCAATTGGTCAGCCGTCAAGGATCGAGCGTTCAAGCCTTCAATCCGGGATTGAATTCAGCCGGGAACGTGATCTTAGACAGTACCGCGGCAAGTGGTTTGCACTCGGTGGTCAGTTGTAATGGTGGGAACATCTATGCCTTGGACCCAAACACTAACTCGCTGTTGCGATTTCGCAAAGCCAATGAATTTGAAGACTCACCATTAGTGTTGATGGAAGAATTTGTCGACGGTTTCACGCTCAGTAGTCGCGATTCCATTGATACACTTTCAAGCGCGGCCGGTGTGGCTTTGACAGGCACTCGTAACACCAACCGTGTGGATGGATTGCAAGGTGCCAACTCGATCACGGTCAGCGATGATGGTCGTTGGGTTTATGTGGCCTCGCCTGGAGAAGGTAAAATCGCCGTGTTCCGCTTGGGCGATGCCGTCACCGATACCAATACGAATACTTTCGCTTTGCCTGCGACGGATCGGTTGCAGTTTGTGGGGACGCTGGATTACACAGGTGTGCATACCGTCGCATTGACCGACGATTTTGATCAGACTCGATTGTTGGCGATCGGGTCGACACCGGACCAGTTTGCGGTGTGGAATCGCGAAGCGGTGACGGGAGTCGTCGACGAGGGATCGCGAAGCATCCAAATCGTTCCGGGTTTAGGCACGCCGACTGATATCATCGGGTCGCTGGATTTCGTTCGTCAAGCCTCGCCGGGTTTGATCGTGACGGAATCTGACCAGTCCACCGTGGTCACGGAGCCAGATGTGACGGACAGCATCACGGTGGCGCTGAAGACACGCCCGACCGACACGGTGTTCGTGGATGTCAGCGAGTCAACGTCGAGTGGACCCGCCGTGCAATTTCGCTTGACGCGTGAATTCACGGTGGACGTGGAAAATCAGCGATTGATCTTGCCAGCGCACGGTTTTTCGGTTGGCGATACGCTGACGGTCAGTTCAACGGGGACGTTACCGGGCGGTTTGTCAGACGCTGCGGATGTTTCGTATGTCGTGATCGCTGCCGACTTCGATTCGATTGAAATCGAACAGGTTGGTACTTCCGGAACGACCCTGACGAACTTTGGAAGCGGCTTTCACACGTTGAGAGCAACCGTACGATCGGGATATCTCGTGTTCACGCCCGCGAATTTTTCTACTCCGCAAACCGTCGAAGTTCTGTCGATCAACGACTCGTTCGGTTTTGAAGATCGGATGACCTCAATCGCGCTGGCGTCGATGAGCGGCGACTTTGCTTACGATGGATTGTCGCGAACCGTTCCAGTGACCGTCGTGGTGGATACGGGCGGCAAATTGATCGTCTAAGAAACTAATGGCTAGACGACCGTGAGCGAGAGTGGCAACGGTCGTTACGATGTATTCACCGTGCGACTGGATCGGCAACCGATCCCATTCGTCACGGTTGTGGCACGTGTCGATCAAGCTGTGACGCGCTCGATGGCGCGGGTCCGTCCGGTGGTCACCTTTGACGCGGAGACGAATGAGATCATCGGTTCACTGCACGGCTTGAACAGCAGCAGCGTGATCCGATTCGGAACATTGCCGGGAGGTTCGTTGCCGACGGGGATCGAGTTGGATACGAACTATTCCATTGTGATCAGCAATGAAAACACCTTTCAATTGCAAGACCCCAACTCGTCGACGAGTGGAATCCAAATTTTGGATTTCGAAGGCAACGCCAGCGGGATTCAGTTTCTCACTCAAAATGGGATCGATAACGACCGACTACGTTTTACGAGCAGTAATTGGGACGTTCCGCAAACGGTGGTGATTGAGGGCATCGACAATCTGGCCTCGCGTCCCGACCGCATGAGTGCGGTGGTGTTGACGACCGATCCGATGGCCACGGATCTGCAATTCGCTCAGGCCTCCGCGACAGTGCCGTTGAATGTGATCGACGACTTGAAGACCGGAACGACGTTTGTGG
>JBGSMN010000442.1:0-4678 GCA_041740155.1 Rhodopirellula sp.
GCCCCGCTACGTTGAGATCCGACACTTATTTTCCGCTTGTTCCTAAGCAAGGGCTAGCTGTAATCGACCAATCGTAATGAACCGTATGAAATCGCTTTTGCTACGACTGGGTGTCATTTGCATTTTAGTGTTTCAACTTGGCTGTAAGGACTCGACAAAAAGTCCGGCTCAACGTCCTCTTGCCGGCCAAGCAGATGCACAATTCGGCCAAGCAGATTTACAATCCCGCGCCGCAGATGAGCAACGGCTTTCGACTTTATTCTTGGAACTTTCACGTGCTGGCGAATTTACGAAATTAGAGGAAGTTCTGCGGCAAGCCGCGGTTGACCGACCGCGGTCCATTGTCACTAGACGGCTTCTGGTTAGGCTCTACAACGCCCAAGGACGCCGTAGTGAAGCCTCCGAACATGCGATCGAACTGCTTCGCCTCGGCGAATTTGTTACCGAAGAGGCCATGAGTTTGGTGGATCGTTCAGGCCCATTCACGCTCGTGACCGACACAGAATTAACGGGTAAAGATGAGGTGACGCTGCTCGATCTAGGCTTGGCTCGCTTTGAATACAGCGGGGAGCATCAATCAGCGGCAAAAGTCCTGCCGACTCTTTTGGCAATCCGCGAAAAGTTTCCCGATAACGCTGCGGCCGCTGCGTTCCTAGCCCGTATCTGTATGGAACAGGGAGATACCGAAGCGTTTGAAGCCGTCGTTCGTTCATCGCCTCCGTCAATCGATCGAGAGCCCGAGTTCTGGCAGGCTTGTGGGCTTTGGTTCCAACAGCACGATCAGAACAAAGAAGCACTTGCAGCATTTTTTGAGTGCTTGTACCTCGATCCAACCAATCGTCAATCGTTGCGGGCATTGGCTACTTGTCTGGATGCGGAAAACGAACCGACGTTAGCTGCCCAGCTTCGTGTTCAAGTGGCTACTCTGGACGAGATTTTTAAGAGATCGTTGGACGCTGATGGTGCGGCAGCCAAGCGAATCGCCAGCGAATTAATGGACTTGGCTCGCCCATGGGAAGCATGGGCATGGCTGATGATTGCTGCGGATCTAGACAACGAACTCTTCGCTCAACGCGATGCTCTGCTTCTTCGGCACCGCCAGATCACGCAGTGGGAGAAAGCGGGTGGACGAGAATTATGCCGAAAAAAACTCGCGAAGAAGTGGCTTGGACTAGAGCGAGACTCGATGCAACGGGTGACCCCCGAGCTTACCGACCAGCGCGGTGAAAACGTTGCTTCCTTGCAAAAATGCACATTCACCGATGTCGCATGTGATGTAGGAATCTGCACTCAGTTTCAAAGCGATTTCCCGGTCAGTGGTGGACTGGTTGGTATTTTCCAGACCTTTGGCGGTGGTCTGGGCGCATGCGATATCGACCTGGATGGTGCCGTCGATGTTTACGTAGCACAAGCTGGACTGCAACCGAACGTTTCAGACGGTTCAAATCCCAATGAGCACTTTCGCCAAACTGACACCGGGTCTTTTGTAGAAGTCGGTAAGCAGGTGGGTATCGCTGATCGTTGCTACGCGCAGGGTTGTTGCTTTGGTGACATAAATCAAGATGGCTGGCCTGACCTGGTCTTGGCAAACATAGGTCCCAATCGAATCTATATTAATCAAGGTGATGGGACGTATCGTCGTCTTGTCTCCATCGCATCGGACGACTCGAATTCTAAATGGACCTCAAGCATTGCGGTTGCCGATTTGAACGGCGATCACCTCCCAGACATCGTGGAAGCTAACTATATCGACGATGATCGCGTGTGGACCACATTTTGCGAGCTTGAAGACACCACTTGTGTGCCACAGGATTTCAAGGCTGCAACGCACCGATTTTGGCGATGCCAACCTGATGGAACGTTCAGTTCATGGGAACCACTCTCGGCGATTGAACCAGCGTATGGGTTCGGAATCGTAGTTGCAAATTTTGACGGCTTGCGCGGTAATGATGTCTTCATTGCCAACGACATTGGACCCAATCAATTTTGGTCGAGTGTTGCTGGGCCATCGAATACGTCGCAAACGTGGCAACTCGTCGAATCGGCTGCGATTCGCGGTTGTTCGATTGGTTATGCCGGCAACTCCCAAGCCTGCATGGGTGTTGCCAGTGGCGACTTCAACGGCGATGGGACGTTGGACTTGCATGTCACCAATTTCCATCGCGAAAGCGTCAATCTTTTTCTTCAAAACCAAGACGGATTCTTTTCGGACTTGGCCGTCCCCTATCAACTCGTCAAACCATCTATCGAGCTGTTGGGATTCGGAACGCAGGCGGCTGACTTTAACAATGATGGCCAGCTAGATATCGCCGTGATGAATGGACATGTTTATGACTCACGGAAAAAAAATACTCCTTACCAAATGCGGAGCCAGCTGTTTCTAGGGACGAAAGGTCGCTTCGTTGAACAAGACGACTGGGCCAGTGGTGACTATTTTCAGCGACAACAAATTGGACGAACATTGGCGACGCTCGATTTCAATCGCGATGGCAAAATGGACCTGTTGTCGAATCATCTTGATAGGCCCATCGCTCTGCTAAAGAACGAGACGCCGCAAATCAGCGACTGGGTCGAGCTAGCTTTGGTAGGTGTCGTAAGTGAACGCGACGCCACTGGCGCGGAGGTGCGGATTAGGCAAGGCCAACAGAGTTGGACCCTTTTCCAAACCGGTGGCGATGGACTGATGTCAAGTAATGAGCCGATCTTGCATGCATCAGGACTGCAAGGCGAAACCATCGACCTGATTGAGGTTCACTGGCCGAGTGGCAAGATTTCACAGTTTGAAGGCGTGCCCGTGGGTCGTCATTATCAAGCGATTGAAAACGAGGAGGCTCTTTGGAGTCAGTGATTCAATGGCAACTCTTGAGAGATCGGTTTTAGATTGACAAAGCACATTGGTTTGCGGGTCCTACTCGTTGCCCTAGTCTCTCGAGGCTTACTCGGCTGCAATTCAAGTACTGACCAAGTTGTTGTTGAGCGTTTAAGCGAACAAGTTGAGGTCAAGTCAACGCCGGATGTAGGCTCCGAAGTCGCTCGGGCAGCGATCGTGAAATTCGACCGTGACCATGACCACTTGGGTGCGATTGAGTCTTTGGCGGCGTACCGAACGGATGCGAAGCTGGCGATGAGCGATGAGAATAACCGATCGCTTTTCGGTTTGGAGATCGACTTACGTAACCGCAGTGGTTTTCGTCAGCAAGCCAACGCAGCGGCCCGCCAATTCGCGAAGTATCATCGACTCGATCTATCAAAGCTGATCGGACTTACACACCCCACGCGCCCCATGGCAACGTTTGCCAACAAGCCCGATGCAAATGATCCTGATGAAGTCGCCAATTACGGTTTGATGAGTATTCTTTACGCTCTGCAACTTCATCAAGAAGCTTGCGACGCAATCGCAGCCATCGAGGCTAGCACACTCCATCGTACCAATGACCTTGAGTTAATGTCGTTTTACACTTGGGTGCTTTCGATCTGCGAGCAAAAACCGCAGCTCCTTCAGGTCCTAGCAACGCTGCCGGACGAGGTCGTGCAGTTTCCGGCTTATTGGTTAGCGCTTGGAAACTTGGCAAGTAAGGACTCATCTTTAGAAATCAGTCGCCAAGAAATTTCGCTGCTCTACTTGATGGCGCTTCGACAAGAGCCCAATCACCTACTCGCATGCCGAGCCGCGATTTCCGCTACCGACGATGTTCAACTTGTTGAACGGCTGCAACGGCAATTGGTCGCTATTCAAGAAATTCAGTCGATGGTAAACGATCTGGTAACGGGAACAGCGAATCCGCTTCAAGTCGTTCCGCCGCTTTCGCGACGCTTGAATGAGAGCGGGCGACCGCTCGAAGCCCTCGCTTGGCAACTTTGGTATGTCACCGAACTGTCAACCAACGCTTCGCAACAGGCAACCCTATGCTCAGCGCGTGAACAATTGTTGCAAGTCTACCCCGACGGTTACGACTGGGAAAAAATCGTGGGCCGCGATTTGCAAGAACAGGCAAAACGGATCGCAGTAAGAATTAAATCGCAGGCCAATACTCGGCAACAAGATGTACTAAGGACACCCTTGCCGTTAAATAATGAAAAGTCGATCGCGATTAGGTTAGATGATGTAACAGAAGAAGCGGGAGTCAATTTTCAGTGGCGCAATGCAGCAACAATTGTCAAAAAAAACTTTCGATTATTTGAACCGCTCGGAGGAGCGGCTGTGATTCTCGATTTTGATCGCGACGGCGCACCCGATCTTTACTTAGTGCAAGCCGATGGTGATCCACTGCAAAGCGATCGTCGCGGTCAAGTCCAGTCAGATCAACTCTTTCAAAATGTTACGCAGAAGATGGGAAGCATCCGTTTTCGTTGTTTAACGCTGTCCACTCAAGAGAACCCAACGGGTCTTGCTGAGTCCGGCTACGCGTTGGGTGCGACTGCTGGCGATTGGAATCAAGATGGATGGGATGATTTGGTGGTCGCAAATCTCAATGAAACGGTATTGATGCTGAATCAAACCGATGGAACTTTTCAAAAGACCCGCTTGCATCCGCCAATCAATGGGGCAGCTGATCGAGCGGTAATACCGCTGAGCATGGCAATCGCGGACCTTGATGGCGATGGCTTGAGCGAACTGATTCAATTGAACTATGTCAACGACACCGACGTCTTTGCGCCAATCACGTATCGCTCAAAT
>JBGSMN010000026.1:0-11277 GCA_041740155.1 Rhodopirellula sp.
GATCGAGGTCAACATCGACAACTTTCCAGTCGTCGCTGAGCCCAAGAAGTAGTCGGTAGTGCTGGTTGAGATCGTTCATCCACGCAAAATACAAAATTTACGCGTCTCACGCGATCAGCCACTAAAATCCCCGAAGAACCAACATGTGTAACATCGTGGCGTGAAAATCACGCACATGGACCTTGTTCTCGATCGCATTGTAGCCGAACTCGTCGGTGGCACCGTATGCCGTTCCACCCCGCACACCGCCACCGGCCAACCAAATCGAAAAACCTTTGATATGATGGTCTCGTCCGTCGCCTTGAGCCATCGGCGTGCGTCCAAATTCGCCACCCCACACGACCAACGTCTCGTCGAGCATGCCACGTTGTTTGAGATCTTGCAGCAACGCGGCGGTGCCCTGATCGACCAGCGACGCGGTCTTGGCAACACCGTTCTTAACTCCCCCGTGATGATCCCAACCGCGATGGTACAACTGAATAAAACGCACTCCACGCTCGGCGAGGCGGCGGGCCAGTAGACAATTGCTGGCGAACGATCCGTCTCCTGGTCGGCAGCCATACATGTCGATCGTGCTTTGCGATTCATCGGACATGTCTGTTAGCGCGGGCACTGAGGCTTGCATCCGAAACGCCATCTCGTACGTCTTAATACGAGTAGCGATTTCCGGGTCATCGAGTTCTTCATTGCGGTGCGCGTCGATACATGAAATCGCTTCAACGATATCTTGCTGTTGAGGCTGGCTCACGCCCGCTGGATTGCCAACGTAATGCACCGGATTGCCGGTGGCGTGCAACTGCACGCCTTGATGTTGGCTGGGCAAGAACCCCGAATGCCATTGCCGCGAACTGATTGGTTGAGATTGGCCGCCGCCCTCACTCGTCAACACGATGTATCCGGGCAAGTCTTGTGTCTCGGCACCCAATCCGTACAATACCCACGAACCCATCGAAGGGCGTCCGCTGATCGCGGTGCCAGTGTTGAAGAACGTATGAGCGGGGTCGTGGTTGATTTGTTCGGTGTGCATGGATTTGATCACACAGATATCATCAGCATGTTGGCTGATGTGCTTAAACACCGTCGATATTTCAAGTCCCGATTTGCCTTGCGGGGTGAATAGATGTTGCGGGCCAAGTATTTTCAACGCTTGGTTTTGCAATTGCGCGATCGGCTGCCCTTTGGTGAGTGATTCGGGCATCGGTTGGCCATCGAGCCGGGCCAACTCAGGTTTGTAATCAAACGTTTCTAAATGACTCGGTCCGCCCGCCATGCACAAATGAATGACACGTTTGATTCGCGGTGGATGATGCACGACGTGTTCGAGCGATGCGGCGGAGACGTCTTTGTTGAGCATCGAAGCGAACGCCACCGAACCCAAACTGAGTCGGCGGAGGAACGTACGGCGAGCCAAGACGCTGGCGGTCGATGGGGAGGGCATAGTCATGGTTGATCTAACGATATCCGTTCAATAGCGAGTGATGGTTTCGTTGAGGTTCAAGATCACGCGGGCGACACTGGTCCACGCAGCCAACTCCGCTGCATCGAGGTCCGTGGCAACGGATGAGTTGCCGTGGGCGATCAAGGCGGCAGCCGCATCGGAATCGGCAATGAACGATTGATGATGCGAGGTAAAAATGCTTTCGAGCTGCTCGCTGACGAAGGGGCTGCACGGTCGCATCACAGCGGCTTGATACGCCCACTGGATTCGATCCGTGGAGGACGCACCGCCTTCACGCATGATCCGGGCCGCGAACACGCGAGCCGCTTCCACAAACGTGGGATCGTTCAACAACACGAGTGCTTGCAGTGGCGTGTTGGATCGTGAACGGATCGCGGTGCATTCCTCACGACTCGGCGCATCGAACGCTTTGAGCATCGGGTGCAGGAAAGTTCGCTGCCAATGCGTGTAAACGCCGCGACGATACTGGTCTTCGTTAACGTCGGGCTTGTACGATCGTCGAGGGAAGTTGAGTTGGTCGTAGTAGCCATCGGGTTGATAGGGTTTGGCGCTCACACCACCGACTCTTTCGACCAGCAAACCACTGTGCCATAGCGCGGCATCACGGACCATCTCGGCACCGATCCGAAACCGACCTTGGCGAGCGAAAAGTTCGTTATAGGGATCGCGAGCACGCAAATCGGGCGTCGGCTTTGATGATTGTTGATACGTGGCACTGGAAACGATCAAACGCAAGACATGTTTGATGTTCCAACCCGACTGGACAAATTCGCCTGCGAGATAATCCAACAATTCTGGTTGACTCGGATAGGTGCCCTGGCCGCCCAGATCGTCGACGCTGGAGCAGATGCCACGGCCAAACATCAAGTACCACAAGCGGTTAACCATGGTGCGAGCCGTCAGCACGTTATCGTCGCGGCACAGCCAGTTAGCGAGATCGAGCCGCGAAGCACGGCCCTCGGTTTCGAGTGTTCCTAAAAACGCAGGAATCGCGGGCTGTACAATCTCGCCCGATTCGTCCATCCAATTCCCTCGGTTGAGCACCCGAATTTCGCGTGGTGAAACCGATTTACTGATCAAAGTCGTCGGAGCGGATTCACGCACATTGGTTTGCGATGATTTCAATGCTTCGATGACAGCGAGTTGATCCAAACGCTGTTGGGCGACCGAGAAATAATGATCACGAATAAGTTTCGATTGGTCTTTGCTGCGCGATGATGCGGGTTCATTCATCGCCGCGATCAATTTCGGTGTCAACGCGGAGCTGGCAATGGCTCCGGCGGTATCCCAATAAACGGTGCCCACGAACTGGGTGAAAGCCATGCCGTGGATGGTCGTCGACGGTGTCAAACCGACGTCGGCGGCGTCGATTTCCAATCGCACCCATTGCCCGGTTGCGGGCAGTTCGCCGCGATGCCGGTAGTCGTTTGCACCGCCCGGTTTGTCGGTGCGTCCGTACGGGATGTCGAGGCTGCCCCACACGGCGCGGTGATTCCACTCTCCATCGTTAAACTGCAACATGATCGCAGTCGGTGGATTTTCGGGATCAAGATAAACCCAACTGAACAGTCGCATGCCGGCTTCGATAACGAGCGTTTTTTTCGATTTGATAAAGAAGTGCTGGGTCAATCCAACAGCGACTTGTTTGCGAGCATCAGCGCCTTGGTAAACGTGACCGTCCGCTGCCGAAACTAAATTCCAATCGCCGTTCAGTTCCGCCTCGGGTTTTCCATCACCGAGCCAAACATGTTCGGCTTCCTGTGGTTCGCTGGTCGCAGCAAGGAGTGTCGATTCCCAGGCGGGTTGTTCGCTGAGCAGACGTTTTTCAATCGTGGTTAGTTCCTGTTTTGCGTCAGCGAGCTGGCGGTCCAGTTCGGCGATACGCGCGGTTTGGTCTGCGGTCAGGACGGGCATTTCCGGTGGTCGTGATCGCGCGTCGTATTTGCCTTGCTCTTGCAAGTCGGCAAAGAATGCTCCGAGCGAATAGAAATCTTTCGACGTGTAAGGGTCGTACTTATGATCGTGACATTGAGCGCAACCGACGGTCGCGCCCATGAAGACTTGCGAGACATTGCGAACACGATCAGCAAAATAGATTGCCAAATACTCTTTCGGTTGAGCACCGCCTTCTTCAGTGGTTTGATTGAGTCGATTGTAGCCTGACGCGACTAGTTGATCGGTAGTGGGATCAGGTAGCAAATCGCCTGCGATTTGTTCTCGCACGAATTGATCGTAAGGCAAGTTTTGATGGAAGGCGTTGATCACGTAGTCGCGGTACGGTGACATCGAAACATCTTGATCGCCGTGATAACCCACTGTGTCGGCGTACCGCACAAGATCGAGCCAATAGATCGCCATGCGTTCGCCGTAACGTGGCGACGCGAGCAGCTCGTCGACGAGTTGTGCGTAGGCTTGATCGGATGGATTGTTCAGAAAAGCGTCGGCTTGCTCAGCCGTGGGTGGCAAACCCGTGAGATCCCAGGCCAGTCGCCGCAGCAGTGTCGTGTGGTCGGCTCGCGGTGATGGCTCGACGCCTTCGTCACGCAAGCGAGCAGCGATCAAACGGTCGATGTCGTTGCGGCACCAGGCGGGAGCGTTGGCGGGATCAATGTGTGGCTTTTGCAGCGGCGTGTAGGCCCAGTGCTGTTCGTACGGGGCACCTTCGCTGACCCATTGTTTGAGCAGTGCGATTTGTGACGGGTCGAGAGCTTTGTGCAGCTCCGGTGGTGGCATCACATTGTCTTCGTCGGTGGACAGAATGCGCCTGATCAGTTCACTGGCGTCGCTATCGCCCGGGACGATTGCTTCCTGGATTGCTTCGTCGCGGAGGTCGAGCCGCAAGCCAGCGGCGACGGTTTCGGCATCAGGTCCGTGACAGGCAAAGCAGCGATCGGTCAAGATCGGGCGAATGTCACGGTTGAACGAAACAGGTCGATCGGCGGTAGCGTTTTGTGAGTCAAACGCGAAGGTGAGCAGGCCAAACAAGGCGATGGCAAATCGTTGGGGAGTTTTTTTCATGGGACGATTCTAGTTAAACATCTCGGGCACGTTGCACGCGGTGATTGTTGCTGTCGAGCACATGGACTCGGCCGCGAGAATCAATCACCACACCCCACGGTTGATACAGTTGCCCCGGTGCATGGCCTGGCGAACCCCACATCGTTAGCAATTCACCTTGAGCGGAGAATCGTTGCAAACGTTGGTTGCCGTATTCACAAACGACCACTGTGCCGTCGCGATCGACCGCGAGATCATAAGGATAATGCAATTGACCAGGTGCGGTGCCTTCGCTGCCCCAGGCTCCGATCAAAACAGGCACGCCATCGCTGGAAGGGGAACGTACGTCATAACGCACAATGCGATGATTGCAGGCATCGGCGATCCACAACACATCGTCGTTGATCACGAGACTTTGGGGACGCAGGAACTGACCCAGTTCATCCCCAGTACCGCCCCACGACGCGATGAACTCACCCTCGGGTGTGAACTTTTGAATACGATCGGACGCGCCGTATTCACCGATATAAATTTGACCGATCGAATCACAGACGGCATCGGTGACGAACGCGAACTGGCCATCGGCGGGGCCTGGCGTGCCGCCGATCTGCTGGTTTTGCTGCAGTTCGCCATCGGGCGTGAACACGGACATGCGGTAGTAATGGGTGTCCGCCACGAGCAACCGTGGCGGCTGGGTTGGCGTGTCCTCGGCGGCGCGTAATCCTGGGTCGAATGCCAAACCAGTGGGACGTCCGTTCGCGGTATCGGGCACGGACCACGTTCGCAGGTGGTTGCCATCGACATCAAAGACTTGAATTCGGCCGGTTGTGTCGACGATGTACAGTTGATCGAGCGGGTCGATGGTGATCGCCCGCGGTTTGAGAAAGCGGCCATCGCTGAACCCACGGCGTCCCCAGACAAGATCCACGCTACCCGCGTCTCCGGTTGCGACACAACCGCTGAGGCCAGTGGTGAGACTACTGCTCACGCCAATTAAGCCCACTCTGGCCAGCATTTTCAGCGACTCACGGCGATTCGGGCGGGATTGGCGTACTGGTTTGGGTGTGCTCATCAACATAGGATAACCCAATACGAAGATTCACAGAGCGGGTAGCGAGTGAATCGTCGCTCTTGGACATCATTTAATCTCGGAACCGGATGATTTACGACCTACAACAAACCGATGACCCGCGAGACGTCGTGCATCGCAGCGTGCAAGCACTCGTCGAGGGCGATTTAATCGGTTTGCCTAGCGAAACTGTGTACGGGGTCGTAGCCAGTGCGTTGTGTCCCAAGGCAGTGCAGCGACTCTCGGGCTTGGTCGCGGCCAGCATGGAGGCGAATCAAGCCGGAAAGACCAGCGGCCAACTTGCCTTGTGCGTCCGCAGTATCGACGCGATTGGCGATTATCTCGTGCCCCGCAACCATCTTGCGCGGCGTTTGACCGAACGCTGTTTCCCGGGGCCGTTGACGTTGATTGCCGATTGCAATTCGCAGGCCTCAGCGGCAGGCATGTTACCAGCCTCAGTGCTGGCGAATTTGCAGCGGTTCGCTTGTTTGGAACAAGCGGCCGCGGGTGAATCAGGTGAGATTTCCCGCAATTCCCTCCGCCCGATCGCGTTTCGCGTTTCCGATCATCGTCTACTCAGTCATATTCACCGGTATCTGTCCGCTCCGCTGGTTTGGGGTGAATTCGTGGCTGCAGGCGGGAAAGCGATGACCACGGTGCAGCGGCTCAAGGAGCACTTATCAGACGTCGTCAAGGCAAATCCGCTACCCGTGCTGCTAGATGACGGGCTGAGTCGCTATGGTGGAGGAGGTACGATCGTGCAATTGTCAGGGAATTCTTGGCAAATCCTGCGTGAAGGGGTGATTCAGCGAGCCGCCATGAACCAATTTGTCAAACCTGTGATCGTCATAGTCTGTACCGGAAACACGTGCCGTAGCCCGATGGCTGAGACGCTGCTTCGCGACCTGTTGCACCGGCGATTCGGTCGGGAAGACGTCGCTCGTGTGATTTCAGCGGGCGTGGCCGCCCAACGTGGTGCCGGAGCTGCACCCCAATCGGTGGAGGTTATGGGGCGTCGCGGGCTAGATTTGACCGGACATTGCAGCCAACCACTGGACGATCCGTTGATGTCGATGGCCGATTTGGTGCTGACGTTGACACGACGGCACCGCGAAGCCATCTTGGCGGCTTGGCCAGACCGCAAGGACCGGGTCTTCACGCTCCGCCGCGACGGGGGCGATATCAGCGACCCAGTTGGCATGCCTGTCGACGTTTATGAGCAATGTGCGGATCAAATCCGCGAAGAATTGGAAAAATGGGTGGCAGCATTTGATGCCGATTTTTTCCCAAAAACGCCTGACACAAATCCTTCGGAACGCCATAATGAGGCCGACGAATCGGACGCCACGAGCAATCCTACGGAGTAATGTCTTGAGAGTTGGTATAGCGAGTGATCACCGCGGGGTGCATATCAAGGCCAAATTAGTGCAGTCACTCATTCACGAGGGGTTCGAGGTGTTTGACGCGGGCACCGATTCCGCAGAGCCAGTCGATTATCCCGACTTCGCTAGCGAGATCGCGCGTCGTGTTTCAGTCGGTGAACTCGATCGCGGCATCCTGATTTGCGGTACCGGTATTGGCATGTCGATCGTCGCCAACAAATACCCCGGCGTGCGAGCGGCACCTTGCTATGACGAAGTCATGGTGGAAATGTCGCGTCGGCATAACGATATCAATGTGCTGTGTTTGCCAGGTCTGTTGATCGGTGAACGACCCGTCGACGATCTGGTGTTGATGTGGTTGCGAACGGAGTTTGAATGTGGTCGACATGAAACACGGGTCAACAAAATCGGTGCGTTAGAGAATGGCGTCATCGCTCTGAAACAGCTTCATGATGCGGCGACAGACAGCCGCGCTGCGATCGCCGCATCGGTTCCTTCCCGCGCCACGTAGTCCTTCGATTCAGTTCTTTCACGATCGGGAAGATTTCCGTTGGCAACCCCACGCATCGAACCATACCCCTTCCCAAAATCGTGGGACGCCCTGATCGGGCATGCGAACATTCGCCGCGCGATCACCACGGCGATCACCAAACGGCGGCTCGGCGGCAGTCTCTTGTTTGTCGGTCCGCCAGGCGTTGGCAAAACCGCCACCGCACTACTGCTGGCACAAACGATCCTTTGTCAACGTAATTCATCGGCGGAGATGAACCCCTGCAACGCCTGCCCGGACTGTGCCCAAGTCCGCGCGGCCTCGCATCCGGATTTGATCCAAGTGTCGAAACCGCAAGACAAGAGTTTGATTCCGTTGGAATTGCTGATCGGCCCCGTCGAGGCTCGTTTGCAACAGGGGTTCTGTCACGACGTGCATCTGCGCCCAATGCAAGGCGAACGGAAAGTTGCCATCTTGCACGACGCTGATTTCTTGAACGAAGAGGGTGCAAATAGTTTACTGAAAACACTCGAAGAACCACCGTCCAACGCCGTCATTATTTTGATCGGCACGAGCGAACAACGGCAACTGCCGACGATCCGTTCGCGTTGCCAAACCATGCGTTTCAACAGTCCCACGGGTGCGGACGGTCGTGAATTGGTGCGTCTGCATTTAACGCGGCTGACTGAGGAAGGTGAAACGCCACCGCAGGTATCCGACGCGGTGCTCGACGAAGCGATTGAATTGGCGGCGGGTGACTTGCAAGTCGCCACGCGTTTAGCGAGCGGCCAGAGTGGCGAGATTCGCGGCAAACTGCTTGCTCAGCTCACCACTCCGGTGCCTGACCCCGTCATCGTGGCTCGCTGCATCAACACGCACCTCGACGAAATCAGCAAGAAAGAAGCACCGCTGCGACGTGCGGCCTTGCGTGATATCTGCGCGATCGCATTGCAACATTACCGCAGTGAGTTACGCGAGGCGGCCCGGCATGGACGGTTTGACGAAGCCGGTGCCCGACGATTGGATCGCACGTTGCGTGTGTTTCGCGAGATCGACCGCAGCGCGAATTTGAACGCCTTGGTCGACTGTTACGCCGCCGATCTAACCCTGGCCACAACCGGTGATCGCGGTGCAATCGGTTAAAGCATCCACCGATCCGTGTCGTACGTCCTGTATTACTCACCGATGAATCAGCAGGAAAAAAGCGGCCAATCCCGAAGGCGACCGCTTTGGCGTATGCAACGAAGTGGCCAGTTATCGAACGCTTTTTTCAAAGACACTTTTGAGGATATCGAGAACGAAGCAAATTTGGCAGTCATCGATTTAAGTCTTGCATTCACGGATTGGTACAACAACCAGAACCCATAATCGAATAACCGTCGACCCCGCCGACCTGAGAAAAGTACTCTCTCCGAATTAGAATTCAGAGTGAGTACTTCAATTCACAGAGCGATTATTGGCATCTCGTTTCGGTGAATCGGTTTTAATTGGCTAGCTGGTCGGGTACTCTCGAATATTGCCTTAACCTTTTCCGTAAATTCGCCTAACGCGTCTATTTCTTTCTTCCACTCACTTTCGTTGCGAATGCCGGCAGGCAAACGAACTGGATAAGAGGACCTCCGCACATCACCCTGATACTTTGAAAACTTCACTTTCTCAAGAGCAAGGCGAGTACTTGCCTCACGATATTCACACATTACAGTGAAGTTGTATATGTCTTGAGGAGATACGTCCTCAAGCATTAGCTTCTTTTCTATTGAACGTCTCGACCATTTGTAGTGGTCTAATCGTTTTTGAAGTGTTTCGATGCATTCGTCGGAAAAAGCCCGCAAGCGACTTTCACGACTCGGTTTTTCTAATATGTTTTCCGCAAGAACAACACTTGAACTCAAAAACAGCCATACAAATACAATTCTCAACATTTCACCAAATTGTAGGTGGAAACACGTCCTTCGATACCGCCATCAGAACGTATTTGCCTTAACCCACTTCGTGGGGCCACCGGTTGTTTACGTCAAAGCGTTCCCTTGAAGCAACCTACAAATCGCACAATGAACTTAGCGCCCGCGAAAAAGCTCTCGGTCGACATTTCAATACGCTGACCGATCTACTCAACCATGAGCAGATTGGCACATTTGTGGCATGGGTGCGGCAGCGGCGATGGAGTGCGCCAGGAGTAAGCACGTTCAGCGTGGTCTGGGTGTGGTTTGCACTGGCGAGCGTTACTTGCTGAAAACGTGATGCTTCGTCGACTTGCCTTGTTCAGCGAGCACGGCTTCTGGTGTCGCCGTTCGCATCGCTAGCGTGCGTCGCCCCACACTGGCGATCGCAATCAGTGTGGCAATTAACATTGCTGCGATCGATGTGTCTTTGAGCCACATGGGCGGTTGGCTGTTGAGCGACTGGCCGGAGAAGAAAATTCTGGCGTTAGGGGACTAAACTGTTACCGACTTGTCAACGCACGACACCTTACAACAGCTCATTGATCTGCATGATCAATTGTGCTGCAGCGATCGGGGATTGTCATTAGGTTGATCAGGGGAACGATCAAGTGACAGGGGTGTCAACGGACCGATGTACTTCTTGGCAACGACCAAGTGGTCCCACCAAACTTTGCTGGTGCCCTCCTCGGGCTGGGACATGTAGCGGTAGAGCCAAATCGCGTTGATGTTCAATTGCGGATTGCTGCGCCATGCAAAGCCAGGGAAGGGGCGGCCGCCTTCAACCGGAATACCTCGGTTCTGCTGATCGTCCCACCAGATACCCTGATCGGTGGCATAGGGTTTGAATTTGTCATAAACCCAAGTACCAGCGGAGGGAAAACCTTTACCCAGATAGCTGGTGACCCTGCCCTGCGCATCACGGCTGAGTTTCCCGTCGAGCCAGTATGCTTGCTCGCCGTTGGTGTCAGCGATGTCGTTCATCTTGACCATGACTTCCATGCAAACCCAAACGTCCCGGTTCACCGTGCGAGCGGGGACGCCGATCTCGAAGGAGTTCCCCCAGGTCTGGCCGCGAGGCGGACTGCCCCCCATCGACTGCCAATACGTGTAAAAGTACCACGAACGGAAATCTCCCGGTTCGATTTGCGTCGTCCAGTGGGTCGCACCATCCGGCCGCTGGCCAGCCCGGCCATGGGGCCATGGAGTGGTGGGAAGAAAGCCGACGAGGCCGCTGCCGTAGTGGTGAATGGGTGAGTGTTCCTGGTTGAACTTCATGTAAAAGCGGAGAAACAGTTGGTCGTAGCCAAAACCACCCCGTTCGTTGCGGATGCGACGGTAAAAGTTGCCTCCGTCCATGTACCCTTGCGTACCACCTGCCTCGCGAGTGAGCAGCAGCGATTGCTTGCCGCCGCTGCCTGGAACGACCTCATCCGATGGGGATAATATCGGCTTCCCGCTCACTGACTCCCAGCGGCCGCAGATCTCGTCAACCGAGCCCTCGAATGACTCGACAAACACGACGTCGGGATCGTTCTCGATGCCCACATCGCCAGGATAGCGGACAGCGATCCCGGTGCTTCCCTCTGGAAGGACGGGCGTGCGTTGGGGTTCGACGATAACCAGCGAGGCCTGAAGTTCGACTTGCGGTTGTTCGGCGGTACTGACCCACTGAGGTAATAGAGCACCGGCGAATATCAGCAGAGTGGCAAGCGAGTGACAAACCGGTCGCATGGTTCGGTATCCTTGGAATAAAATGGCGAGGCTGCGTGATAATTCCATCCGCGGTCCAACTTACAGTAACGTCTTACACGAGAACACATGAGTGCGATTTTTATGAATTACGTGCCACGAAGTTTTCTGATGTTTCCCCTGGGCTTCCATCGAGCTCAGCCCCAATTTCAATTAGGCGAGCCTGTTGTAGTGGGATTCGCCAGAAT
>JBGSMN010000043.1:0-3160 GCA_041740155.1 Rhodopirellula sp.
TCCGGCGGCCACCACACCGACCGCGACCAAGGCGGCGATTTGGACTGCTCGTTTGTTTTCGCCGATCCAGTCGGTGATGGCGGTCGCGGCGGCTGAGAAGTTTTCGGTAAGTCGTTGGATTGGTTTTTCGAGCGCTTCGCCAATTGCGATTCGGACCGCTTCGAAGGAACTGGCCAACACTCGGAATGCTCCGCCGAGGCCAGACTCCATCTGTTCGGCGGTCTTCTTGGCGATGCCGCCTGCTCCTTCGATTTCGCCAAGCAAAACTCGCGTGTCGGCGACCGTCTTGCCGATCGCGGATGCGGCGGTGATACCGAGCAAGCCGAACACTTCGTTGAACTTGGCGGCTTTGTCAGCGGTTCCAAGTCCCGCGACACTTTGTGCGACGTCACCAAGGATGTCGGTGAGTTGTCGCGCGTTGCCAGCGGCGTCCTTCGTTACAACACCAAAGACATCCTGAAACTTCTGTGACTCGGCAGCAGAGAGGGTGAGCAAGCGTCGCAGCGCCGTGCCGGCTTCACTTCCTTGGATGCCCATGTTGCCAAGCGTACCGAGGATCGCGAGCGTTTCTTCAAGGCTCATGTTGGCATCGGCGGCAACGGGACCAGCGTACTGCAATGCTTCACCGAGAGCTTCAACGGTGTTGAACGACTTATTCGCGGCGGCGGTTAGTCCATCTGCAACACGCGTCGCTTCTTCGGCTTCCATTCCGAATTGACGGATTGTTGCGGCCATGATGCCTGATGACACCGTGGCATCAGTCCCTGTGGAACGTGCAAGGTTCATGACCGACGCAGTCATCGCTTCAATCTGCTCTGGATTAAAACCAGCCCGCCCAAGTTCAGTCATCAGATTCGCCACTTCGACAGCGGTGAAACTCGTTGATGCACCAAGTTGTTTTGCTTTCGCATTGAGTCGATCGAACGCCGCGCCGGTCGCTCCCGTGACAGCGGCGACTTGGCGAATCGCGTCGTCGTACTCGGCGAACTTTTGAATGCCCGCTCCCAACGGTGCAGCCATTGCTAGTCCCAGTCCCGTCATCTTCGTACCCATCATCGACGTGGATGACGCGAACGACGACAATTGTTTCTGTGCAGACCGCAGCCCCTTCACCAATGCTGAATTTTTCAGCGTCAGTTCGACGAAGGCGGCTCCGGCACGGACTTGGGACATGGGGCGGAAGTTTGAAGAGTGACGGGTGAAGGGTGAAACTTAGCACCGAGAAGGTTTGCGACTTGTTCGACGGATGCTTTGGCGGGGGCCGGTTTGGTGGTGACGCAGGGGTTGAAGTCGTCCGGCTTGAATGGTTTGCGGCGGCGTTTGCGATCGCGATTGACTTCGGCAGTGATCCAGACAATCGTGCTGGCCAATTGCCAGTCGTGTTGACGGCGGGCGTTTGCCATCCAGACCATTTGGCGGAGCGTCAGCGGGCCGGGATCGATGCCGAGGATGCCGGCGAGGTGACAGATTTCGCGTTCAAGCCGGGCACCTCCAGATTCGCTTCGAGTTCCGCGACCATCTTGTCGGCCAGCGTCGGATCGTCCAGCTTGCGATGCAGCATCTCCATCCCGCGTGCCGTCACCTCGCGTTGATGCGTCACCGCTTTGCTGAGCAGACGGCGTTGGTCCTCCGGGAGGAAGTCCAACAACGCTTCGACAAGCGAGTTGCGTGCTTCGGTCAGGCAATCCCCGGACAGCCCCGACTCGAACGCTTCCTGGTTGACGGAGTCCTTGTCGGCTTGCGGCTTGCAGACCGCGAACAGGACTTCACCGAGAAGAAGAAAGTCTTGCGTCATTTGGGGGATGAGATCGCCATCGACGGCGTCGAGCAGACGAACGCCGGTGAGCGTTTTGACTCGGCGAAGCGTGGTGTTGTCGATGTCGACGATCCAAACACGACCGTGGCGGTCAACGAACTTTTGCATCGAGATTCCGTTAAGCTACTTCTAAATGGATTTATGAAACTGAAAAATAACGATTTGGCATGCAGTGCAGCTAAATCGCTCGTGCTATTGAACAAGACAACGAAATAGATTTATGACACATCGAAAATCAATCATTGCGACGTCGATAACGGGGATCGTCTTGTCATGGATTCTTCCGTTGCTCATTCAAGCAGTACATGACACGCATGGATTTTCAACCGTTCGAGAATTTGAGATTTACAACATGATCAACGTAGCGGCCGTGGAGGCTTATCGGGAGGAATACGATTCGCCCGACTACTCCATCTATGGTCGTGTACGGGAGGTCGGAGGTCTGCATGTCTATATGCCTATCCTTTCCGCGGTACTGACCCTCGTTTTCGGATTGATTTGCCTGCTTGCATGGCGTTCCGATGAAGCGACGGAGCGGCACCGAGACTGACTCTCGTTTAGGTTCCACCACCGCCACCAACATTCATCCCACCACCGGTGGATGATTGCGTCGGCTTAAGGGTCACGTCAGCCGAGACAACCTCTTCGAGATTTTGGTTGACGTTGAAGTTCATTACTTCGCAGGTCAACGTCAGTGCTCCGCCTGCGTCGGAAATGCCGACGTCGCATGGCGTGCCGCTGCTCCATAGGCCTTGCAACATGCCAAACGATGTGTCGCCTGATTTGTTCAGAACGGTGAACTCGATCGAGGCGTCTTTGAGCGTACCGACCGTCGCTCGCCAGCCATTGTTGTCGCGCGTGCTCGCGTCAGCTTCAGCTTTCTCAAGCGACACAGTCAGGTCTTTGACGTTTTTGATCTCGGCACCGTCGATCGTGAGGACGGCGTCGAGACCGAGGACTACTTCAGCGGACATAGTGGGTTGGATCCATCCTGCGTTATGAAATTACTTGACGGAGTCCCGCCAGAATTTGGGGAGTTGGGCTCGATGGGTTTCGAGTGCGGGTTTCATGAATGGACGCTTGGGATAACGTCGCTGCTTTTCGGCACCGCGACGTTGGTTCTCTGCTTCGATCAAGCGGCGGGCGCGGTTGGCTTGGGCGGCGGTTCGCAGTTCGATGCGTGCAAACTTGCCGGGGCCGATCACGCGGATCGGACCATGCTGGCCGACTCGGAAGCGATGCCGTTTGAGTTTGCGGCGTTTCTTGGCGATGCCGCCGAACTCGTGGAGGTTCCACAAACGGCCAGCGATCTCGTTGACAGGGCCGACCACGACGCCTGGTGTT
>JBGSMN010000057.1:0-25127 GCA_041740155.1 Rhodopirellula sp.
ATCACGGGTGCTGACCAACAGGGATACGTCAGTGCGGGGCGGTCATCGGCGGCTTGATCGAGTGACCACACGGCGAGTTCTTCAAATTGATCTGACTGACAACGGGCGATCGTCAGTGGACCGCGTTCTTGCATGATTAACAATACCTCGCCCAGACGCGACGCCGTGCTACGACTTCGCGGTAGCGTCGTCCACTGGGTTTTGCCGGTTTGAAACTCAATGCAGCGGAAATCACTATCAGGTGCGTTGCGACCGCTGCATGCGTACAAGAAGCCTCCGTGCAAAACCGGCGTCGACATATGTGACCGCAACGCTTGGTCTCGACGGTTACCCGCCGGATCCTGCCATAGCGGTGTCAGTGTCGCTTCGCCCGCCGTGACGTTGATCTCAAATAACGTCGCCCCCAAGTCGTAACAATCGCTTACGAGCACCCGGTTGCCGTCCACAACAGGAACCATCGCATTGACACTCTCCAGAATGTCGGCGCGATAGTGAACCCTACCAATACTTTGACCCAAACGTGGGTCGATAATGTGCAGATGCTCTCGCGCAAAAACGAGCATGTAGACTTGGTTGTTAATACGGATGGTACAGGGGCTAGAGTAACTGGCGAGATCATCACCACACTTCCAAAGTTCTTCGCCTGAGTGACGATCAAAAGCGACGAGTAACGATCCATCAGGAGAGACGCGATCGAGGCGACCAGGAGCAATCGCTTGATCGGCCACCGGACTGCCGCCGATCATCACAATCAGTGCATCGCCTAAAACCAGCGGAGCCGAACCGGCACCGAAGAAGTTCTGAACGACGTGATAACGTTCATTCGTGTCAACTCGCCACTGAGTCTTTCCATCGCTAACAGTACGCGCGGTCAACGCACCAGCGACACCGAGCGTGAAAACTTGATCGCCGTCAATCGTCGGACTGCACCTCGCTCCCGATTCATATCCATAAAGATCCCGATAAGAAAGTGGATGGGTCTGCGACCACAGCACTTCACCCGAGCGCATGTCGATCTTTCGCAATCGTTCTTGTTCCGCCTCGGCATCGAAGTGGAAATAGGCTCCTTGGTCGATCACGCCAAGACCGTAGCCCTCGCCGACTGTTAGACTCCAGCGGCATTTCGGCTGCAGCTGCCAGGCCCATTGCGCAGTGCCTTGGATATCGACCGAACCACTGAAATCGCTATTAAGAAACCGCGGCCAGGATCCAGTGGATTGGTGACGAGGTGCTTCGGCCATCAACACGGTCGCAGCAGTCCATGCAAGGATAAGCGAAAAGAGGAGAAGAATCCGATTGATGTGTTGAGCCAATGGAGTCGCCGTTTTAATCAGGAACGATGAGAGTGTTGAAACCTCGTGATCACAAGCCATGATCGTCGGCAAGCGACGCGCACCCAGTGAGTTCGCACAGCAAACGCAGCATGGCGTGGATACTTGAGATTCTCGCGGTTTCGAGTTGAGTGTGATACGCCGAAGTTGGCAATTGCAAAGTCGTGCCGGTCACTTCGCCGACGGTCGCGTCAATCAATCGCCCCAATTCGGTACGCCCCAAGGACATTGGTTTTTCCCTCGTGCGATTGAGATGTTCGATATAAACGTCTTTGTAACGATAACTCACACCGAGCCGTTTGCATGTGGACTGCAACTGAGATGTCAGTCTCACATCGAACTCAGCGTTGGAATCGCGATGGCGGAGCACAACGTCTTGTAGTAGCAAATCGTCGACCGTCGGAAAAGGACTCGTGTCGAGCACAATCAAACGATCGGTCTTAATATCGTGGCGGCGGAACCACTCTGCCGCGAATCGCCAGCTCCGTCCGGCTTCCTCTCCAGCAGTCAATAGCGCAGTGCCTGGGTAACCCAAGCGAAATAATTCGATGACCATTGCGACGGAAACAACGTTATCAAGCTGCGCCGAGATCAATCCATCCTGCTCTTTCAACCGATCCAAGAACGATACCGGCGTGCCCGGCTGGAGAAAGTCCAACCCGTCAATCTCAAAAATCAAGTTCTTTCGTCGCGGGCAAATGTACGATTCGATAATCTTACCCTGGCCCAAATAGGTTCCGGCGAACGGGGCGTGGGCTTGCACCCGTTGTCCGTGAAAACGTCCCGCAATCGTTTCCATGAACTGCTCGGAAATCGAGTCGCCATTGAGTTCGCCCCGGTTGCCAGCGATGAAGGCGGCATACTGAAACTCGTTCGGGCCGGTACACATCAACCCGTGTCGATCCACATGTGCTGATAGATACGTACTGGTCGGATCGCTGCCTTCGACAACGAGCACGCCGTGGTATCGCGTGACACGGACCGGGTACTCTTCGAGTTCACGACGCAGCACACGAAAGAAAGCGTCTTCCATGCCGACGACAGATGGCTCTCGCACCAGGGCACGGAGCAGATTCAAAAAATCTTTCATAATGGGTTTGTGCTGATAGGTTGCTGCGGTCGGTCGGTCTGTCGAGACGCGAATACTGAGGCTGCCGCGATGGCCAACATGGGGATTGCAGGCGAACGCATTCGCGGATTGCTCCAGTAGACTGCATGCACACCGCTGAGTGTGATCAGCAAAGCGATCGCGGGCCACAAGGGAATCCATTTTCGCCAACCACGCCAGCGAAGTTTCTCTCGATGCCGCACCGCTGCAAAAACGATCAACCCGTAGAGAAGACTGTGCAGCCCACCCACCACCAATATCGACGTGGTCGATCGGCCAGCGACCGCATGCGGGAACGGTTGCCACAGCCGAGTCCATCGTACCCAACAGGAATACCAAAACATCGCCCTGCGTCGTTCAATCGTGGCTTTCGCCGCAGCATAGGCAACCTGGTCATCCTCATACTCGTCACCGCTCCGGGGCAACGAGTCGTATTGGGCAAAAAAATCGTCCGCATCCCAAGCGTGACTCCGCCACGGTAATTCCGTTGGCTTGGTTTCGAGGTAATCGTAAAACGAATCATTATTGGCGAGCAGCAACGTGTAACCACCATGCGTGGTGCCCCACACGGGATGTCCGACCGCAACGACGTTGCGAAGCGTCCAGGCACCAACGCCGGCCACGATCAAAGCGATCGTGATTCCGATCATCGCTGCGCGGCGAATGCGGCACGATGGACCGACAAAAATCATCGACGCGATGATCATCATTGTCCAAACTAGAAAGGTCGGTCGACAGAGAATCGCCAAGGTCAGTATCCCGCCGAGTACCAAAGCAGTCAGCGGCATGCTGGTTACTCGTGATTGCGAGTTACAAGAATCGTTCGTGAAAGGAAAACGCACCACCCACCACCACCATAGTAAACTGGTGAGTGCCGTGGCGATGGTTTCTGTCATGATGAGCGAAGACTGCCAGAGCAGAATCGGATCAATCAATACCAAGCCAGCGGCGATCCATGCCACACATGTCGTCAATAACCGGCGAGCGATGTCGTAAGTTAAAAAAACGGTGAGACCGCCCAGTAAAAACTGCAAGCCCGCGACAGCACGATTGGAGAGACTTCCTGAGTCATCAACGAACCAAGACAACAACCAGGGATAGAGTGGTGGACGGAACGCGGTCGCGCGAGCTTGCATGTTTCCTGACTCGCCGCCTATGGGTAGTCCAAACACGCCGGTTTCCGCCAGCGTTTCAGCGATCACACGATAGGCGTCTGGATCATCGTTCAGGTTGTCTGACTGAGTCAGTAAGAAACCGCCACGCACAATCACGATCGCGATCAAGAGGATCGTGAAGGTGGCCGGTTTCATGGGTGGGGTACCGCAGTATTCCAATTCATGGCTGACATCTCAGCGACCGCGTGAATTAGCGCCTGGGTGCCCGATCGGCTGCCACCTTTAGCGATCACGGATCGGTAAAGTTGTTCGGCCAAAGCCAGGCCGGGTAAGCACAGGTTCATCTTTTTCGCCTCTGCCAGCGCGATGCCCATGTCTTTGACGAAATGCTCGACATAAAAACCAGGTTCAAAATCACCTACGATGATCCGCGGCCCGAGGTTGCTGAGCGACCAACTGCCGGCTGCACCCGAGCCAACCGATTGCAACACCGTTGGCAAATCCAGTCCCGCGCGTGAGGCATAGACGAGTGCTTCACAGACGCCGATCATGCCTGTCGCGATCAAAGTTTGATTGACCATTTTGGTGTGTTGTCCCGCGCCCGGTCCGCCTTGATGAACAATTGTTTTGCCCATCGCTTGGAAACACGGCATCACGGTTTGCACTGCCGCATCGCTGCCACCGATCATGATCGACAGCGAGGCTGATCGTGCGCCGGTATCACCGCCTGAAACGGGCGCGTCAAGTGAATCAGCCTCTTGCTGGATCGCCGCCGCATTAATTTCGACCGCGAGTGACGGTTCACTCGTCGTCATATCGACGAGCACACCACCGCGCGCGAGACCCGCTAAAGCACCGTTTTGCGGATGTAGGAAGACTTCGCGCACGTCGGCGGGATAACCGACGATCGCGAACACGATCTGCGATTGCTCGGCAACTTCGCGTGGCGAGTTCGCCCATCTCGCGCCGAGCTCCAACAACGACTCAGCTTTGCTACGAGTCCGAGTCGTCACGGTGAGCGAATAACCCGCCTCAATCAAATGTCTGGCCATGGACTGGCCCATCACACCGGTACCAATCCAGCCGATGGACGGATTGTCTGAGTTACTCATCCAAATTTTGAGCGGCTTCGCCGAGTTTTTCGTCAACGTATCCGTAACCGCTACGTTGATCATTCACGCGGCTTTCAACATCCATTAGGATTGCTTCAGATGAAGCGTCCCAAAACTTTGTGATTGTTTCTTTCGGCAACGTTTCTAATGACCGGAATAAACGGAAGCCAACACCACGCGACGGGTCACTGGTGAACCACCAGGGGCTAAGCGGAAAATTGGGATCTTCTTCTTTCCAGGCTTCGTCATCCGACGCCAATCGCGCGGCGCTACGAAGAGCGGGCGGATCCATCTCCCAACTGCCACCCCGGGCCACACAAGGATCAGGGTTCTCTGGCCAGCGTGCTGCCTGCGTGGCATCGCCAGGCTTCTCGTCTTTTAACCATTGGTAGCCGTCTTCGGTGTACTGGTTGATCGTCCATTCGGCAGCATTGCCGTGCATGTCGTACAGTCCGAAAGCGTTCGGTTTTTTTGTCGCAACTTCCCCTGGACCTTCCAGTGAATTGTCGAAGTACCATGCATATTCGTCGATATCGTCGGCATCGTCACCCCAACTATAGGCGGTCGTGGTGCCCGCGCGAGCAGCGTATTCCCATTCGGCTTCAGTCGGCAAGCGATACTGGGTCTCGGTCATCCGCGACAACCATTTGGTGAATTGTTGCGCCGCGTACTGTGTCATCGTCACGGCAGGTTGCGTCGCTTTGGATCCGTATTCAAATGTGAAAGATGGGTCGTACAACTCTGTCGGTGCGGTGACTGAATCGGCGAGATTGGATTCGTCGACGGTGCGGATGCCTTGTGCTTCAAACTCTTTGAACACGCCGTACATCCGCATGTATTCTTTGTACATGTCCCAGCGAACTTCGGTCTTAGCCACCCACATCGGTTTGACCTTGAGCGCAACCGTCGGTCCTTCATCTTCGACAAACTCGTCAGCATCCTCGGGTGAACCCAACGTGAACTCACCACCAGGAACGGGGATCATTTCAAACGCAATGTCCGTACCTGGAATCCGCTGGGTGTACGGGACCATGAACGTGCCATCCTCCAATGCAACAGAGGGCCCCTCAGCAGGTTTTTCAGACGCGATGCCGGGTGTCTTAGTGGGAGCGATCGCATCGGCCTGGGCAAACGATTGGGCGACGAGGCAAACAACCATCACGAGGCCGAGATGCAGACGGTTTTGTGGCGGGGAGATCATGATTTTCGAGCTAACAGCTTTTACGTGGGTCAAGGCGGGGAAAAGACGGAATGAGTCGATCCAGGCGACTGAGTATTCTAGTCTAAACCTTCCCGCTTGGGAGGCTACGCGGGGAGAGAGTTTTTTGCACAATCGGCCTGCGGTATTTTGGCTCGATTGGCCAGCGATGTGTTACTTTTGTTGGCGGAGGTTGGCAAGTGTATCGACCTGGTCAGTCTTGGCAGCAAGAATCAGTCAATCAGGTTGGCGGGCTTGCTGGCAGGTGGGTTTGGAACTGCGGGTGGGTCTGGAACTTTGGGTGGTGGAGGACCGAGTTCGATGCCGCCGGGCACGTGTGAAGTGTATTGCCATTGAGCGGATTGTGGTTCCCAGCCCGCCATCACGTTGGCTTGACTGAAGATGCGACGCGCCGTGACATACACACCAAAGCTGTCTGGCAGGACGTAGAGTCGGAGGTACATTTTCTCAGGGTCGATCGCTCCCAGCAATTGAGGTGACCAAATTCGTCCACGCGGATTCGTGAGTTCACTCGCATCGGCTCCATCACCGGGACGTGGTAAAAAGCGTAATCGCAAATGTCGATTGCCAATGACAAAGTACTCAACATCGAAGAACTGATCTCGATCCTTAAGTTTCTCCCAGACTTTTGTGAAGCGTTCGGGATCAATCCCCGCTGCCGGATCGCGATCAAGTTTTAAGCGTTGAACAATCTTCTTGGCTTGAAGTTCAGCGCGCTGACGAAAACCATCCAATAGTAGCGGGTACAACCGATCGCCAGCGCAGACCAAGACCAATTGCTTGGCTCCTGGAGGCGGTGGACGCGGGTTCGGGATGCTGACTTCAATGTCCGCTGGTGCTTCCGTCTTCGGAGTCGAATCGAGTTTCGCTTGCAGTTCGGCTTTACGTTCCAACGCTGTTACCAGCACACTTTGCAATTCCTCTCGCTGTGCTTTGGTATCGGCGATCATCTTTTGATTCCGTTCGGCGGTCTCGCGGTCGGACTCGATCTTGATCGCGAATTCGTTTTTCTCAATTTGTTTTTTGGCTAACTCTTGTCGGCGTCGTTCTAGGAGTTCCTGTTTGAGTTCGAGTTCTTGACGTTGTTGCTCGGGGTCGATGCTCAGTGGATTAACAAGCATTCGTCCCAACTCTTCTTGTTCCGCTTGCCTCGCTAACAATTGTTCGGTGAGTTTAGCCAGCGATTCATCGTCGATCTTGTTTTCGCTGGTGATCCGTGTAACCACTTCAGCCACACTCATTTGAGTGACGATTAGAACCAACACCAAGATGCCAACTACATTGGTCATCGTGTCCAGTAGCGAATCGAGTCCGCCATCATCGTCGTCGTCGGGTTTGCGATGCGCCATAAGATCAACGTGTTATTGAGGTGTTTTTTTACCAAAGGCAGCGAGGTCGATGCGACCTTGGCCGACGATGGGTAGTTTGCCGTTACGAATTTCTCGCTCGTCACAAAGACGCTGGCAAGCGAGCAAAGTCGATAACCCATCGCTACGGACGAGGAACACGATCGAATCGCGAGTGCCGTTGGCCGTCCGTTCTAATAGCGCTAGGAAATCTTTGTCCGTGGTGATGTTCGCTGTTCGAATTCGTTTGACAGGATCGCTGGTGTGGAGCACGATCGAATCAGTGGCACACTCCACGAAGTGAGGCACAAAGTTCAATCCGCTGCCTTGGGGGAGCACTGTCACATTCGCTTCACTAGACTGTTCACGCGATTGCAGTTCTTTTTCTAATTGAGCGATCTCCTCTCGTAACGCATCGGCTTGGGATTGCATGTCTGCTGCGGTCTCACGCAACGATTGATCAATCGGCGGGATAACAATCTCGATTTCTTTTTGCTCAGCTAATTCCTTCTCGACGGCTTCCAATTGGGCGAGCAGCTCTTCGAGTTCGGCGATGGTCACCGCGAGTGTTTGCTGCCGCTCGCGAAGTTGCAGGGCCGAGGAATTGGATACTGAAATCTCGCGTCGCAACTTTTCGATTTCAGCATCGGTTTGATTGAGTTGTTTGGTTTTGTCTTCAAACTCTTCGATCTGTGCGACGTCCGGCGTGTCGGTTTGCGCCAACGCCAATGTAGCGATCATCATTGTCAACACGCCAATCACAGAGGCAATGATGCTGAGGAAAGGAAACAGCGAGATTTCGTCATCGGAATTGTTTCTTCGGCGTCCCATTCTAAGTCCTCCGTCCGTTGCGGCGTGAGGCTTTGGCGTTACGTCCGAACCAACCTCTCTTAGCTGGCGGAGCGGCTTCGACTTGCTGCACGATGACTTGTTCATTGCCGATTTGGTGGAGCACCTCGCCGAGTCGACTGAGGCCCGATTGCACTCCGTCGAGATGCTTTGTCAGTGAGTCACCGGTTTGTGTGAACGTCGTGTTGACTTGGTTTTGTAGAGTTTCGGTTTGCTCAGCGAGCTTTGACAATGTCGTTTGAATTTTGTCAGCCGCGTTGGCCATTTGATCCAGTTGAGCCTGCAAGCGAGCTTGTTGGTCGAGTTGTTGTTGATGCAACGTTTCAACATGTTTCTGTTGTTGAGATTCGATGCGTTTGTTGACGTCGTCCCAGCCCTGGGCGACTTGCGATGTGAGGCGACCACCGATGGCATCGAGTTTACCGAGCCAACGTTCCATTTCAGCATGCTGTGTTCCGAGGGCCTGCTCGACGGCATCGCGAAAGACTTGCGTGTCGGCGGGACCACTGCCGCCGAGTCCCGCACCGCGCTCGGCACCTCCTTCGCGTCCGTCATTGAGTCGGCGGAGCAAGTTCTCGTTGCAGTACTCGTCCACGCGCGTGATCAAGTCCTCTTCGCCTTTCTGCAACGCCGACGCGGGAATCTTGACGAGAATACTCATGACCAGAGCGAGCAATGTGGTATCAAAGGCCGTTCCAAGACCGCCGAAAACCTCCTGCAACGCACCTTTCATGGCATCCATGTTACCGCCGCCACTGAGACTGCCCGCGAGGCTGGCGACGGCGGCACTGACGCCCATCACCGTGCCGATAAACCCCAGGATCGGCAGCGTCCAAATGAAGACTTTCAAAACCGTGTAACTACCCGCCACATTGTTCGCATCGATCTCGGATTGCGACTCCATCATGGTGACGGTCTCAGCAGCACTTTTACGAACACGAAAATGCTCGATACCCCGCACAACTCGATTGATCAAGAAACTATCGCTGCTCGCGCCAGGCAGCTCGTTGATGTGTTCTATGAAACCGTCGATCGAATCAATCGTGATCTCTTGGGAAATTTCGGTGGGCAGCACGTCGAGCAACATCACATCACGCTGTTCTCGCAATCGCATCGACTTGAGGACCAAGATCGCGATCGCCCAGAACATCATGAATGTAGTTGGAAACGGCACCGCACCGCGTAGCCAGAACAAGGCACCGAGATAGCTCTCACGAAACGGATAGAGCACTCCGAACCAAACGATGCTGAGGGCGACGGCAATCAAGCCCGAGAGCACGAGGCTGACATCGCTGCTGGCGGAATCGTTGCCGGAACGGAACCAACTTTTCTCGGCGCGTTTACGACGCACGACTTTGGTGCGTTTGGGCGTAGTGGCGACCGACGGTGCGACCGATGGCTTGATGGTGGGTGCTGTCGTGATCGGAGCTGTTTTGATCTGGGCTACTGAGGCAGCGGTTTTGGGTGTGACCACGGCAAAATCAGGCGAGGTTTTGCCGGATTCGCGACCGCTCTTGATTGAGGCGGGAGCGCTCGTTTCACTCGCTGGGCCAGCGTTTGGTGAGCCAGTGTCGATCTTAATTTGGAGCGGTGCCGTATCGATTTCGCTTGGTTCAGGCGGTGGCGTCTCAGGAATGCGAACTGTCGCTCGGCAGTACGGACAGGCACGGCTTTTGCCGCACAAATTGTCCGAAACCTTCAGAGCTTTGCCACAACTAGGACAAGGTATTTTGAAAAAGATCGCCATCGGGCCTGCTATTGAATTGTTTTCTGTCATTTCCTGTGAGGCAGGATAGAATGGAATCGAGTCACACCCCACTTGAGCGAACTGTCATGAACCAGCCCACTGTGAAATCTCAGCCCAGCCCGAAGCCACAGCGGACGGCCACGCGTGACAACGCAACGCCGATTCAAAATGTCTCGCAAAGCCTGCATCAAAAAACAGCAAGTTCGCGTCATAGCCTCAGTGAAAAACGGGAATTATGTGTGGTTCGCAAGGATCGTGAGGGACACATTCTATACGCTAATGAATTGTTTTGCGAATCGGTCGGTTTAGACAGTAAGGTGATTGTAGGAAAAACAGACTTTGACCTGTTTTCACCCGACGTCGCGGAAGCCTGCTGGGAGCTCGAACAAATCGTGATCGCGAGCGGCCAACCCAACCACGTGATTGAGGAGTTTGCCAGCAACACGCGTGGTCGCGAAACGAGCGATGATCAATTGCTCAAAGGCGAACTCGATGGTAGTTGTTACCTCGAAGTCATTCGCGTGCCCACCCTTGGTTCTGACGGTGACGTCGTCGGCGTGGAGGTGATTTGCTGGGATGTGACACAGCAAAAACGAGCGGAAGCCGAATTGCGACAAGCTCGCTTTTTGATGGATTCCTGGTTTGATAATATTCCCGACGCGGTGTACTTTAAAGACCGCAAGAGTCGGTTTGTGCGAATCAGCCAAGCACACGCGAAGTTATTTGGGTTATCCAACCCGCGTGAAGCCATCGGCAAGACGGATGCCGATTTCTTTGGTGATGAACATGCCTCCGATGCCCTCGAAGATGAACGGCACATCATCCGAACGGGTGAATCCATCATCGGCAAGATCGAACGGGAGACTCGCGACGATGGTCCCGACACGTGGTGCAGCACAACCAAGATGCCGCTGCGAAATGAAGAGGGGAAAATCATCGGAACCTTCGGCATCTCGCGTGACGTCACCGCTCAAGTCCGTGCTGAAACCGAACTGGCACGTGAACGCGATCTGCTGAAAACGATTATCAACAATATCCCTGACATCATTTACGTCAAGGATCGCTACAGCCGTTTCATGGCAGGTAACGAAGCCATGCTGCACATGTTTAGCATTGATGAGATGTCGGAATTAGTCGGCAAAACAGACTATGATTTCTCGACTCCCGAGCTCGCCTGCAACTATGTCACCGACGATCAAAACGTGATGCGATCGTGCCAGCCATTGGTTGATCAGGAGGAGACCATTCGACAATCCAGCGATGGTCGGCAACTTTGGCTGTTGACGACGAAAGTGCCGTTGGTCGGTAAGGACGGAGCCGTAATGGGCATGGTAGGCATTAGCCGTGACATCACCGCACGCAAAATCGCGGGCGAAGAATTGTTGGCGGCGAAAGAAATCGCTGATGCGGCGAACCGGGCCAAGAGCGAGTTTTTGGCCAACATGAGCCACGAGATTCGCACCCCAATGAACGGCATCCTGGGCATGACCGAACTCCTAGCCAGCACCGAGATGACCAGCGAGCAACGTGAGTTCTTGACTCTCGTGCAACAGTCCGCCGATGCTTTACTGCGACTACTCAACGATATTCTGGACTTCTCAAAAATTGAAGCAGGACGTTTGGAACTTGATAATACGCCATTTAACTTGCGTGATTGTATTGGCAAAGCGATCAAACTGTTGACGCTGAAAGCAAACGAAAAAGGCATTGAATTGGCGGGGCGGATTGACCCGGGGATTCCGAATGAACTGATCGGAGACCCCGGCCGATTGCGTCAGATTATCGTGAACTTTGTCGGCAATGCGATTAAATTCACGAGCAGCGGAGAGGTCGTTGTGGACGTGAATCCCGAAACACTCGATGATGACGTTGCCGTGCTGCATATCACCGTCCGCGACACGGGCATTGGGATTGCGAAGGAAAAACAGCAAAAGATTTTTGAAGCCTTCTCACAAGCCGACGCTTCGACAACACGGCGTTTCGGTGGCACTGGTTTGGGACTGACCATCTCGGCAAGGCTGATTCAAATGATGAATGGCCACGTGTGGGTCGAGAGCGAGCTTGGCGTGGGCACGACGTTTCACTTTCACGTTCGGCTTGGCGTGTCGCCTGACCAAACGCCGCGACGTCCAGCCGCGTTTTCAAAAATCGCTGGAACGCGCGTGCTCGTTGTTGATGACAACGCGACCAATCGACGAATCCTGCAAGAGATCTTGCAGTTGTGGAACCTCAAACCAACGCTCGCCGATGATGGCGAAACAGCGCTGAGGATCGTGGCTGATTCGGTACGTGATCAAGATCCGTTCGGTCTGATCCTACTGGACTACCACATGCCGCATCTTGATGGGGTGGGGTTTGCGGAGCAGCTTATTGGACGTCAAGAAGAATGGCAGCATGGTCCCATCGTCATGCTGTCTTCTTCATTCGCGGGTTTGAGTTCACCGCAAATGCGGCAACTCGGCATCACCCGTTATCTGACGAAGCCTGTGATTGCGTCGGAACTCCGCGACGTGGTGTTGGATGTAATGGGTGTGGAGCATGAACAGAAACTGCAGTCACCGGCGGCGAAAACACTATCTCAAATGACGCCGCGAAAGATCTTGCTGGTCGAGGATGGTCTCGTCAATCAACGCGTCGCGATGGGGTTCCTGATGAAATGGGGACACCAAGTCACGCTTGCGGTGAATGGTCGCGAAGCCATTGAGGCTTTAAAGAACGAATCGTTTGACGTGGTGCTGATGGATATCCAGATGCCCGAGATGAATGGTTATGAAGCGACGCTGGCGATTCGTGAAAGCGAAAAGCGAACAGGGCAGCATCAATACATTGTTGCGATGACGGCGGAGGCGATGAAGGGTGATCGGGAGAGTTGCTTGGCGGCGGGAATGGATGACTATGTTTCCAAACCGTTCGACATTCATGATTTGCAGCGTGCCTTGGAGCGGTCTGCCGAGTCAGACACCGAAGTTGCGAGTCTCCCAGTGCTGGCCGACGAAGAGGTCGAGACCGAGACCAAAACCGACGCCGATGTGGTGTCACCATGGCTGGTCGTGCTCGCCAGGACTGGCGGCGATATCGAGATGGCACGCCAATTGACGGAGGCGTTTGGAGAAGAGTCAGAGCACCTGCTGCCACTCATGCGAGATCAATTGACTGGAGGTGACGCGGTCTCGCTGCACCGCAGCGCTCACACGTTCAAGGGTGCCGCCGGATGTTTGGGTGCGGAACAGATTGTCGCGTCCGCAGAACGTTTAGAGCGACAGGCTCATACTGGTGAACTGGCTGGTGCGGCGTGGATGTTGGATGAACTGGTTCGAAGCACACAGAGTTTTTTGAGTGAACTCAATCAGTCTCAACCTGAGCATCCGCCTTCTTCTTGAACATCACGAGTTCTCGGCCATGATCGTTATGTTCTACACGATCCATGAACGCGTTGATCAATAGTAAACCTCGGCCGCCACATTCGCCGAGGTTACTGAAATCGGTCGGATCAGGCAGCGAGCTGACGTCAAATCCAGCTCCCTGGTCCCGGATTGTGAACGTTACTTCGTCTCGTGTGGCGTCCATGATGATCGTGACGTTGCGACCGATATATGGATCCTGCTGGCGACGTTTGTTAACAATCTCACGAAATTGTTCATCGGTGCCTTGATACCGTAATTCCGTTGAGATTCCTAGATTGCCGTGAATGATGGCGTTGATCAACGCCTCATCGAGTGCCGTCGAAATTTGCATCTGCATCGTATCGTCGAGCAGCCCCAATTCGGCTAACGATTTTTCGAGCCGCGCGATCACACTGGGGACTTGGATGTCATCGTTACCGAGTGAGAGTTCGATACGAATCGCAGTCAGATATGTCGACGGTTGTGTGATGTGATCGGTGACATCGACCATCGACATCATACGTTCGATGGTGGGTACTAAATCTTCGTTAAGAGTTCGTTTAGGAACATAACTCGAAGCGCCCAATCGCAGTGCTTTGGAAGCGATCTCTTCACTGCCTTTGGCGGTCGTTAAGATGATCGGCAATCCCGCAAATTCTTGCCGCAATGCTGCGACGAGTTGCAATCCATCCATTTCTGGCATTTGCAAATCAGTGACGACCAAATCCGGCCGACGTTCACGTGCAGCTTCGAGAGCCAACTGCCCGTTGGCCGCCGTTATTACCTCATAACCGTGCTGTTGCAGCAAAATCTGCATTCCCATGACCTGGGTCATGCTATCGTCGACAGCGAGAACAAGTGTGGAGGCGGTCATGATCGTTTCTATGCTGTTGACGTGGGTCAGAATGGCACTGATTGTATCAGGTTTGTCCTTGCTAAGCAGCTTACTTGGATTTCTGATAGATGGCCGTCAAGAGCGATTCGGTGTCTTTGAATTTCTTGCCGGTCGCAACGGCTTCGTCGATCAAGTGCCGGGCGTCCGACTCGCTGTGACCAAGCATCACGAGCGCTTCATAAGTTTCCTCGATCACAGGCGAGGATTCTGGCGCACCACCGGTTAGTTCGTCGCCCGCGACGATTAAAGCAAAGCGGGGCATTTTGCGACGCAATTTAGCGATGATTCGCTCACTGGTCGCTGGCCCGATCCCTGGCAAGGCGGACAACGCCTTACTGTCTTGTTCCTCGATCAAGATGGCCAGTTCGCGGACAGGTCGCACCATTGCCCGCAGGGCTTTTTTCGCACCCACTCCGTCAACGCTGCAGAATAAATCGAAGAACTGGCGTTCAGGCAAAGTTAAAAAGCCGATCAATCGCGGAGTCAATCGCCCCCCCGCCGTGCTACCTTCGATGTAGTGCAGTGTATGCAGACGCAGCTCTTCGTTGAGCTTCTGTTGCAATTGCCGGCGGGTGAAATCGCCGACCAAAACCTCGTAATCGAACGGTCCGGCCTGGATCGTGACACTCGTTTCATCGACATGGCTAAGTTTTCCGGCGATCGCGCTAATCAAGTCGTCATTCCTTTAAGTGAAGATGCTGGCGCTCCGATGAGCGTGACGGCGGTGACCCACCGACGAGGCAAATTTAGTGCATTGCTAGTCAACCCGCCAGGCTTGCACGGTTTCCGCGAACGACGCAGTCTTGCCAGTTTACTGCCCTGTTTCCCGACATTGGATCACGGAGAACGATTTGATGTCCAGAAAATGAAGTTTTCAAAAAACTTCTTTCGGTTGCCGTTTCGTCATGAATCGCCGGGTCGATCGGAGGAGTCACCGGGAAAATCCAGTAGTTATCGGCAAGTTCGTATCGCCAAGCGGGGCGTCAGAGGGTACACTTCACGGCAGTAGTCAAGTACCGAGGACGCATTGTTGTTGGGCTGGCTGCAAAGACACCTTTTAGGAATGAACAGATGGCAGAAGGTACGATCAAACGAGTCACTGACAAGGGATTCGGATTCATCGACACGGGAAGTAGCAAAGACTTGTTTTTTCACTCGTCGAGTCTTCAAGGAGTTAATTTCGATGACCTCCGTGAAGGACAACGAGTGACCTACACCGAAGGCCGGGGCCCCAAGGGTCCTTGCGCTGAGAACGTCTCACTCGCTGAGTAGTTAATTCTCAGCGGCCGGTTTTCTTGAAAAGTCGCCTCCGTGTGATGGATCAATTTGAAAGATCAATGCCGCAGAAGATGATACTGAAGTGAAGTAGTGAAGAATGAAAAACGCGGACAAGGAACTCTTTTCCTTCCGCGTGTGGACGTGGAGCGAGTCGCCGACGAATATTTTTACAAATGATCTCCTGGCGAATCGCTCACTCCCAAACTCAATCCATTCTCTTCTTGGATTGAAAGCTACGCGAGTTAAAGTGAGCAAAACGATTCCGCAGTCGTTCGCTGCCATAATCGAGCTCAACGACGAAGTTAACGCCTGGCCATTGAAATCAATCTGAAAGCCAACTTCAGGCCTCAGCGTGATCGTCGACGTCTTGATCGTCACCGAATTCTCGCGGGCAGGAACCTAAACGAACACTGAAGCCCAAATCGAAAAGATCAAACGCTTCGCCATGACCGCCGCCAACAAACGAGTCATGCTCCTGCCCGACAACGAAGGCGACGCCGGCTTTCGCGATCTACTCTGGGACTTGGTTGACGCTGGACTGCGAGTACAACTCGGCTGGAGCCGAACACGCGAAGACGGGATGAATGATCGCCTGCAGCCCGAGCAATGAGACAGTGCGATTTGGCGAGCAATCACGGATTAGTCGGAAGTGGCCGTTGAGAAAAAGACCCAAATCCTATCGCCAACCGCCATCCGGTGTCGGCCACCGGAGCAGGTTCATTGCCGCGCGGTGTCATTCGGTATCCGGCCCAGCACACACCCTCCTCAGTGAGAAGGAATTATGAGACTCTAGAACTAAATGGGGAAGCCGTCCGAAGTTTGGCAAATGTCCCGTGTCGCTTACGCCGACCAACTGGTAGGCGATCCACGAAGCGGCGGATGTCCACTCCCCACGCTCAAAACTTAGGTTGCATCAGTACCAACGTGGACTTCTGCGCCCATACATTACGCAGTACGAGCGTCGTCGGATCTGCGCTCATATCATTACAGATGTCGTCTGGTGTTTTCGACGACATTCGCAAAGGGACTCGTGAGAATCGCTCTCAGTTCTTCCGGGATCTCTCGGCTCCTTTTTTCGGTTTCAATCGCGAAGGGAGTTTCCCCTCCGAAGGAGCGTGCGACTCATTCTGGCTGCAGGGAATGCAGGGAGGAATCAAAGGGCAGTACGACTGCATTGCTCAATTCTCCGAAACGGACTTCACAGAGGATCTGAAAAAGATCGATATTCCGACCTTGATCGTGCACGGTGATGACGACCAGATTGTTCCGATCGGTGCATCCGCACACCAAGCCGAAAAACTCCTTCGAGAGGTGACTCTGAAAGTCTATGCCAATTGCGGGCATGGCCTCACGCAGACCGATCAGGACCGTTTCAACCAAGACGTTTTGGAATTCATCCAAGGCTGATCAGAGTTGCATCCAAACGGCGGAAAGTCGACTTAGCGAAGGCCCCGATAAATGTTATCGAGCGAGTGTGGCGTCGAGTTCACGGCGAAGCGTCAGCGTCTCAAGCCAATTATGTAAGTGAATCCCGTCTGGTTTGGTTGTACTTTGATCCAGCCAACGATTGACTTTGCCGAGCCACATCCGCGCGGCATCCTCTCGCCCCAGGCTTAGATTCGCTCGCGAAAGCCATCCCCATGTAACAATGCAGTCCTCTGGGCGCGAGTTGGATCGAAGGCTCTGTTCCAGAACGGTGATTGCTTCCTGATGTTTTTTTTGTCGACAAAGTAATGCGCCTCGCTGCGTCAGAGACCAAAAGGTCTCGGCGTGCAGGTCCAGTTCCGGCATCCCCAGTTCGGCGGCCCGTGCCAATTCTTGGTCTGTTCCTCTCACGAGCGTGCATGCTCGCGCGATCAGAAATCTGCGTAAGTTGTCTTTCTCGCACCGCTCAATCAGCGAAGTGCAGACCTCGCGATAGCCTGGGGCATCGCCTGCCAAAGTGCGGACCGCAGCGTACTCAAACCACACTTCAGTATTGATCGCGAAGTTGCCGGCAATGGCCTTCGCATAAGACTCGACTGCGATCGGCCACTTCTGCTTTGAGGCTGCCGACCGGGCGCGGCACAGGTGAAGCACGGCTACCGTTCCGTCGAACTTCGTAATTGGGAAGCCTGCAGACGAGGCATCACGCTCCGCAGCGAGTGCCTCATCCCAGCGTTCAGAGGCCGCGAGTGCGCTAATTAGGATTTGCCAACTCGTCAGATACTCGGGTCGGAGCGAGATAGCCCTGCGAAGTGACACAATCGCCCCGTCTGCGTCCGAGTTTGCGAGCTGTGCATATCCCATCCAGGCCCAAGCGACGTAATGTGACGGCTTCAGGGCAACAGCCGCCCTAAAGTACTGGATCGCTTCCGCGTTTTTCTTCTGACGTGAGAGAACATGACCAAGCTCGAGGTTTACCCAGAAGTCCGAGGGATCACGCAGATGAGCCTCTCGCAAGATCTCGACCGCGGTCTGGTTGTGATCCAGCGAACTGAGCAGAAATCCGACCATGACCATCTGGTGGCTCAGTGGAGGCGGTTCGGCGGTTGGAGCATCGTTGACAAGTCGCTTGAGACTAGGGAGATCCTCCCAAGTGCCAGGGTCCCGAAAGCGATCTTGCCAGGGGCTCGGCGCTGCAGTGCGCCCCACGGCCAGAAGCCTTCGAAGTTTTGAGTCGTCAACATTATGTTTTGCAGTGAAGGCGGCGTAATCCAAAGCCATTAGGAGTTCTTCGCGAAGGGGTGACTCTCTGACACGCATGGCAGCTGTTTCCACTGCAATATCACTTTCGATCCCAATGCGCTGAAAGACTCTTGCGTAGGCATCGCTGGCAGGTACGTAGGTGTAACCCTCCTCGTCGGGCTCAGGGAAACTCTGGCGGATGGAATCGAGTTCTTCGGCAATCTCGAATTCCTCCGCCCCCGCGGCCAGGCGAGTATCGAGTTCAGGTGACTGAGCATCTTCAAGACGCGTCTTCGCTGTGCGAAGTACGCCCTTGGCCTCCGACCATTGTTGGCTCTTTACCAATTGCGAGAGCAACGGCAATGAGGATGCGATAAATTTTCGCGCTCCCTCACGCCGAATAATTTCTTCGGTATGCCGCGCGTTCTCGACTTGTTGAATCCAAAATCCCCCAGCAATTGCTCCGGTCATCGCGAGAACGGAAACGATAATGGCCACGGTCATGGCAGGTCGTCGCAGGCACCACTTGACCGTTCGCTCTGCGAAACTGACAGGCCGAGCATGTATCGGCTCGCAGCGAGTAAATCGTTCAAGATCATCTGCAAGGTCGGCCGCAGTCTTGTAGCGTCGCGACGGATCTTTTTGAAGGCACTTTAGGCAAATCGTTTGGAGATCGCGCGGTACTCGGGAATTTAGCTGAGCGGGTGGAACGGGCTCCTCTTCGATGACTTGTCGGCGGGTCTCCGCTGAAGTTTCGGCCGTGAACGGCGGACGCCCAGTGAGTAGCTCATAAAGTACGGCTCCCAGAGAGTAGATGTCGACCGCTGGTTGGATGGCATTGGTGTCGCCCGCGGCTTGTTCGGGCGCCATGTAACTGGGGGTGCCAGCTTGTCGCACATTCGTCAATGTTGTGGAGTCATGTTCCACTTTTCTAGACAGACTAAAGTCTCCGATCTTTGGCGTCTCATCGAAGTTGAGAAGTATATTGCCAGGCTTTAAGTCGCGATGAACTATCCCTGCGAGATGCGCAGCATGGACCGCACCGGCCAACACCTGGACTAGCTCCGCGGCCTCTCTCGCGGCTCGTGGTTTCCCCTGGAGCGTCTTTGCAAGATCACCACCTTCCAGAAGTTCCATCGCGTAGTAGGGAAAGCCATCGTGTTCAGCGACGTCATACACCTGAACGATGTTCGGATGCCGCAAAGCCGCGACACTCTGAGCCTCTTGCAGCAAGCACTCCATGTCTTGCTGAGAGGCATACGCGCCAAGCAGCAACATTTTGATCGCGACCAATCGGTCGAGCTTGAGGTGCCGAGCACGGTACACAACCCCCATGCCGCCTGCGCCAATGACATCATATACGTCGTATCCGGCGATCTCAGGTACACGATCGTCGCTGTGCAAACTTTCGATTAGCAAACGCCTGGTCGGGTTTCCGCGTTCGGTGTTTGTCGGAAACATGGCCTCCATCTGGGCACTGACCTCACGTACGCGGTTCAGCCGCTCATGAAGCACTCGCTCGAGTTCCAAATCCCCACCGCTGACCTGCTCGGGGCACATGTCCGTCTCGAGAATCTCTTCAAGCAACAGTTGAATCCGTGCTTCATCAGGAGACTCACTACGACCCTGGGAATCGTCACTCATGGAGTCCATTCTGCCCCTCATCAGGAGGACGGAGATCGCCAAGCTGCTCGGTAAGAATCAGTAGGCCTCGGTTCAAGCGACGTTGGACAGTTTTGGCGGACACTTGGAGCAATTCGGCAGCTTCCGTTTGCGCGATGCCCTGGATTCGAATCAATTCGAACACTTCGCGTTCTGGTTCGGGGAGATTTTCGATTGCTTCTATCATCCTGATTGCATCAGACCCGAGAACGGATCCGGAGGTTTCGGGCGAGGGGGCGGCATCTTCGTGAAGCTGCAGGGTTTGTGTCTGTTGATCTAAGCGTCGGGCCAGGTCATTGAGCTCCCACCGCATGTGGCGGTTCGCGAGCGCGAAGAACTGCCGTGGGGTCTCCGGGTGCACGCTCCGCATCGCTTTCAGCAGCCGCTCCACGATCGCGCTGAGCATCTCCGCGGATTGGAGATTGAGGGGGTGACGCATGAGGCGTGGATACCGGCGAACCAGCATTGTCGTACACAACAGGTGCAATCGAGCAGCCGACCGCTCGAGTAATGCGCGCACGATCGGTTCTGATGAGGCATCCCCATCAAGTTCATGCAGGTATCGCTGAACTTCGATCGTGGTGTTTTGCTCGTCCATACCCAAATTTTACGCCTCGCACGGTCGGAAAGGGAAATTCGCCCGAACGTCAAACGCAGCCCTGTCCACCTCCTACGCTCAATATCTGTAAGCGGGGGCGAGCGACATCACAAAAAACAGTTCCGTTTTCCGATTAGTAAAAGAGAACCAACATGAGCTTGACGAAGCGAACTTCACCAACTAAAAGGACAAGCCATCATGAGTAAGACCGGACTTAAAGCTCTTCTGACGCCGGAGGAAAGCGTTCTTGTGTTGATTGACCACCAGCCTTTCCAGTTTGCAAACCTGCACAGTCACGAACCCACGATGATCGTCAACAATGTCATCGGTCTAGCCAAGGCGGCCAAAGCCTTTGACGTGCCGACGGTCCTTACCACGGTGCTGGAAGAACGTGGCGGCTTGCTCATCAAGGGGTTGCAGGAAGTCTTCCCTGATCAGAAACCCATCAATCGGACACTGATCAATACATGGGAAGACGAGTCGGTCGTTGATGTCGTTCGGAAGACCGGGCGGAAGAAGCTGATCGTGGCGGCCCTGTGGACGGAGATCTGTCTTGCGATGCCGGTCATCCAGGCCCTGGGAGAGGGTTATGACGTCTACATCGTTACGGATGCTTCGGGAGGCGTCTCCGCGGAAGCTCATGATATGGCCGTCCGACGCATGGTCCAAGCCGGCGCCGTACCGATGACCTGGCTTGCCGTCGCCTCTGAATGGCAACGCGACTGGGCACGCGAAGCCACGCTCGAAGGAATAACCAACGTCATGCTGGAACACGGCGGTGCAAGTGGCGTCGCGTTCGCATGGGAAATGCAACTGCTTGGCTCTCCATCCAGGTAGGCTACTGGCAGAAAGTGGAAGTACGTAGCTGAGGACCGAAGATGAGTTGGTTGCCAACGGCCGATGCCGACAACGATTTGATATGTCCCGATGGCGTGGAGATGGTCATCCTTCCCCGCGCGAGTGACGTCGGGGGATTTGAGGTGCGACGGGCTCTCCCGTTTCGTTCAAAGCGAATGGTGGGTCCGTTCATTTTCTGGGACCAGATGGGGCCAGGCGAGTTTCTGAGTGGCCGGGGCGTCGATGTGCGACCACACCCGCACACTGGGCTTACGACGGTGACTTACTTGCTCAACGGCTCAATCGACCATCGCGACTCAATAGGCAATGACCTACGCATCCACGCCGGTGACGTGAATCTCATGACTGCGGGCACTGGGATCGTCCACTCCGAACGCACCGGCCAAGATGTTCGGCAACGTCCCTCAAGTCTCTTTGGTGTGCAGAGTTGGCTGGCCCAACCACAAACTCACGAAGAGGGTGCTCCCGAGTTCGCGCGTGTGCCTCGGACTGACCTGCCAACTTTCGACGAGCCAGGAATCTCAGGCCGCCTTATTCTTGGCGAGTTCTTGGGTGTTCATTCGCCTGTGGCTACACAGTGGCCTGCTCTGTACGTTGACGTTTGTATGAAGCCAGGTGCAAAGCTCGGTATTCCCGCGACTACTGAGGAACGGGCGATCTACACGCTTGTCGGTCACATTGAGATCGGAGGCATCCGCTATCCGCCGCAGCAAATGCTCATCCTTCGCCCAGGCGACGACGTGACAGTGGTGGCCCAAGATGATGTGCGTTTGATGATCCTCGGAGGCGCGGTGATGGACGGGCCTCGCTACATCTACTGGAACTTCGTGTCATCTTCCAAGGAACGGTTGGCGCAAGCGAAGGAAGATTGGAAGAATCGTCGCTTTCCGATCATCCCGAGTGATGCAAACGAGTTTGTTCCTTTGCCGGACGAATCGCACCGGGCAACGAAACACTGAAACCCCTTCAACAAAGGAAATGATTATGTCGGATTTCGCTGATCAAGTCGTGGTGGTCACCGGTGCGAGCAAGGGTATAGGCGCCGCGATCGCCCACCCAACATAGTATCTCAGTTCACCTGTAGTACCGATTAGAGACAAAAATGTCGGTGACCTATAAAACCCAACAAGTCGGAAACGTCGACGTGTTTTACCGGGAGGCCGGGGCTAGGGACGCTCCGGTGCTGCTTCTACTCCATGGCTTTCCATCGTCGAGCCATATGTTTCGCGACCTCTCAGAAATATCGCAACGCACTGACGCTCAAAAACGGCACTGTCCACTCGCCACGCTCAATACGGTTAGACGGGGTCGAGCACGATGATGACGACCAAGTGGTGCCGATCGAGGTCACCGCTCGCATTGCGGCGAAGGTAATCCAAAAATCAATGCTGAAGGTCTACCCCGACGCGCCACATGCATTGACGACAACGTATCGAGATCGATTGAACACGGGCATTCTTGAGTTCCTCAAGAGTACTGCACCGTAGCGTTCAAACATTCGGAATGCTTTTTGCTGTTTCGATCAACTTTCCATTCCTCAAAGGAAACTCATTCGATGACGACACCATATAAGAGACTCTCAAAAGACGATGCCGTGCTACTGCTCGTCGATCACCAAGCGGGCCTGATCTCCTTGGTGCAAGACTTTTCACCAGACGACTTCAAAAACAATATCATTGCTCTCGCCGACATTGGCAAGTTCTTTGAGTTGCCGACAATTCTTACGACCAGCTTCGATGAAGGCCCCAACGGTCCAATCGTGCCGGAGCTAATCGAGCGGTTTCCTGATTCACCCTTCATTCATCGTCCCGGCCAAATCAATGCTTGGGACAATGAAGATTTCGTCAAGGCAGTTGAGGCGACCGGGCGAAAGCAACTGATCATTGCCGGCGTGGTGACTGACGTTTGCGTTGGCTTCGTGGCACTCTCGGCGATCGAAGCGGGCTATGACGTGTTCGTGGTGACCGACGCATCGGGCACGTTTAATCACACTGTCCAGCAAGCGGCGTGGAATCGCATGTCGGCGGCCGGAGCCCAGATGATGAACTGGTTCGCGGTCGCGTGTGAACTGCATCGCGATTGGCGGAACGACATGGAAGGACTCGGCACCTTGCTGTCGAACCATCTGCCGAACTATCGCAACTTGATGACCAGCTACTCGAAGCTGCAAGAAGCTAAGAAGGGTTAGTCAGATGTCTGGCATTCACTGCGCGATCACTCGCGTTGTTCGCGAAGGCAAAGAGGCCGAGTTCGAGGAAGCGATCAAACGCTTCGTCGCTCGGTCGATGGGGCACTATGGAACGACCGGAGCGCACTTGCTGCGCCCGACCGATGCGAGTCGGCCGCGTGAGTACGGCATTCTGCGTTCGTTCGGCAGCGAAGAGCATATGGCAGACTTTTACTCGTCGAACCTATTCGCTGATTGGCAGGCCGAAGTCGCTGACTTGGTCGAAGGCGAACCGGTGTATCGCAAGTTACATGGCTTGGAAGCGTTTTTTCGCGGGGAGTCCGGAAAGGCACCGCCGCGATGGAAGATGGCGGTTGTAACCTGGTTGGGCGTTTTCCCCGTTGTACTGCTCTGGTCTCGAATACTTACACCTCCACTGAGTTTTTTGCATCCAGTCGCGGTCACCGCCGTGGTGACAGGCGTCGCGGTCGTCACGTTGACTTGGTTGGTGATGCCGAACCTGACTCGAATCCTTTCCCCGTGGCTAAAGAAAACATCATGAGTCAAACAACCCGACGTCAATTCTTGGCCGCTTCCTCGACGGTCAGTGCATCACTGGCCGTTGCTGCATCTGCTGCGCGCCAATCTGCAGCAACCAAGGCACCGGAACTTATATTGCATGGCGGCAAAATCACGACAGGCGACAAGTCCAACCCCGAAGTCGCGGCCATCGCGATCTCCGACGGCAACGTCGTCGCGGTCGGGAACGATGCAGACGTTCTAAAACTCGCTGGTCATTCGACCAAACGAATTCCACTCAACGGCCGACGCGTGATTCCCGGACTCAACGACTCGCATCTGCACGTCATTCGTGGCGGGCTGTATTACAACCTCGAACTGCGTTGGGACGGTGCTGCGACAATCGCTCAAGCCTTGGAACAACTGAAGACCCAAGCCGATAATACCCCGCCGCCCCAATGGGTTCGCGTCATCGGCGGCTGGAATGAATGGCAGTTCGTCGAAGGGCGTATGCCGACCATCGACGAGATCAACAAAGCCGCACCAAACACCCCGGTTTTTGTGTTGCACCTCTATGACTCAGCAATTCTGAACAAAGCGGCGCTGCGTGCTCTTGGCTTTGACAAGACGACCCCCAACCCGCCCGGTGGTTTGATCGCCCGCGATCGAACCGGAACGCCGACCGGCATGTTGATCGCCGAGCCGAACGCGTTGGTGCTCTATTCCGCGATCGCCAATGCACCGAAGCTGAACTTCGATGATCAGCTGAACTCGTCTCGCCATTTCATGCGAGAACTCAATCGGTTTGGAGTCACGAGTGCGTCCGACGCCGGTGGCGGCGGCCAGAACTATCCCGAAGATTATTCCGTCATCAAGCGACTCGATGACGATGGTGACTTGACGGTGCGAATTGCTTATAGCCTATTCGCTCAAAAGCCCGGTCAAGAAATGGCGGACTACACCCGGTGGATCGGAATGACCAAGCCCGGCGACGGCACGAACTCCCTCAAGGTCAACGGAGCCGGCGAGAACTTATTGTGGGCGGCAGCCGACTTTGAGAACTTTTTGCAGCCGAGGCCGGACCTCGCACCGACGATGGAAGCGGAACTGGAGGCGATTGTTCGCAAGCTGGCCGAGAGCAATTGGCCTTGGCGAATTCATGCGACCTATGATGAGTCGATTTCGCGGTTCTTGAACATCTTTGAACGCGTCCATCGTGATCGGCCGATCGACAAATTGCGCTGGTTCATTGACCACGCCGAAACGGTGTCCG
>JBGSMN010000072.1:0-2452 GCA_041740155.1 Rhodopirellula sp.
GATCCAAAGTCGCCCGTCAATTCGCGGCTAGGACGCTCGGCATTTTCCCCAGCATTGCGAAGCCGCTGATTTCGCAATTGGCAAAACCATAGCGGTATCGACTTCTTCGTGCGCGGCTGGTTCGTCTTGGTGGCATGACAGCAGCCCCAAAAAAGCAGGTCTGTGATCAGGTTGAAGCCTGGCTACTCAGAAAACATGGCGTTCGCCAGGCAATACAGTGGTGAACAAGTCACCAGTCCTCTCCGTCAGATTTCTCGAGGATCTTTGATTGACACAATTGCTAAATGGGATAAAACAAACAGCAACCAGAGGGAACCCTTTAGGACTACTCGGAAACAACTGCAGGGTTTTTTCTGTCTCACGTTACGACTGACTGTGCAGCCTGGGTAATTTGTGATGGCTGATTCACTTTGGGAATGGAAGGCAATGGCGGTCATCTTTACCTTATATCACGTATGCTCGGTCGACCCCACCAATGTGGTGGTCATTGGACCACGTGGCAAACGAAGCTCTTCTGGTGTTTCCAAAACTACCAGAAGAGTGTCAGTCGCGTTCACGCTGATTGAACTGTTGGTCGCACTTTCGATCATGGGAATCCTGGTATCCCTCACGCTCAACGGTGTCCAAGCCGCCCGCGAATCGGCTCGTCAGGTCCAGTGCAGCAATCAACTTCGCCAGCAAGCCTTGGGGCTGATGTCGTTTCACACCACTTGGAAGGCGTTCCCGCTGGGCAATGACCGGCGTGGCGATATTGACCAAGCTTGGTCATCGGCAATTTTACCGCAGGTGGAACTGGGTTCGATCTCGGAAATTTACGATCGCACGGTCGCCTGGAATGATCCGGTTCGCAACGCCCAAGTCGCGACGACTGTCGTTCCGCTTTATCGCTGCCCAACTTCCGTGGAAGACTTCGCGGGTGACATCGACTACGCCGCCGTTCAAGGCAGCCTGCTAGCGAATGAGCATTCGTTTCTGACGCACGGTCCCAACAATGGCGTGATGCTGATTGCGTCTGTTCAACGAGTTCAACCGGTCAGGTTGACCGAGATTTGGGACGGGACCAGCTACACGATGTTCTTGGCCGAAGTGAATGATCGGTCCGCTGATCGAGGCGGCATGTGGGCCAACGGCAACAACGTGATCGCGCACGACAACGGTCCCGTCAACGTCGACAACGATAACGAAATTTACAGTTTGCATCCGGCAGGTGCGTATGTGGCACTGGTCGATGGTTCGGTTCGGTTCATCACCGAGTCAATCGACTTGGACACGCTTGGCGGGCTTTGTTCGCGTGATGGCCGCGAAGACTTGAACCCATTTTTTCTTGAATAGCTTCGGCTGACCTTCGACTTGATCAACTTCCCTAACGCAACTTTTAATCCGTTTTCCCTCACGCACGACAAGGAGATTCCACCGACTACCTACGTTCACGATGTTTCGACAACTTTGTTTCTGACTCCCCACTTTTAACGAAAGAAAAACAAGATGTACAAGATCCTGATTGCACTGATGATGGCAGTAATGATTCCTTCCCTCGCGACTGCCGGTGGCGGTAATACGAAGTCGACGGGCAAGATCAAATTCATTAACGAAACCGACGGTGACGCATACGTCATCCTTGATCAAACCTCGCCTCCATCGAGCTTGGCAGATTTCAACCGCAAGGGCGGCAAGCGAATTCCTGTCGGCGGAAACGTAACGTTCACCGGCCTTCGTGACGGTCGGCACACCTACGGTGTCGTTTACACCGAAGCTAACGTTGCTCCAACAACAACAACTCCCGACGAAACCGGAGCGGTAAGTACGAGCAACGGTCGCACCACAACAGTGACGTTGGGTTCGGTTTCGAGGTAGGGTACCTAGTATCGAACTGAAACAGGTTCAACACGATCAGCCGCGAACGGATTTTTTCTCCGTCGCGGCTGATGTCGTTGATGACGTTTGACTGATCCATGAGCGGCAGGGCGCTAGCCGCCTGTTGATTTAGTCACAAACGTCGATTTAGCGAATGTAGGATGGGTACTCTTGCCCGTCTGAGGTTTGGGTGTCGGCCAAGAGTGGCCAACCTACGACTAAATCAACACGCTACGAGCCGCCCGGTGATTAAACGGATGTAGGATGGGCACTCTTGCCCGTCTGAGGCTTGGGTGTCGGCCAAGAGAGGCCAACCTACGACAAAATCAACACGCTACGAGCCGCCCGGTGTGTGACCTACCGGATGGCTCCCGCCATTCCGCTATTAGAACTCACAAATACATTCCCGCGAACACATCTGGGTCGTCGGACTGTTCCTGCATCTTGGCGATTCGCTCGCGAGTTTTATCCAAGTCGCCGGCTTCGATGTAGCGATCGAATTCAACGCGTAAGGCCTGCTGAACGCTTTCCGCTAAACAGCCGACAAACGGTTCCGTTAACCAACTACAGGTTTCAGTCTCCAACTTGACGTTGATGT
>JBGSMN010000095.1:0-2051 GCA_041740155.1 Rhodopirellula sp.
CGCTGCCCGAATGGGGTTTCAACAGTTCGCCTTATGTCCTCGGCGATCAATTGCTATTCGAAGCCGGACGCGTGGTATCGTACAACAAACACAGCGGCGAAAAGAACTGGCAATCTGAACCCCATCAAGCGGGCTACGGCACCGTCGCACTATTTCCTGACAATGGACGCCAGTTGATTGTCAGTCTCGATTCAGAATCATTGCGGGTTACCGATGCAAGCGATGGTTCGGAAATCGACTCGTTCCCCTGGAAGTCGCCGTTCCAAACCAATTCCACCACGCCGATCGTTTCTGACGGCACCATCTACGTCTCAACTGGCTATCAAGTCGGTTGTGGTCTGTTCACGCTCAAAGACGACAAATTGGAATTGGTGTACTCCAATCGGTTCATGCGAAACCATTTCAATAATAGCATTCTCTACGAAGGGCACGTGTATGGGTTCGACGGCAATTCGAATCTCGGCCGCGTCGTACAGTTGGTGTGCATGAATCACGAAACGGGCGAAGTCGTTTGGTCGCATCGAGGCCTGGGCTGTGGCTCGCTGATGATCGTCGATGGCAAACTGTTGCTGTTGTCGGACAAAGGCCAGTTGGTGCTGGCCCCGGCGACGCCGAATGGATTTGAAGAATTGGCTACATCCCCCTTTCTGGATGGACGCTGTTGGACGGTTCCAGTGTTGTCGGGGGGCCAAGTCTACGGCCGCAACGCCGATGGCAAGTTGGTCTGTGCCAAGTTGCCGTAGGTGTGGGTTCCCAGTATTAACGTTCGCAGCGTTTTCTCACTGACCGCGACAGCCGGCAAGCCACGGAAATGAGGGAAAGCCTCAGCGGCCCGCAAGTATTGCTGGAGCCTCGGTTGGTAAGTGCAAACGCGAATGCGGAAACCGCTGTACTGATTTCCGATAGTAGCCGACCATCTCCACGCAGAGCATACCGACGATGTTGTCACCACGGTGTCGAGACTCGCGGGCATGGTGCTGGCTGGCTCGCCTGCTGCAACGTCAGACTTTGCGGCGAGGCGACACCGAACTCGGCGTCGAGTTCACTGGCCAGCCGCACATTAGCTTTCGAGGCGATCGCGTGGATCGCTCGGATCTGAGCGTCCGTGGCTGGGCGTGCTCGACTGGTCTGCGATCGTGGCTGCGACGAACCGTTGTGAGCTCGCACGGTGCCGTTGATGGCTTCGGGTCGTGAGTGTGAAGTCGCCGCCGCCACGATGCAGCGTCAGCAATCCCGACGATTTCAGCGTCTGAGTTTTGATCTCCCAGATCGCTGAGGGCTGCAACCGCTGATGCCGGACCAACGACAATGAAAATGCATTCTCAGCCTCCAGCCGAGTCAGCCCCGCTGCCGCGTCGAGCACACGCTGAAGTTCATCGTCATCGGGCAATTCGCCATCCTCCGTTGCCACGCCGCGAGCGATCTCTGCGAGTTGCTCACGATCGGGGCGAGGATGCTCGACGGTGACAAACATCGTCGCCAGCTCCGGCGGCAATTGCACGCGTGGTGACAAGATCACGAGAAACGTGCGGGCCGTCTTGCCTTCGACAACTGCTCGATGGACGGCCTGCACTATTTCAGCGGACTGCATGAACCGATGATAGTTCTTCAGCACCAAGATCGTCGTACCATCACCGCGAGCAAGCGACCGCAGAGAAGCCACTGCGGACAACGGATCAGCGGCCTCGAGCCCGAGGTCTCCACCGCTAACAGCATGCAGTCCACGATCGACATCCCACACGGCGAGCTGCCAATCTTCATCGTGACAAAGCCGCCCCAGTTCCCCGATGGCGTCTTCGTGCTCTTGGGATTCGATCCAGATGCCAGTGAAGCAGGCATCGACGAGTTCCCGTAGTTTTTGAGTCAGTGTCATGCACTGGTCTACTTTTTTAGGGTATGGAAATTTTGGAAATAGACAAAAGAAAAGCCCGTTCAGCGTTTTTGTTAAAACCGCTGCCGGGCTTGTTGTTGTTCAGTGGCATCCGCCTGAACAAAGAATTCAGACTTGGTCCGCTCACTCTGTCGTGAACCGAGAGCCTGTTCGAGAAACT
>JBGSMN010000141.1:0-3526 GCA_041740155.1 Rhodopirellula sp.
GAAGATCCTGCGCTCAAGCGGTTGGTGGCGCTCAAAGCGATGTTGCCTCACATGGTTCGGCAAGGTGACAGTTCCATCGAGCGGTTCTTGCGTGAGGCCCAAGCCACTGCGGCAATTCACCACGACAATGTCGTGACGATTCATCAGGTCGGCCAAGATGGCGAGGTTCCTTTTTTGGCCATGCAGTTGCTTAGTGGCGAATCGCTCGCTGCGAGGTTGAGACGCGATGGGAAGATGCCTATCGGAGAGGTCCGCCGCATCGCACAGGAAGCAGCCCAAGGGCTTGCTGCCGCGCATCGCAAAGGCCTTACGCACCGCGATATCAAGCCGGACAATTTATGGCTAGAAGCGGACACCGGCCGAGTGAAGATTCTCGACTTTGGTTTGGCTCGCGTGATTGATGATACGTCGGAGCTAACACAAGCGGGTCTGATAGTTGGCACGCCAAGTTACCTAGCTCCCGAACAGGCCCGAGGAGATGCGGTCGATGCTCGCGCTGATCTGTTTAGTTTGGGCGTGGTCCTGTACCAGATGTTGGTTGGGAAGAATCCGTTTTCGCGTTCGAGCATCATGTCGACATTGCGTTCGATCGACCGTGAAATGCCCCCGTCGCCAGCTAGCCTGCGCAACGATGTGCCGCCAGCACTCTCTGATTTAGTGATGCAATTACTTGAAAAAGAACCGGACCAACGATTGGATTCATCCGAGCAGTTGATCATTGCCCTTCGGACGGTCGAAGCCGATCGGACAAAGCATGTGGCACTGGCAGAATCGCGAAGAGTACCGCCACGCTGGCCAAAGTTGATCGCTACAGCCGCCGCATCTGCCGCATCGCTCGTGTTGATTGCTGGAGTCATCGTGACTGTTTTTGACAAGGACGGGAAAGTAGTAGCGAAGATATATGGCGACCGCGCTGAGATCGAAAATGCAAAAGACAATGTTGAGTCCGACCCCTCCACTCCGAACATTCCGCCAAATGACAACGACACAGACACTGAATCAAGAGCGTACTTGCCGGCAATGAGTCCGCTAACGCTTGTGCAAAAACCAGCGAAGTTAATATCGAATAGCGGTGAGCCGCTGCGGTCGTGGACGATTGTGCCACGTGACGTGATTGGTATGGACCAAGTGATTCCTGCGTTAAGACCCGACGGAAAGTTCCTGGCGGCGTTTGGCAACGATGGCTATGTGCGTGTTTGGGATATTGATCGCAAACAATTACAACATGTCTTGGTCGGTCACGCAGGCGGCCCTGCACTTCCGTCAGGCGTTCGCGACGGAAAGGTCATTCGCAATAACTCTCGAAGATTCGGGCAGGTCGCTTGGCAGGGTAATACAACATTGTTAGCAACTGCCTCATGCGACGGCAGCTTGCGAGTGTGGGACGTGGAGAGTGGTGCAACTGTGTTCCAGCAAGCAGGTACGGTTGACAGTATCAATATGCTCGCTTGGTCGCCCGATGGTACACGACTAGCCGCAGCGTACGCGGACGATGGCACGATTCGCTGTTGGCAAGTCGATGGGTGGAAAGAGCTTGAGCCTCTGGATCCATTGCGTCGAGTACCACGTTCTATCACATGGTCGCCTGATTCAACAATCTTAGCGGTATCAACAGACGTCGGAACGCTGCTCTGGACACCGGCTGACGGTAGTCAACGTGCCATGACAGAAACGCCAATCACGAACGGTTCGTATGCAGGCTATGCCGCCGTGCGCTGGTCGCCAATGGGCGATCGACTCGCCTATCGGCACGGCAGCACCGTCACGATATGCGACGCAGAGTCGCTCGAACCAATCCATCGTTTAAGACTGACAGATCAACCGCAGGCTGTTCCCTACGATTTTGCTTGGTCTCCAGACGGTCGACAGATGCTCGTTGGCTGGAGTCGGGACGAGAAACAGGTGCGACAAATTCACGACGTGATTACCGGCAAGACCATTCAATCCATCGACGATCAGACGATGGACTACCCTGCCTATATCGAATGGCTGCCAGATGGCCAAATGGCGATGGTCGGCAATCGGCTTGTCAATCTCACAACAAATCAGACCATAAACGACCCATCTTTTAACAAAATATGGGAAGTTTCGGCCGACGGGAAAACGATTCTGGCTACGGAAATACATGGCGGTCCCAGGCTTGCCCGAGCAGTCGCGGACGGCACCAAGGTGGAGCAAGTCTATTCGGTTGGTCACATTTCGCGAGTTTCAACCACTACGTCGCCCAACGGTGAGTCCCTCTATATCGCAGCAAACAGCACCTACGGGCTTTTGCATTGGACGGATTTGCCGACTGCACGGGGGTATCAACACCTAACGATGAACATCGAGAGTTGGTCGCCCGACGGAAAGTTCATTCTCTCGGGCAGCCCAGCCAACGGGAGTGGTGTCATACGTACATGGCCTGATGGAAATGAAGTGTTTCGACTCGAAGGGATCTGCACAACTGCCTGTGCATGGTCACATGATAGATCGAAATTTGCGGTGGCCGCAAGTGACAGAACCCTGCGAGTTATCGATATAGTGGCTGGCACAACGTCTGGCCCCTGGGATGATCCGGCCGAAATTGGTAACTACGTCAATACAATCGCTTGGTCGAATGACGATTCCAAAATCGTTGTTGGAGGTGCGCGAGTCGTCGCGATTCTGAAAGCCTCCAACGGAATGCTGGATGCCAAACCAGAATCGCAAATGGGTGCTGGCCGTTTGATTTGGACACCCGACGACCAAAATGTTTTGTGCTTCGGCAGCGATGAAGTATTCGTCTACGATTCGCAATCCGGCAAAATCGCCCGGAAAATCACCGCAGGTATGACGCCGCAGAATCACAACGGCTGGACTGGAAAGTTATCCATTCACTTCGTCGACCAACATACTTTTCAATTCGTATCAGCAGACGGCGAACTGGCTCAAATCGACGTAGCGAGCGGTGAGATGAAGACGAGGCACTCGATGCCCTTCGACTCAACTCAGTTTTCGCCTGCAGGCGATTATGTGTTCGGCGACCAGGGTCTTTTCCACGGCATTTGGCGCACGACCGACGGTGAACCGATCGTTTTCTTCATCACAGGTGAAATCCTTGCCAGCCCTGAAGGTCACATCTGGACGCGGCACAATGCCAGTGGCCCACTTTGGCCCACCTCTTCCGGCGTCGACGAAAGACTTGTTTACGTCGTCCAAACCGCCAATGCTCAGCAAACACTTTCTCCACTGGACTTCGCAAATCAATACGGTTGGCAAAACGTTCCAAGCGAGGTGCGGCTAAAATGATACGTCGCTCTAAATACACTCCCGCCCAATGCAGAAGCTGCGCTTCGGCGAAATTCGTGCACTTTCCATATTAGGCGTCCGAAAAATTTGAAGGGATCTGATAATGCGATACAGCAAAGAAAGGCGAGACAAATCTCAGTGTCGTCTCCGTCGATTGACTCTTGAATCGCTTGAACATCGACTGATGTTGGCGACTCTTACGCTATCGTCGGTCCCAACGTATGAGTCTCTAGGCGAAGGCCAGTGGAATCGCACC
>JBGSMN010000160.1:0-66979 GCA_041740155.1 Rhodopirellula sp.
CCGACAAGTTGACGGTGAAGCCGGGTGATAGAGTTTTTCTGCGCTACTTTGACGCTCAGAACACTTTTCCCGGACACCGTGTTCCTCGCGAAACGGTGGTTTATGTTAACGAACCGACCGACGGCGAAATCCGAATCATCCGGACCCGTGCAAAACTTCGGAACGAAAACGATCTCGGTCCACCCCAAGTCGAAGTGATCGAGCTTGCTGAGGGACAAACCGAAAGCCTTGTTTCCCTCGATGCTCCCCTGACGATTGAAGTGATTGATCCCGATCAAGCAAAACACAGCGGCAGTACAGTGAAGGTCGCTGTCCTCACGACCGATGGATCAGCGGTGATCGTGGAGTGCGAGATTTCGTCACTGCTAAATAATCGCGATTCAGCTCGCGATTCAGCTCGCGATTCGGGACGCGATGGCAACATTGCACTAGAGCAAGGACGGTTTATCGGGCAGGTGATCTTGCAACTCGGTGGTGCCAATAGTCCTGAACTCGTTCCCAAGTCCGCTCAGATGCCGCGAAGTCTTGTTGGGACCGTTCGCTCTACGGATCGCAAAGCGGATGAATCCGCGCCCAATCCCATGATCGTGCGCGTGCTCAACGTGACTGGTAAAGACACGATCAATGCCGCTTATCAAGACAAAGAAACGCCCACTTCCGATTCGCCCAAACGCTTAGCCACCGGTCGGCTCGTTACCGACGGAATGTTAACCGTCACTGATCGCGAATTCCGCGAACCGATCGAGAGTTTGCACGTCGGCGAAAAGATTTTCATGGCTGTGAGTGATCCCGATCAAGACGTTTCGGATGAACGTGATGTCATCCGCGTGCTGGTGCAAACAGAGCGAGGCGAGCGTGAGTCCGTGGAACTCTCCGAAACGCTTTCGCACAGCGGATTTTTTGCGGGTTCGTTTTTGCTTGTGGCTTCAGAGACACCGACGGTCGACAGCAACACCGAAACCAAACAAGAGATCGAATGTTATTTTGGCGACACGATCACGCTGACTTACACCGACCCCACTTCGGCGAGACAATCGGGTACGCACGAGAGCAAACAAACGATTCCGGTCGTTGTGGGAACTGACGGTTTGGTGACGGCATTCACCAAGACGTTCAACGATGAAACGCTCGCCGTCGAAACAAAATTTCGAATCGCAGAGAGCTATTTCGAACTGTTCAAAAGCCACAAGGAACTCGAGAGAACCGACGACCAAACACATGACCTGGAATCGGGCAGGCGGGTTTTGCGTGAGGTCATGGAGGATTATCCCGACCCGAAATACGCACCACGAATTTCATACCTGCTAGGTCAATTCGCGCAAGAGCTTGAGCAATGGGACGAGGCGATTCGCTCCTACGAAATGATCATTCGCCGTTATCCCGATCACACGCTTGCTGCCGATGCGCGTTATAAATTGGCTCAGTCGTACGAGGAGTCAGGTGATTTTGACGCCGCGCTGGAGGCATACGTGACTCTCGCAGCGACGCATCCCAACAGTCCATTGATCGCGAGCGTGATGATTCGAATCTCTGACTACTTTTACAAGCGAGATGATTTTGAAATCGCGGCACAAGTCGGCGAGAAGTTCGGGGAACGGTTCGAAGGACACGAGCACGCCGCTGAGATGGCGTTCCGAGTCGGCCAGTCTCACTACAAAATTGAAGATTACAAACAAGCAGGATTGTCGTTCGATCAATTCGTAAAAACTTTTCCCGATGATGAACTCAGCTCCGATTCGCTGTTTTGGTCGGGCGAGGCCTATCGACTCGGCAACAACAATCTCGAAGCTTTTCGCAGGTACAACCGATGTCGATGGGATTACCCCGAAAGTGAAGCGGCCAAGTACGCACGCGGTCGATTGGCCCTCCCCGAGATGTTGCAACAATTTGAAGCGGAAGCGAATAGCGTCGACGATGAATAAAATACCTGAGCGGGAACATGCAACGATTGCCCCATCCATTTACAATCCTGTGACAAGCGGCAAGTGGATGAAGCTTTTGACTTTCGCACTCACCTGCGTTGTGTTGTTCGGTTCTCTGCTTTCCGCGCAAGAACCTCAAACGCCCGATTCTACTGCGACTGCCCAACCGGCATCGCAAGAAGTCACCAATTCACCTGAGACCGAGGAAGCGGCGACGACCGACTCCTCCGAGTCAAATGATGATGATGGGGATGATGGCGTGCTCGGTTCGGTTCGCGACTTCATCAACACGCCGCCTCTTGGGTATATGTTTCAGGGGGGAATCTTTATGTGGCCCATTTTGTTGATGGGGATCGTGGGGGCTGGGGTGATCATCGAGCGATATCGCAGCTTAAAAATGTTGTCGACCGATTCGGCACAACTTCGCAGCGATGTGCAAAAGATGCTTGAGCAAAACCAAGTGCAACCTGCCTTCGACCTTTGCAATGGACAGCAAGGCCCAGTGCCAGCGATTCTCGCCACAGGTTTGCGAAAATATTTGGTCATGCAACGACTCGGGCACGAACCAGCCAAGATTGAAGAACAAGTCGTCAAGGCGATGGACGATTACAGCGTTCATATTGTTGCGGCACTCGAACGTCATTTGCCGATTCTCGCGACCATTTCGAGTGCGGCACCCATGCTTGGATTTCTCGGAACGGTACAAGGGATGATCGTGGCGTTTGATGACATCGTGCTCAAAATGGGCGAAACGAATATCGTCGAAGCGGCTGCGTCGGGTATCAAAGTCTCGCTGATGACGACCTGTTTTGGTTTGATCGTCGGCATCCCGGCGTTCGTTGCCTTTAACTATTTCACCGGGGTGATCAATCGATTTGTTTTGGACGTGGAGGAATCGGCAAGCGAGATGATCGAATCGGTAACTCTTCAAAACGCAATCACGGCGGCAGACCGAAATGCGAAGAGCTAGTCGAACATCGAAGCTATTGATCGAACCGCCCACGAGTGCGACAGGCGATATCGCATTCAACTTGATTATATTTTTCTTGGTGTGTGCTTCGGTTCAGCCCGATAGCGGTCGCCAACAAGACATTCCTCGCAGCGAAGAGAACCAACAACAAAAAGAAGATGCGAAGAACATCGAGGTTGCGATCACGAGCAACTTGAACGCCGTTTCGATCAACGGTGATATGCTCACGACCTCTCAACTTCCGGCGAAACTCGGTGCGCTGCTCATTGGAAAAACGCGGCCTGAAGATCGGATCGTGATCGTAAAAAGCAAGATGGACACACCCTATTTTCACTGGATCGATATCACTGCGGCAATCGAAAAGTCAGGCGGTTTGGTAACGATCCAGCGTGAAGAAGAACAAACGATCGAAGTTCCTTAGTTGACCGTTGCAAGAAGACCATGAAAATTACCCGCAAAAAATACGCTGCGACGGTGCCGAGCATGGCGATGGGGGACATCGCGTTTAACCTGCTCATTTTCTTTGTCATCCTGGCCCGTGCGACCGACGACAGCCATCTGCAGTGGGAACCTGCTGAAGCGGTGGATGTCACCACCGGCGGTGTCTCTACCGTTAGTGTGGTGATCGATATCGAGAACAAGTATTACATCAACGGCCAACAGGTCGGGATCGCACAAATTGCTCCTCAAATCGACGAGTTGCTAGGCAACGCACCGATCGAAGAGCGTAAGGTGTTATTGAAAGTTCACCGAAACGCCACTGCCAATCATTTCGAACCGGTGATCGAAGCGGTCAGTGAGGCGGGTGGCCAACTTTTTCATATCCTCGAAGAAAAGCGAGAAAGCAAATGAGCGAACCATCGGTGACAAGAAATAATACTTCGGCCGATGACTTGCGTGCGCTCGTCGCGGGACTTCATCCACGAAGTCCGCACGAGGTCATGGGGGAAGCGGCAACAAGCAGTCTCGTTTCGAGCACCCTCACTGCGACTGCCTTCGGGAGCGTCGTGGTGATCGCGATGACGCTGTTGGTATTCTTTTTTGGACCGGAACCACAATCGAAATCAAAATCATCGGCACCTGTGGCGGCTGCTGTTTCAACACCTGTTGAGACCGCACCGAGTCCAGCGACCGGTAACGCTCCAGAGCAGTCGGCTACAACGAAAAAACAAGAGAGTGCAACGGACACCGCAATTGAGGCGATGGGGATTGGTGAAGCGAAAGATCCCGACACCAACACGAAACCACTGCAATCAAGGATCGACGAACTACTGGATGGATTGGAGTGAACCTCGTCAATCGTTTTCATAGCTTAGATCGATACTCGCAATGGACGATCGGCTACTTAGTCGTTTGGTGTCTGTTGTTGTTTGAAATCCGAACGACGCAGTGGTTTCCCGTCGAATTTCACGCGTTGTTTTGTATCGCTTCGGTTCCACTCGGATTGAATTGGTTACGGGAAGCAAAAAGGGTTTGCGGAGAGCCCCATCGAGCGCAACACGTGTGGATCGTCGCTACGGTTGTCTTCGTACTATGGTGGCATCTCGCAATGGTGCTACTTGACTTGGTCGGTTGGGATGCAGCACGCGGTTCGGTGGCCCGCGTGGGCACCCTGTTTCTCTATGCGATCGGACTCGTTTGGTTGGTTTGGTGGATGGAGCGCGCGTCGGCATTTTATGCCAAAAATCGGTCAGGTGATGATGACCAACCGGTCTGGAACCCGCTCGATTTACGCGCTTGGTATTACGCGGTCCAGTGGTGGCCGCCGCCAGTCAGCGTCTTCATGCGGTTCCTGCGGCGACCCAAGCAACCGCACGATTGGACCTACACGCCGCGAAGTCGAAAACTCGATCAATCGCTCGCTGCGCTGATCAGCTACAGTTTCGCATTTGTGCTGTTATCGCTTCTCTTTGGACAACTGCGTGGTTGTCGAGAGATATACGAAATCCCCGCTGGCGGAGGCGAGCAAAAGCAACTTGCTCAGGTCGTGAAGATCAAAAAGGTCGTTCGCAAAAAGTACGTTGTCAATCCACTCAGCGCGATTAGCTTTTCCGTGCCGCCGATTGATGAAGTGCAGTTGAAGTTGATGGAAATCACCGAGCACGCCTACACAGTCGGCTTTGGAGAAGGCCAAGGAGCAGGGTTCGCCGGAGGGACGTTCCGCGGCAAAGTGCGGTTCATTCGATTGGAGTATTCCGGCGGCGATTGGGATCAAGATTTCGGAATCGGCGGCGACCTGAACATGCTGCTTGAGTATGGCATTCGAACGTCGCACAAGGTCGCCGAAGAAACAGAGTCTCGCACGGTGGGCCAATTGGACAACTTTCCGATGGGCAAAAGTCCTCCGATCGTTTACATGACAGGCCAGCAAAACATCTCGTTGTCGAACGCTGAAGTCAAAACGATGCGGGAATACCTCACGAACAAACATGGGATGCTGTTCGCCGACAATGGTGGCAGCCGTCATTTTCACAATCAATTTATCGAGATGATGCACCGCGTATTGCCAGACGTTCGCCCGGTGCCGATTCCGCTCGACGATGTGATTCATCGCGTCCCGTATCAGATTCCGTACCTTCCCTATGTCGCACCACACGGCGGCAAGGAAGCATTGGGATGGTACAAGGATGGACGCTGGTTCGCCTATTATCATCCCGGCGACATTGGGGATGCTTGGGCAGATGGACATGCCGGCGTCAGCGCCGATATTTGGGAATCCTGTTATCGTACGGGAACTAACGTAATTTTCTACGCTCACGCAGAGTATGCGAAATGGCTCGAAGCCCAGAAGAAAGAATGATGTTTATCAACAGGCTGCAAAGAGGGAGTGTTGCTGTGTGCAATGTCACCGCAACGCTTTTGATCGCTTGTGCTTTGAGTGCGATTGCAACAAGCTCTCAGTCGCTCTATGCGCAGGAACATGGATTGAGCGAGATGTCGCTTGAGCGTTGGGCCAAGCTTCGCGAAGTTGAGCGTCACCAACTCAAAATCGCTGAGAAATATTATCTCGAGAATAGATTTTCGGTTGCCGCTGATGAGTACGACAAGTATCTAACTCTTTACGAAAACAGTGATGCAGCCTCCTATGTGATGCTCAAGTGGAGTTTGTGCCAAGTCGAGATGCGTCGCCAGAACACAGCGATCAAAGACGGATTTCAATCGGTCGTCGACTATTGGCCCGATTCCGATGACGCCGTCGCGGCTGCTTATTTCAAGGGGAAAACGCTTAAAGACATCGGCCAGAATGACAAGGCGAAACCTGCACTGGAGTTAGTCCTGAGGAATCATCCGAAACATTTCGTGGCCGTGGTAGCGTCTGTGCAGCTTGCCGAGATTGCCGTGCAGGAAAATGATTCGAAGGCAAGTGAAAAGCAGTGGCGATTTCTCACGTTCGACGCTGCTCGCAACAATCGCTCGCAGAGGTGGTGTGAAGAAGCATCGCTCAAACTCGCGTCGCATCAGTTCAAAGCGGGTGAGTTTGATGAAGCGATCAAAGCGATGCAGACGACATTCAACTCAGATCGTTTACCTGATGAATTGTTCAATCGCACGCAAGGGATTCTGCAAGAGTGGGTTCGCCAAACGGAAACTGCTCAGCAAGCGAATCAGCTAGCCGATAAGATCATTGTGTTTTTGAAGTCGCAGGAACCGGAGAACCTCACAAGTGACTCGGAAAAAAATGTAGCGAAAAAGTTGTTGTACTTGATCGCGCGGGTCGAGCGGGTCGTCGATCGTGACGAAGCGGTTCTGAAGACTTTCGGCGAAGTCTCTAAACGTTTCGGTGCTGATGACGAATTGCTCGGACAGACCGGGGAATATTACGAGAGCGAAAAGAATTACGAAAAAGCCAGACAAGCCTATCGCAATTTCAAGAACAAACCCGACGGCCTCGCGCGAATCGCGCGAACGTACCGCACCGAAAAGAATCTTGAACTTGCGATTAAGAGTTATTCCCAGTTGGTCGCGATCGACTCCGAAAAATCATTGCAATGGAAATCCGAATCGGCGACCACTTACCGTGAATTCGCGAAACATCCCGAAGCGATTGCGGTCTACGAAGAACTGGTCACGGAGGATCGTGAAAATAGCAATAAGTGGCTGTGGGAGATCGCGACGACTTATCGTGATGCATCGAAATGGAAAGAGGCGATCGGCTACTTTCGTCAATGCGACAACTTCCCACATAATTACCGCGAGATGGCGAGTTGTCATCGACGCATGAAGGAGTATCGCGAGGCGGTGGTTCTTTATGGCCAAATTGCGGGCGGGGACAAGAACTCTTCACCGTGGGCGATATTGCAAATTGGTTATACCGAGGAGGAGGCAGGGAACCAAGAAAAAGCAATCTCTTCTTTCAAACAAGTGTGTAAACAGTTTCCCAAGGACCAACACGCCAGCCAAGCGCACGCACACTTGCAAAACAAATACAAGTTATCCGTGACGCTCGGCGGTGCAAAAGAAGAGTAGCGGTGTTTATCACCATTTCCGCTACAGGGTTCCCTCAATCACTTCATGGGCTCCGCGAGTTCCGAGACGTCCCCACAGTCCATAGGGGCTTGGCGAACCGGGCGCTGAGATGCCAGGTCCCATAAAGATGACAGGCAAGGTGTTGCTGTTTCCTGCTTCGATTGATTCTGTAATGAACTTGACCGCTCCGTCTCCCATCAGGACATGACATCCACCCTGGTGACGACTGCTCGCCGACAACACACCCGAGCTGTGTCGCTCATTGGTCGTTGGCGTGAAGCCCGCGCCAGGTGCTTGCATTGGGTTGGGCGGCAACGCTTGTCCGACGCACGCAGTCGAGTTGGGCGGCAGGATTGTAAACATGCCCGAGTAGGCGGGATTGCCATCGGCCCAGCGATAACCACGGGCGTTTAAAGCCCCAACTTGCGATGTAAGAGTATTGACTCCCGTTGCCCAAAACTTAGGTCGGGCGGGGTCCGCTCCTGCCCTCAAGCAGGCCGAAGGCAGCTCGCTGCCCAGCGCGGCTGGCAACACCGCTGGGTCCGTTCGCACATCTCGATCCCCTAAGTCAGTGGCGATTTCACTCGCCATCACCGTATTTGCCAAGCCATCCAAAATATCGCGGAAGCCTGTCGAAGTTCGTGGTGCGAACACACCCCGATTGGCTGCTTGAGCGTATTGTGATTCTGCGCTGGGGCGACTAAGGTTCGGTGCCGTCGGCCCGGCTGAGCCGCGGAACGGGCTGTCGCCCAAACAGGCAGCGTAATTAGTGCGTCCAAAGGCTGGCAAACCAACTCCTGGATCGCTCGGACAGCGGAAGGTGGGAACTTCAATGGACCAGGGTGTGTAGAAAAGTGCGTTACCCGGCTGAAGATTATTGGAGTCTGGCGTCGGCCCCATGGCCGGATAATCGATGCCGCCTCCGTTGACATCCAGCGGATTAGAAATCTGCTCCCAAAGCGATTGGCCCTCTACAAACGGAGTTAATGCCACTAAATAACTCAGCTCCTCATGATTCGCGGCGGCGGAGGAAAGGGCCCAATCAGCGACTGCGCCGCTGGTGCCGCCTTTGTGGCGTGGCAGTTGATTGTAGGCGCTGTGGTAGTTATGAATTCCTAAGCCAATCTGTTTGAAATTGTTGCTACAACTCATGCGGCGGGCGGCTTCGCGAGCGGCCTGAACAGCGGGCAATAAAAGTCCAACGAGCACACCGATAATGGCAATGACGACTAGCAATTCAACAAGCGTGAAGGCTGCGTGAGGTGTCTGTTTCATCAAAATCTCCGAATTAAGAGGGCGGGACTCAAGGTAGGAAGTGTACGGAGTAAGGTAAGCAGGAAATAAAGAACCTGGCCATTGATTTGAACGTCAATGACGAGGGGGCCAAGTCTGCATCGCACTCCACAGTCGATTATACATCGCTCAGACATTCGAACAAGCGTTAGAATGTTTTTTCGCGTCTTGATTTTCAAGGTTGCAAAATCATGGCCTGAGCACGTCCTGATTCCACGTTCAGTGTCCGGTCGCGGAGTAACAGGTGTGTCAGTAAACTATGAAAACGGATTCCGAGATCTTTCAGCAAAGAGGCATGCCGTCATGGCGAAAACGACTGATGGTGACGAGCAACAGGACGAGGTGTGCGCCAGCTTCTTGAAGGCGGTAGCAGATCCTCTGCGTTTGAAAGTCATCCGTGCCTTGCAAATGGGGCCACTCAGCGTTTCGGACATTTCAGAGCTACTCGAACAGGAAGTCGGTACCGTTTCCCATCACCTCCGAGTGCTCTACCACGCCGATATCGTAACGACGCGGAGAGACGGCAAGTTCATTTATTATTCGCTTAATCCGCAGGTTTTCCATCCAAAGGGAAAGAAGAGCGACGCCACACTCGACTTTGGCTGCTGTCGCCTGGATGTTGGCCAGGAGTGAGGCAAAGGACTATCCGAATTCGTACAGGGGACTTTCTTTCACGCCCATGTCGGGCATAACAATTGGCTTGCATTGCGTTTCTGATTGACGACAAGCTGTTCGTTAAAATTCAAATCAGAACGCGACGGTGCGTAATCATGGCATACAACGGAGGACGAGCGATACGCTTTGATACGTTTGCACGCCGTTTTCAAGTCAACGCAGATGCGGCCCGTTATTCGTTGTTAGGGTGAAGAACCTCCGACGCTTCTCCTGCACGAAAAACACAACACTGGTCGCCAGGTGTGATACAATCCAAAGTCTGCCATCGGACTCAGACTTTGTTGGGGAAGCACCCGTCGAATCTCAAACCTGAGAAACAGATTATTCATACGGTGCGTCTGGGTAGATAGTGAACCGCATTCATTTCAAAAATGATGCTTCTGGTGCGAAACTATCAAAGTTGGTGCCGGGTCGCGTCATCCATCAATCGATCACGCGTCTTCAGGAGGGTGAATAACCAACGAGGGTTTGACTTCGCGTCGCCGCGACAGTTGAGTCACCTTCCACTTTCATATACTTCGTTCGTCGCGGTCAGAATTGCAAATGTCTAGCCGAAGTTCAAATGATTCGCAGTGGCGCTGATCCTCGTTGAGCAATAAGAATTCAACACTCAGTCACATTCACAGCCAATCCGCCACGAGAGGTTTCTTTGTATTTCTTTTTCATGTCAGCACCGGTTTGACGCATCGTGCGAATCACCTTATCCAACGAAACGCGATGCGTGCCGTCGCCGTTGATCGCCAAGCGAGCGGCGTTGATGGCTTTGACTGCTCCCATCGCATTGCGTTCAATACAGGGGACTTGAACCAAGCCACCGATTGGGTCGCATGTCAAACCAAGGTTGTGTTCCATGCCGATTTCGGCTGCGTTCTCTACTTGCGCGACGCTGCCGCCGAGCGCCTCGCATAATGCTGCTGATGCCATGCTACATGCGACACCGACTTCTCCTTGGCATCCTACCTCGGCTCCAGAAATCGAAGCGTTCAGTTTGTATAAAATTCCAATCGCACCAGCGGTTAACAAAAATCGCACCACGCGATCATGGTTAACCGTCTCATCCTCATCGCAGTGACTTTCCATCAGATACGTTAAAACGGCAGGTACAATCCCCGCCGCTCCATTGGTTGGTGCCGTGACGACTCGCCCGCCTGCCGCGTTCTCCTCGTTGACAGACAGTGCCCACAGACTGACCCAATCGAGCATTCGCATCGGATCATCATCGTGACTCGCCTCACGACTCGACAACTTGCGAAACAAATCTGCCGCGCGACGCTTGACTTTTAAACCGCCCGGCAAAATCCCATCGCTTTCGCAACCGCGGCGGATACATGATTGCATCGCTTGCCAGACGCGGAGCAACTGCTCGCGAGTTTCCTGTTCACTCCGCCACACGTTCTCGTTTCTCAGCGTCATCTCCGAAACACTCAGCCCTGACTCGTCGCCCATCCGCAGCAAATCATCGCCACTGCGATAGGGATACGGTCGTTGGATCGTGGTTGTGTTGAGAGAATCTTCAGCCGCCGATTTTTCACCAACGACAAATCCGCCGCCGATGCTGTAATAGGTTTTTGAAAGCAGCTCGCGAGCATCGTCGGTGTACGCTACGAATCGCAATCCATTGGGATGGGCCGGCAGCGATTCCTTGCGATGCATGATAAGATCGCTGTTTTCGTCAAACGCGATATCGTGTTGGCCGAGCAAGAACAACCGTTTCGTTGATCGAATTTGCTCAACCCGCGTGGCGACTGAATCAATCTCTACTTGCTCGGGGGTCTCGCCTTCGAGACCCATCAGAATCGCCGTGTCGCTGCCGTGGCCCTTGCCCGTTAATGCTAACGAAGCATACAGATGTGCTTCGACACGAGTTGTGCTGGACAACAGCCCTGATTCCGACAGACGCTGAGCAAACCGCCGGGCCGCTCGCATCGGGCCGACCGTGTGCGAACTGCTCGGGCCGATCCCGATCGTGAATAGATCCAGCACACTGATTTCAGCAGACATTGATGACTCGTAGGTTAACGGGGTGATGCACTTCGCGAGCAAGCCCGAATCTACCGTATCACTGCTTGGCGTGCGACAGTGCCAACAAACAGTACGCGGTGACGAGTTGGCGATCGCCTTCCATCCACCGCTCGCTGCCGCGGTTGACCCACGAACCGTCTTCTTGCTGCGATGCTTCGAGCGTGGCCACAAGTTCTTTGCGCCAATCATGCACTGTGCCGCCTTCTGCATCGACCACTTCGAGGCCTGCTACATCTAAAGCTTTTGCAAAGGTGTGGTAGTAATAAAACAGACCCTGATCGCCCATCCCCGGGTTGTTTTCGAGTGTGTAGTTTTCGCGAATGAAACCCAGTGCTGCTTTCACGCGTGGATCTTCGGGAGTCAAACCGGCGTAGATCATGCTCTTCAAGCCTGCGTAGGTCATCGAACCGTAGCTTCGCAAGCCACCGCCCGCATCCTCACCAGCCTTGCTCTGCCCACCTGCTGCGGGTGTGTAATAAAACCCGCCATCACCGATCTTGTCACCATGCTCGGTATCGTTGACGGCACCGTCAATTTCAGAAGAAGCGAGGTTTTGAGTGCGCGCGACAAATTTCAAAGCCTTTTGAATGGACTCGTCATCCGCTTCGTTACCGAGTTCATGCAGCGCTTCGATCAGAAACGAAGTATTGGAAAGATCTGGACGCGAGCTACTGCCGTACCCTGCACCACCATACGCGGTGTCCGAAGGGGTGACACCTTCGCTTTCGTCCCACTGGATCTCTTTGAGATACATCTCGGCGCGGCGAAGAATGCTGTCGTATTTGCGTTGACCAACGTCGTCGCCTTCAGACGTCGCATCGCGAGCAGCGATCAACGCCAAGACTGCCGAAGAGGTCTCGTAATTGCGATACAACGATCCTGTTTGATAAATACCACCATCGGGCTGGATTTTCGTCTCCAAAAACTCCAACGACTTTTTCACCGCTGGGTCCGTTGTCGCGGCGGTCGGACGATGCTCCAGAATCGCTCGGACGCACAACCCCGTCACTGCCGCACCCGTCTCGCCACTGAACGCGCCATCATCGCTTTGTCCGCGAGTCCGCAGGAACTCGATCCCCCGGTCAACCATGCGGTTGATGCGTGCATCTAAATTCCGTTCGGTGGCCGGTTTCGTATCGCTTGCCGGCGTGTCGGCAATCGCGACCGGGGCGAAGTGCAGCAATGCTAGGTTCAAACCGAACAGCAACAGAACGGTGCGGTGGATGTTTTTTTTCATCGTGTTGTTTGGATTGTTTTTACAGGAAGAGTTAAAAGTGTTCACGAAGCGAAGGTCCGTCGATTGCTTCTGATAATGCAATTATTGTTCCGAGCAGTCAGAAAGGGCAGGCCGCAGGCTGTCGATTCTACATCATTCTCGATTCCGCGCTGTTCGTTCCCATGCCGAGAGGCTCAGCTACCCCTGGAACAAATCATTTTTCAACACGATACTAGCCACGCGACACCGTCCACGAGTCAATGACGACAATTTCGACGGAATTTCTGCTGCACTACGAACGCGTGCTGGCGAAATTTCCGTCACGGCTGACCAAACACTCGCCACGTCACCGTGTGTGGCCCCTCCGCGAACCTGAGAAAACCTGTTCATGACTGATTCACAAAATTTATTGAAACCCGCCAAACTCGCACTCCAAGACGGCACGGTCTATAGCGGTCGCTCGCTCGGAGCGACCGGCGAAGTCGCTGGCGAAGTGGTTTTCAACACCTCGATGACCGGATACCAAGAGATCCTTACCGATCCCAGCTATTGCGGCCAAATCGTCACGATGACCTACCCCGAAATTGGCAACTACGGCGTCAATTCGATTGATGTGGAACGCAACGTCACCGCTCTTTCCGGCTTCATCATTCGTAACGAAAGTCGCGTGTATAGCAATTATCGCTCGGAGGGAACGCTCAACGAGTATTTGCGAAAAAACAACGTGATGGGGCTGATGGGCATCGACACGCGAGCGCTCGTGCGACGAATCCGCAGCGTTGGTGCGATGCAAGGTGTGTTATCGACAGAAGATCTTGACGACGCCTCGTTGGTCGCCAAAGCCAACGCTGCCCCCAGCCTCGTGGGTCGCGATCTGGTCAAACAGGTCATGCCGGCGCAGCACGAAATGTGGACCAACGAATTGGACGATTGGACCGCGATCGAGGTTGCTCGTGGAGCCACGATCGTGACCAACACCAACGGCCCTGCCGATGAGGATCGTCCACATGTTGTGTGCATGGATTTTGGCATGAAATGGAATATCCCTCGACACCTTCGCTCACGCGGCAATCGCGTCACGATCGTTCCCGGAAATGCTTCCGCTGACGAGATCCAGCGGCTCAACCCCGACGGTGTGTTTTTGTCCAATGGACCTGGCGACCCAGAGCCGCTGACGTACGCGCATCAAACGATCGCCAAATTGATCGGTGAAGTTCCTGTGTTCGGTATTTGTTTGGGCCACCAATTGTTGGCTCTCGCCTGTGGCGCGAAAACTTTCAAACTCAAGTTTGGACATCGCGGAGCCAACCAACCGGTGATCAATCTGCAAACCGAGAAAGTTGAAATCACGACTCAGAATCACGGGTTTGCCGTCGACGACAAAGACTTGCCGGATTGCCTGGAAGTCACCCACCGGCACCTCAACGACGACACGATTGCCGGCATCCGTCACCGCACAGCTACCGCGTTTGCCGTGCAGTACCACCCCGAAGCAGCCGCCGGTCCACACGACAGTCACTACCTGTTCCAACAGTTTCAACAGCAGCTCACCGCGCCCGCGAACGCTTAACAACTCGTTAGCATTGCCCGATTTCCTAATTTCCATTTCTCCCCTCGCTCCCCTGCTTCGATGGCCGCACCCAAGACCGCAATCAGCCCCACCCGCGCTGAAGACTACCCCGAGTGGTACCAACAAGTCATCAAGGCCGCTGATCTCGCGGAGAACTCGCCCGTGCGCGGCTGCATGGTGATCAAACCTTGGGGCTATCAACTTTGGGAGAACATTCAACGCGCTCTCGATGACATGTTCAAAGCCACCGGGCACCAGAACGCGTACTTCCCGCTGTTCATCCCGATGAGCTATCTCGAAAAGGAAGCCGAACACGTCGAAGGTTTCGCTAAAGAATGCGCGGTTGTCACGCACCATCGGCTCGAACCTGATCCCAACGGCGGCCTTCGACCTGCTGGCAAACTCGAAGAACCACTGATTGTTCGTCCCACCAGCGAAACGATTATCGGTGCAACGTATGCCAAATGGGTGCAGAGCTATCGCGACCTACCGATCTTGATCAACCAATGGGCAAACGTCGTTCGCTGGGAAATGCGGACTCGGTTGTTCCTTCGCACCGCCGAATTTCTCTGGCAAGAAGGGCATACCGTCCACGCCACGGCTGCCGAAGCGATCGCTGAAACCGAGCAGATGGTCAATGTCTATCGCGACTTTGCCGAGCAGTGGATGGCGATGCCGGTGATCGTCGGCAGTAAAACGCCGCTGGAGCGATTTCCAGGTGCAGTTGAAACGTTGGCGATTGAAGCCATGATGCAAGATCGCAAGGCGTTGCAAGCGGGCACGAGCCACTTCCTCGGCCAGAATTTTGCGAAAGCGCAAGAGATCAAGTTCCAAAGTGAAAGCGGTGAAATCGAATTCGCTTGGACAACCTCGTGGGGCGTCAGCACTCGACTGATTGGAGCGTTGATCATGACTCATAGCGATGACGATGGCTTCGTCCTGCCACCACGTTTGGCACCCACGCATGTCGTCATTCAACCGATCTACAAAGATGACTCGCGCGCCGACGTGATGGCCTACGTGCAATCACTCCGCAACGAGATCGCCGCTCAAACGTATGCTGGTGCTCCGATTCGCGTGACCATCGATGATCGCGATATCCGCGGCGGTGAAAAGAAATGGTATCACGTCAAACGAGGCGTTCCGATCCGGTTGGAAGTCGGCCCGAAAGACATCGCTTCGGGAAGTGTGTTCTGCGGCATCCGCAATCAACCCAAGAGTTTCGGTATCTCACGCGAAGAACTCGTGGCCACGATCGGTACCAAGCTCGAAACGTTGCAGCGCGAACTATTCGACGCGGCGCTTAAACTCCGCATCGATAACACGGTCACGATCACCAGCGAAGCGGAGTTCCGAGATTTCTTCACGACCAAGGATGAAGATAAAATTCACGGCGGATTCGCCCAGTGTCATTTCGCGGACGAGGAGTCGCTGCAACCACTGTTGAAAGAACTCAAAGTCACGATCCGTTGCATTCCTCGCGACGCCAATGAAACTCCCGGCACTTGTTTTCTAACCGCACGTCCCGCAGAAAAGATGGCAGTCTTCGCCAAAGCTTACTAACATGGAGCCTGACGGTGGTCGAGAATTGTCCCCTTTGGACTTTGCTTGCCAATCTTTCCCTCTCAATCGCGAGTCAGTTTCATGTGGCAAACCAGTGAAGGCAATCGAACGCTCGAATCCGCCGAAGCGACCTTGGTCGCCGCCTCGATCGATTCTCTGATCGAAGAAATCTGTAACGATTTTAATGACGATTGGTACTCCGCTCCGGAGGACACCTACGAAACCGGGGTGTTCCTGTTTGACGACTTGACCGTGCACCAGAAAATCTCGCTGCTACACAACGTCGCTGTGCATCTTCTCCAGCCCACGCCCGCAACGCTGCCGCTGACCGCCATCACCGAATCCGCTGTCGCGGCGATCTTTGCAAACCTGCAAGCTCAAACGGAAATGGAGATCGAATTATACGATGACTTGAGCGATCAATCGGGCCAATTCAATGCCAGCAGTGATGGGCAAGATTCCGGCTTCGAGAACGAGGTTCGATTTTATTGGCGTGAACTGATCAAAACCGCTTACCACGATACCAGCGAGTTTGAATCTGCCGAAGAAGCGATCCTCGAATGTGGCGATGGCGAATTCGATCGCCACAACGGTCCCGACCTGAAGTCATCCGATATCGAGCACTGGAGCGAGTGCATAGAGTCGCTCACTGACCGCATCTTGTGGGACCGTGATTTTGAGATGGCTGGAGTGTTCCTCGACGAAGCCCCTGAAAGATCAGAAGAACGAAAATCCATCATGGGGATCGAGCCGGACTATTATGTCGACTCAGTTGCTGACCCACAGGTGCATGAGATCCCCGCGTTGATTTCTGCCACGCAAGCGATTGTCCGCCGCAAGCCTCGTTAGGATCGTGCGGAATATAAGTGGGATAGGCTCCCAGCCTGTCGATAGTGCGTTGTCAGGTTGGAAGCCTATCTCACTTATTTTCTGCACTGGTCCCCAACGCTTGTGCTCTACCGTCGACATAGCGATCATTTGACGACACAATGGGGTTCAGTTTCCCATCCACCAACAGCGAATCGCCCAGTCTGTGTACGCCTCATTAGCCATTGCCGTACTATCCTTATTTCTGACACTCACCACTGCCGGTCTACTCTGGTTCTGGTTCGTCCGCAGTCAGGACTAAGAAACTGTCCTGAAATAACATTTGTATTCGGACAAGCTCAAGCCATCGATCCCAGACATCGGCGAATCGACGTTGGAAGTGAAAAGCAAAACAGGAATCTTAGCCAAGCAGTTTTCGCATTGCCGCAGCCACGCCCAGAGTAACTTCGGTCATGCGGGCATAGTCGAGTGTGTCGGGAGTGTCGGTTGCTTGATGATAGTTTGGATTGCGAAGGAAGCTGGTGTCTGTCAGCATCAGCGCCGGGTAGCCTTGGTCCCAGAACGAACTGTTGTCGCTGAGTCGAATTTCGTGGATCTTCTCGGGCAAGCAAATTGAAAACAACGGCATTCGTCGCGTTCCGTGTTTGAAGCCTCGGCGGAACTGCCAACACAATTTCCATGAAGGCATGTTGCCGACGGCCGCGAGAAAATTGCCTCGCTGAGGAAAAAAGCGGTGCATCCACTTGGGAATCCCAGGCGGGACGGATTGCGAGCCTTTGTGCAGGCAATAGTAACCGACTGACTTCCAACATGACGGCAACCGCCGATGCGTTGTCGTCAGCACCTGGCGTGGTGAATACGGTGTCGTAGTGCGCACCAAGCAGCACGATCTCATCGACTCGCTGGGTTCCTGGTTGCTCGACAATTAAGTTAGTCGCTTTATCGCCGATCGCAACATAACACTCTCGCGTATTCGCGTAACCCATCTCCTTCCATTGGCCTTCGATATACCCAATGGTGGCTTGGATCGTCTTGGGCTTTTTCAATGTACGTACGCCGATCAGACCAGCCAGACGATCGACATGCAAGCGCAGGTTCGTTTCGATGTGTTCGCGGTCGGTGAAATATTTAGCCAAGTTTTTCCGCCGTTGTCATCGAAAGGAACAAACGTGAACGAAGTTTCGGTAGCACCTGAAAACCGAACTTTTCATAGAACAATTGAGCGGCGGCGTCTTTCGCATCGACGACAATCACGGTTGCAGCAATCTGCTGCGAAGCTTTCACGCACCGACCAATTGCGTCCGCTAATAATAGCGATCCAAGACCTGGAAACTCCTGGTCTCTGGCAAGACGTCCAATGAGGATGCCGGGCACCTGCGGATATTGAGGCAACCGGGCTTTCAACTCATCCGGCAAACCCGTTAGTTCAACCGATGTTGAGCAAAGCGTGTAGAAGCCTGCGATGCGCGTCTCGTCAGCTTGCGGACACATCACGAAAACAGCCGCGGATTTTCGCTTGATATCTTGACTCGCGGATCGAGCTAAATAGGAATTCGACTCGGCGACACCGCAGTCGAACTGTTTGCGATCATGACCTCGACTTAGCGGCTCGCAAACATACTCCGTCATCGACTGGTGACGTGCTTGCGATGTTGAGTTGCCGCGTCACGAAGCTGTTTGTTTGGTTTCGCAGACTTCAGCAGCAAATCCACTAAGGCACGACTTTGCGATTGGTTCAGCTTGAGTTGCTCGTGCTCCTCAATGACTGCCCTAGCAGCCAGTTCGGCGTTGGCAACCACAAACTCCGAGACACTGCGTCCCTGATAAGCCGCAGCCCGCTCGATCAGCTCTTTCTTTTCGGCTGAGATGCGAGTTTCGATTCGAGCCATTTTTACTTCATCTGTCGACATAAGTGTTCTCCAAAAGTAGTATCATTGTACGGGAAAGTTCCGTACAAAGCAAGGATTCTCAAAACGGTGGAGCAAGACGGCGGAAGTTGTGGAAGAGGGGATTGCAAACTGCAAATTTAAGTTTGGGGAGTGCAGAATGGGTAACGAGCGAGTGACCTAGGATCTTGCAGAGTTCGTCTGTTTCTCTAGCAAGCTCTGACATTTTTGCTTCGGGAAGAAGCTCGGATCGCATAATGAATGAAGTCGTGCCGACTTTCCGCAGCACAAGCTTCTTCGTAATTTTGTGCAGGCGATGTGCCGCTGCGAACTAACTGGCCAGCGACGTGCTTACCGAGCCGAGTTTCAGGCTAAGCATCCACCACTTTGCCAATTCGCACGGCCAGTTCCAGCAACCTGTCCGACAAATCATCTGGTCTCATCGCTCATTCTCTAATCGCACTCGCTCTACCTTCGATCAATCTAAAATTTGAAATATTCAATTTGCAATTTGCAATCTATCGAGCATCATACCACGCTCATTGGCAGCCTCGATTGGCGCATTGATGTCAAGCCAGCTTTCCGCATCTAGCGTCATGCCAACGACTTCAGGTTGATGCCTGAGAGCCAAACTGAGAAATTTACTCGTCCTCAGGAATCGTTGGGTTTCACTCTTCGGTACGGTGATCACCGCATGTTGATTCCAGTTCAGCAATGACGATGAAATCGTGCCATGCAACTCCATCGGGAAGCGACTCTTCGGTGGCGAATTCGAGGTGCAAAATGCGACGATGCCGCCGTGTTCCTGCGACCGACGAACCGCTGGCGTGACTGATCAACGGTCGCATCGCAAGCACGTCGCCGATGTCAGCGTGGATCGTAACGGCGTTGTTCACGCCAACTCCTTCGCTGGTTGAAGATAGGTGTGAACCGGGAATCACTCGCAACGGTCCGTTCTCGTCAGTGACTTCGTCCAAATGAATCCGCAGCGTCAACATTCGCTGAAGTATTTCGTCGCACGCGATCAAGTGCGGCACGCCAGCTTTCGTCGTGGGTAGTGAAAACGCGGTCGACTCAATCGAGTTGTCTTTAACCGCGATGGAGGTGTCTTTGTGCCACGGCAAGTTCCACGTTCGATCCGGCGGCTTGTCGAAGAACAACGCGCGCACCAATCCGAAACGACTCGCATTGGTTCTTGTTAAAGAACCCTCTCCCCATGGATCTTTTGCAGAATCCTCTACGCTGAGATGTTGTTTAAGGAACGCGAGCAACGGTTCGCACTGCCAAACGGTGGTGACTTCGGGAATGGTTTGAATCAGATTGCGAGCGGCATAAACATGCCCTCGACTCGATCGTGCTCTGACACCATCAGAATCGTCCGAAAACGCCTCGCCGAATACTCGCAACAATCGTTCGACTGTTTCGCGACTCACAGCTTGCGGCAATAGGCAAAACCCATCGCGCTGAAGAGTATGTTCATCCATTCTCATTCGTCTTTGATGTCTCATCCCGAGAAACTATCGCACATCCCGCCAAGCAGACCGCAGCACCGATGAGTTCCAATCCCGCAAACGCAAGGTGCATGGGAGAAAACCCATCGACCAGCATGCCAAACAAACGCCCACTTGCCGATCCCACCAGCGGTACGCCGCCTACCAACAATGCTGCGAATAGATCGCCTCGCCACCATAGCACGATCATCGCCACTGCGATCGCCATTTCCACACCGCCGTAAAACGCTCGCACTTCGGTCAACATTTGCGGCGTCGATGCGTCAATCCCGAACGCTGGCAACAACACTCCTGGATTCAACCCCAGCCAAACGGCGAACCCCGCCCACACTGCGGCGGTGACGAGAATGGTGATAGTGGGAAAACGGTTCTGCAGCATTGTCGAATTCATTCGCGCGACTCGATCGCCATAGCCCAGGAACTCTCAAACGCTTCCGTGAGGCCAAATTGGTCCGCCCATTGCCGAAGACAGTCCTTATCAAGCTTATCGTGATTGACTGCGATGACACCCAGCACGTCTTCATGGTCTTTCGGCCGATACCAAATCAATTTCTGCAAGATGACATCTTCTGGTGTTCCAATTACAAAATCCGCATCCGTGGTTGATCGGGGAAACCCGATTATAGACAATTGCACACAAACAGTCCATTCAGGCGAGCTGATCACAACGCGATACAACCCAAGCCTGCACATCCACGGGCTTTGCCAACAGCAAATGCGGTTCGCCTTCGAAAGAAAAACCGAGCCCATTGCTCATCGTGTTGGTTTGCTCGGTATAGTTCGCTGGTGCCAATGACCAAGGTGGATGATCGATTTCGCCTCGAAACAAACAACCTTTGCGATTGGCGCTGTAAAGACAATAGCGAGCTGTGAGCCAGTGTTCGAGCGATCCTGGAGTGGCTTCCTCAAAGTCGCCAGAACGGGCGTAGTCCGCATCGAACTCCGCTGGCGGTTCGCCACGATGCGTTCTCAAACTTTGATAAGTAGTTGTTCCCTCATCGTCGCAATGCATCGACATTCTCGCATCCATGTACGGCAAGTTGAACGTCGTTCGCGCCACGCGAACCGCAATGCGATTGGCTGCATCGAGTGAGAAGAACCACACGCCAGGTTTTCCGCCAATGGTGACGTACGTTCGCACGTTTAATTCCAGAAATCGGCTTACACTCGGTAGTGCAGGACAATATCGAGGCGCAACATCGGACATCAAAAACGGAACTACACCCACCCAAGCTTTGCCATCGCGTGTGTCCAATGTAACGCCCGCTGGAAGCAACGATGCCACTGTGTCGGGATCGACCTGCCAATGTGCGAACAGTAGCTCCGACCATGTCATCCGCATGACCCACGGTTGTCTCGGCACCGGCCAAGTGCGATCAGTTCTTGCCTTCATGCAAATCTCTCAATGCAGGATCGAGTTCAGGAAATTGAAACTGAAAACCTTCGTCCATCAATCGTTTTGGAATCACATAGCGACCATACAGCACCAGTTCAGGATCCGTCCGCACGAACAACGGTGCTCCGATGCGAACCATCCATGCAAACGCTGGCAATCCAATCGGCATCCCCATAACTTTACGCAATGTCCTCATAAAATTGGCTTGGCTCTCTGGGTTCGGCGAGGATACGATGTAGACTCCCGACATCGTCTCGTCAATGATTGCCCGCATGAAAATCGCGTTGATATCGTGCTCATGAATCCATGACATACCCTGCGTGCCGCTAGCGACTTTGCCGCCCAGTCCTAGTTTTGTGATCAACCTCAACGTTCCCAGTGCTCCGCCGCCAGAACCACGATCGCGTCCGATGACAAAACTGGTTCGCATCACGACACCACGTTGGTCAGGCAACTTACGCTCCGCAAACGCTGTTTCCCATGCCCGCGCTACTGTGGGAGCAAGCCAGATGCCTTCGCCTGATGATTCGGTGCAAACAGCCGATGGCGGATCGCCATAAATGTGAGCCGTACTCATCTGCACCCATACCGGCGGCGGTGAGTTAACTGTACGCATCGCTTCGCCAAGCACCCGAGTCGATTCGACGCGAGACCTCACAATCTCGTCACAGTGATCGGGCGTCTTGATACAGTTCACGGTACGACCCGCAAGGTTGACAACTGCGTCACACCCGTCAATTGCTGCCGCCCAGTCATCGAGCGTTCGCCCGTCCCAGAAGCGATGCTGCCAAGACCCAGCGGCGCGTGGGACAGACCGTGACAGAATCGTGACCTCCGCACGCTCAGCGGCAAACGAGCTCGCCATAGATAGACCCAAAAAACCGCTGCCGCCAGCGATCACGATTCGTTTGTTTGTTAGTCTTGTGTTCACGGAAGATTCTAAGTTTTCTTTGCCAGTGCTTGTTCATTCGTATAACCGCAAACCAAATCAAGTCATCACTGCCGTCGAGCCACCTCATCAAAGGTGTTTGACAAACAGTGAAATCGATGGGTGAAAATCGCAAACGCAAGCGTTTCGACCGCAAACGGAGCAGCGAATTGCGACCAAAAATTCTTTCTGCTAACATAGTGGGAGTTGCAGGTGCCCCCAGGTGAATCGGTTGTAATTTTGAGAGACATGATGGAACCGAACTCGGATGACCAGACGATTTCGCTGCGTCCCCAGACCGATTCCTCGAAGGCTGAGCAGCCGACGGTAACTTCAAAAGTCGAGCCAGCTGGGGAGCTGCCGACGCTGGCGGCAACATCTCACGATCAAGAGACTACGCTTTCTTTTCGTGGCAACGCCGAACCAAGTTTGTGGCGAAAGTTAAAGGGCCGGCAAGATCTCCCCCAGATCGCTGGATATGAAGTGATCGACTATTTGGCCGAAGGAGGCATGGGTGTCGTTTACCGAGCTCGCGACATAACACTCGATCGCATCGTCGCCATCAAGATGCCTCGTGCTGGCTACGTAGGCACGCCCCAAGAACGCGAGCGATTTCTCCGCGAAGCGCGTTCGGCAGCGAGATTGCGGCATCCACATATTTGCCCGATCTACGAAGTTCGCGATTCCATCGCGGGACAGCAACCCTACATTTGTCTCGCGTTTATTGATGGCACCACATTACGCGGATGGCTTCAAAAAACTAAACCTAGTCCCACCCGACTCGCCGAGATGATGGCCATCGTCGCTCGCACGGTCCAATTCGCACACGATCAAGGCGTGGTCCATCGCGACCTCAAGCCATCGAACGTCATGGTCGAAACAAAATCGGAATCGCCGATGCTGATGGACTTTGGCCTAGCGAAAGATATGTCGCTCAACGATGGACTCACCATGTCAGGCGATTTGCTTGGCACGCCCGCGTATATGGCACCTGAACAAGCCGCTGGCAAAGCAAACGCAGTGGGACCAGCCGCAGATATCTATTCACTAGGAGCGATGCTCTACGACATGCTGGCTGGTCAACCGCCATTTCAAGGAACGCTATCGGAAGTCTTGCAGCAAGTACAAAATTCGGAGCCACCCTCGATCCGTCGCCAAAACCCGGTGATCCATCGCGACTTGGAAACGATCTGCGTCAAAGCGATGGCCAAGCGACCGAACGAACGTTATGTGTCGGCGAACGCTTTAGCAGATGACCTCGAACGATTTGCACGCGGTGAACCGATCTTGGCCCGTCGACGCAATGTCTGGCAACACGCTTGGCGACTGACGCGTAAGTATCCGCTGGTTGCCAGTTTGGCCGCGACATTGGCAATCGTCTTGACCGGAGTTGCGCTCGCCATGCCGCGAGTCGCTAGAACGCTGCACGTCACGCGAACCGTGGGAACGATTCAAGCATCACTGAACCAAGCCGATTGGACACCAGTGGCGCTAACCGATGTCGAACCGCAGATAACGGAACTGCGAGGAATCGCTCCGACCGAAGCTGTTGCAATGGAGCAACAAGTTTCCGATCGACTGGAGCGTTATATCAACGAGTATCTGCGGCTAGGTCGCTTGACGGATACCGATCGACAATCGATCGAAGATTCCATTGCGTTGTTAGAACCACGATCTGCCTCGCGAGCCGCTGATTTGAGACGCGTGTCCGACCGACGCTTCGGCTTGTGGGAACGAACGGTTGATCTCAAAGCTCCGTTTGTGAATCGTCAAGCCGTTCAATCAATTCTGCCTGAACTTGAAATCTCCTCCGATAACGCATCGCTTGTTACGCAAAGCGAAGACCCGATTCAATCGACGCAACCATGCGAAGGTAATTTTCAGGTTGAACTCAGCTTGAGTATGGAACCTGGTTCACAAGCCGCTGTGTTATTAAATGCTCATGGAATGCACCGAGCATTCGTCTCCGCCGTGGTGATAGCTCCCGATGAACAGACTATCGCAACCGGATCGATGGACGGGAAATCGATCTTTGTGTGGGACGCTCGGTCTGGCGATGAAATCTACCAACTTGAGACCAACGATCATGGGACATCGGGCTTGGCATATTCCCCTGATTCTCAAACACTCTACAGCTCTTCACGCGACGGCAAGCTTCGCGTTTGGAACTTGAAAGATCGAGTGTTACAGCAAACGATTATATTGCCCACGATCGACTATTGGCAGGGAACGGTCGGTCCATCGGGGCCACCCTTGATTGTTTCTCACGACGGCAAACATTTGTTCGTCGGTGTTGGCGACGGAGAGAAAGGTGGCAAGGTCGTGCAATACGCGTTGCCGGATATGTCGCTTGTCGCCAGCTTTGAGCATCCATCACGGGGCGTGCTTAAATTGACGTGTGATCATTCATGCAAATCGTTAGTCGCAACGACTCGAGATTCTGCGATCCAGGTTTGGGATGTCGCGACGGGAAAGCTACGACAAGAAGTGTTCAGTCCACCGCAAACGGAGATCGTCAGCGTCGCCATGAACGGCAGCGGTCAGCAGATCGCGGCATCCTTCGTGGGAGGAATCGTCAAGCTTTATTCGGTGGACACGCTTTCCGAATTGGCTTCGTTGCAAGGTTACGAAGCGGGATGTTATTCCTTGTCGTATGACCATTCTGGAAACGTGTTAGCAGCCGGTTACGAGAACGGCACGATCAAGCTTTGGGATACAACGCGAAAGACCGTTTTGCGAACTCTGCCTGACCTGCGAAACCGATGTTACGGATTGCAAATCGCGCCCTCGGGCGACTGGGGTGTTGCTGCAAATGCAATCGGAAGCCTTCGTGTTTGGGACTTTGCAACGGCGACCGAAAGATTTTCTTGGGGGCTGCAAAACTATACCTTTATGCTTCAGCGATCAAGTACGGAGCGATCGGCGACACTCTCGATTCGTCGGGGAACCGCAGTGCTTCGAGAAGAGCAATTGACACTGCGTGCGGGAACATCGCGATTGGTGGCACGTCGCGAGGGAGAGCAGTTGCAAGTGCAGGTCGATCAACATTCGCCGCTGATCTTTCAAGACTTTTTTCCTCCACGCGCCGTCGAGAGAGGCCATTGGGGGTTATTTCTAGAGAATACGAAAGTCGAGCAATTGGTCGTGCGACGATCCATTGCAGCCGAGACGGATAATGCTTTGCAACAGGGAGACGAACTCTTTCGACGCGGACAATTCGCCGATGCCCTGGATGCTTACACGGAACAACTCGCCGCTTCGTCAACCGAGAAAAACAGCCGGACGCACAAAGAAGCGTTGCTAAAAACGGCGTCGTGCTTCGTCCGACTCAATCGCCCCGAAGATGCTCGTCGAACGCTGATGGAGTTGGCTCAGTCGACGGAGGACGACCCTATTATCGTTCAAGCGAAGTTTCAACTTTGGACGTTGTTCTTATCTCAGGAAAAGTATCCAGAAGCCGATGCCTTGTGTCAGACGCTGCGATTACAACACCCGCTGCCGAAGATCACAGGCGTCATTTCTGACGACATGCGGCGAGAGATTTTCGATGTTTATCTTCGATCGCTCAGCCGACGTCGCCATTTGCTTCAACCGGGAACTGCCGAGCGATTGGCGGCGCTGCAAGAGGTTGCTCGCTATTTTGAGATGGATGAATCGGCGTTAGACGGTGCGCGTTGGCAGATCGTGATGGCGCTGCGGCTTCAGGGGCGAACGGAAGAGTCGCTGCCGCATTTAGTGCGTTTGCAGCAGGTGCTGGATAAAAACACGGCAAATGTCAGATCGATAGATGCCGTGTACCTGTTAGAAGATTTGAGAAGGCGAGGTTACGTTGACCGCGCTTTAGGCCAACCGTCGCGAATGACTGATGAATTGGCGAAAGTGCTGGAAAGCACACGAAGTACGCTGGAAGCGAGAGCAACTCAAACGTTGCCATCGGTGAATGCCTGGTTACAAGGGATCAAGTTGGAGCAGATACGAATTCTTGCCGCCGAACATCGTTGGTCTGAGGTGGTCGACCGATTGCAGCCGCTGATGGACGAACCTGCCGAGTTGCTGGAAGTGATTGTCGATGGCGGGCTGCTCTTGGGGTTTGCTTATCTCCAACTGGACAAAGTTGAACAAGCGAATCAAGCATGGCAAAAAGCAGCCGCGTTGATGCCACAAGATTCTGTCTTCGGTTCTGATTTGACGGACAAGGTAGAGTTAGTGCCACGCATGATGTGGTTACGAGGCTTGAGCGGGAATGTCACAGAGGAAGAATTTCGTAAAGACTTGCAGTTCTTGCAAAAACGATTGAGTTCGATGCCCGGAACGGGGGCGATCGTGGATCAGTTTCCGATTAGCTTCGCCATGATGAATCGCCTGTGTCATTCGGAGTCAGGGTATAAACGGATTCAACAAAGCGCGATGGGAAATTCGTCGGTGGTCGAGGATGTCGGTTCGTTCCTTGTTTTGCTCGCATCGCAAATGATGTGGGAGGGCGCTTTCGGGGAAGCCGGAACGGCCGAACAACGAGAAGCCACAACTGCGTTGGCACAAAAGTCATTTCAAGCCTATGTCGACAACCAACTCTCGTTGCCGACGTTTCTGCAATTGGGTTTAGCATGGAAAGGTCTGCCAGCGCCCTTGGGCTGGCAATTTTTGTTGTCGTCGCTGCCCGAATCGATGCGAGCCGAAGTTGCTTATGTCCTTGGCATGCGGTTCGAACGTAAGCAGAATTTAGAAGTGGCGAAAGCATTGTGGCAAATCGCCATAGATGGTTCGTCTGCCCAATCAGACGTACATCATTTAGCGAAAGCGGCGCTAGCGGGCTATTGAGCTAGTCGTTTAACCGTTAGCCGTAGGCGTACGTTCCGTCCTAAGAGGACACCTTTGGCTGAATGTTAAACAAAATAGAAGCGGGATTCAACAAAATCAACAGCCTGCTAGGACTCGTTCTGGAAAAAGTAAGTACCGCTGCACAAGTTAATCAGCAAAACATGTCGGCGAGTCTCTCCGAGACTCGTGGCATGCAACGTCTTGGTGAGACGCTGCTACGTGCGTTAAGCCAACAAACTGATGCAGGATCACATACCTGGACAGTTACTGTTCGAGCGATCCTAAGCAATAAACGGGGAGCACTTGGTGTGGTCCGTAGACGAATGTTTCAGCAGTTGCTCTCTGTTCTTCAATCGGTGGCCTACCCTAACAGCGTCACGCAGACGGCTGAAGATTTCTTCTTAACACGTCGCCCACTTTGATTGCCAGTTCCGTCATGCCGAAAGGTTTCTGGAGAAAATGGATCGTGGGTTGCTGCAATCGTTCTCTTAGTTCGTTGTCACCCACATGGCTAGACATGAAGATGATTCGGATGTTCGCCTTGCATTTGACCAACGCATCCGCCAACTCGTTGCCAGACATGCCGGGCATCATGATGTCTGTAATCACTAATTGAATCAGTGACGGATGTTCCGAAAACAACTCAATCGCCTCCTCACCAGTGGCAGCCTCAAGAACCGCATACCCATAACCAGTCAGTTGTTCACACGCCACCCTTCGAAGCGTTGCATTATCCTCAACAATTAAAATCGTCTCGGAGCCGCCCAGCACGTGGTCTGATACCAATGCGCATGAGGCCAAGTTTTCGGGTGGTGGTATACTGGGAAGCAACACGCGGAACGTTGTTCCCACGCCAACTTCGCTCGAAACCTCGATGCTGCCGTTACTTTGAACCAAGATGCCGTAAACGGTGGCTAACCCCAAGCCCGTTCCATTGCCCTTGGGTTTCGTCGTAAAGAACGGATCAAAGATACGAGCCACAACATCAGCTGACATGCCACAGCCCACGTCGCTGACAATCAAAACGACATACTTTCCGGGATTCAGTTTCATGCCAGCGTTGAGTTTCTGCTCGGAGAGAGTACACGTCTCGGTGCTAACGCGAAGTCTGCCTCCCTCGGGCATTGCGTCGCGCGCATTGATGACTAAGTTCATCAGTATCTGTGATACCTGACCGCGATCCGCCCAAACAAAGTTAGAATCGGAACAGAGCGACACATCGAGCGCAATGTTGTTGGTAATCAATCGCCCGAGCAATTTAACGGTTTCGGCAATCTCACTATTGAAGTCAAATGCTTCAGGCGTTCTGATTTGACGCCGACTGATAGCCAACAGTTGTCGCGTCAGGCCGGAAGCGAACGCACTCGCTGTTTGAATCTCTCGCAGGTATCCGGCCGACTGTTCATTCACAGAGACCTCATCAAGCAACATGCTAGTGTAACCGTCGATGACCGTTAGTATATTATTAAAGTCGTGAGCAATACCGCCGGCCATTTGGCCAATCGCTTCCATTTTTTGTGCCTGGCGAAGTTGTTCTTCCGTACTTCGCTGTGCGGTGACGTCAGACTGAAAGCCAACGTAATGAGTCAACTGTCCCGCTTCGTCCCATACGGGTGTGATTGAAATCATATTCCAAAACGACATGCCGTCTTTGCGATAGTTGAGCAATTCAACCGTAATGTCACGCGACTCGCCGATCGCATCGCGTATCATCCCAACGTGAATCGGATCGGTATTGTCGCCTTGAAGAAAACGACAGTTTCTCCCAGTTGTCTCTGACAAGGAATATCCCGTGATGGACTCGAATCCTCGGTTTGCAAAGATGATTGGAAAATCTGGCTGCATCGCGTCAACAATCACGATACCCTGGCTAGCTGCTTGCATCGCACGGTCTTGAATACGAAGCAAGGTCTCGGTCGCTTTCTTCTCCGTAACATCGATCACAACCACGACGATGCTGGTCACGACCTCGTCGGTGATTACCGGTTCATAAGTAACAACAATAGATCGCGTCCCCATTGAGGCCGGTACTTGCAGTTCGTATCCCACGCGTTTTCCTGTAAACGCTTCATCCAAACGCGGGCGAATGTGGTGATAGTAGACTGATGGCAAGATCTCTGCCACCGTTTTTCCCAGCAGATCACGCGACGACAAATTAAAAATTTCTGCATAGGCAGCGTTAGCAAACGTGTATCGACGATCAGAATTGATGACAACCAATCCGACGTGGGCGCGATCGGTAACAATTCGCAATCGGGCCTCGCTTTGTCGTAGCGACTCCTCCGCTTTGACGCGATCCGAAATGTCTCGAAGGCTTAGCTGCAACAACCGCGACTCATCGGTGTCATACACATTGCGTAGGCATTCGACAATGATCTGCCGTCCGTCGATCGTGTCTAGCGGTAGGAGATCGACGTCGTGCGGCTCACCGTGCTTCCACTCATGAAACCTTGATTCGCTGGGAATCATTCGATTCATCGAACTGATGTCCCAAACAAATCTTCCGAGACAATCTTCCTTGCTGATGCCAAACAGACCGACCAAAAATGGATTGATATCTTGAATGGCTCCTGTTTGAAAATCTAAAATCAGAATGCCATAGCGAGTTGCTTCAAACAACCGCCGATACCGCATTTTTGACGCATTCAAGCGATCTTCAACGAACATACGCTCGTGGCGAAGGCGAGTTTCTTCGATCGCGCGTTCGACGGCGGAACCAAGCCGACCCAGTCGGTCTTTTAACAGATAGTCGCTCGCGCCTCTTCGCATCGATTCGACGGCAATTTCTTCACCCACCGTACCCGAGACGAGAATAAACGGGATGTCTTTGCCGCTTTCACGAAGAATCGACAGCGCCGCCAATCCATCAAACTGGGGCATGGTGAAATCGCTGAGAATCAAATCCGGCGAAGACTCAATCGCCACACGAAAACCTGCTTCTGTCTCGACGCGTTCCCACTGAGGCGCGAACCCCGCGCTGCGCAATTCTCGAACAATGAGTTCCGCATCAATCTTGTTGTCTTCGACAACCAGAACGCGAAGTGGTCGGCTCATAATGGCCTTTGCTCACGGGCTATTTAGGGTATTGGTTGACGAGCAGCCAGTAATGACCAAGCTCTAAGACGGCGGCAGCAAAACTCTCAAATTCAACGGGCTTCACTACGTAGCTGCTCACGCCAAGCTGGTAGCTTTTTACCAAGTCGCACTGTTCATTCGACGATGTCATGATGACAACGGGAATTAAACGCGTGCGTTCATCGTCGCGCATTGCCCGCAAAACTTCAAGGCCATCAACTTTTGGCAGCTTAAGGTCAAGCAATACAAATTTTGGCTTTGAGCTGATATTGCGATCTGCGTAGACGCCGTTGCCAAATAGCCAATCCAATGCTTCCTGGCCATCTTTCACGTGAACAATTCCGTTCGCCAACTTGGCTTTACGCAATGTTCGCATCGTCATCTCAGCATCGCGTGAATTGTCTTCCACCAGCAAAATTTCAACGTCAATTTGGTCACTCATGAATCTGTCTTAAAAAATTGCGAATCGATAGGAAGACTAAACGTAAAGGTGGCACCTTCTCCAGGCTTTCCCGCAGCCCAAACTTGCCCTCCATGACGACCAACGACCCGTTGCACAAGAGCCAGTCCTACTCCGGTACCCTCGAACTCCTCTTCACTGTGCAGTCGTTGAAAAACTGCAAACAGCTTGTGCGAGTACTTTTCATCGAACCCCACACCGTTGTCCTTGACATAATACTCACATTGACCGTCGAGATGCCGAAAACCAATCTCGATCCGTGAAGTCGGCTGACGACTGCTAAATTTTACCGCGTTTCGGATCAGGTTGGCGAAGACTTGTCGCAACATGCCGGCATCACCATGAGCTTGTGGTAGCGGTTGAAGTTCAAATTGCGGCTCAAACGCAACTGTCGCTGCGGCTTTCTCAAACTCTTCTGAAGCAAGTGCAGTCATATCCACCGGTGTTTTCGTTAACGACTGCCGCCCAAGTCGCGAGAAAGCCAGTAAGTCGTCGATCAGTCTTCCCATGCGTCTCGCTTCGCTGCTGACAACTTCTAGCATGCGATTCCCTTCGCTATCGAGTCGATCCGCGAAGTCCTCCGCCAGCATTTTCACGTATCCATCAATGCCTCGTAACGGCGCACGCAAATCGTGAGAGACGGAATACGTGAACGCCTCCAGTTCATGATTGGCAGCTTCGAGTTGTTCATTAGTTGCCTGAAGTTTCTGCGAGCTTTGAAAAACCTCAGCTTCCATTTGTTGTACGCGAGCGGTTAGGTCGTCACCGTCGTTGGACGCTTGTAACTTGTGCTGCATGAATGCAGTGACTTCTTCCACGCGATGAACGATATACTTGATCGCATCGTCACCACCAAAAACGGGTGAGTTCACGGGGCTCCAATAACGCACCTCAAAGGTGCCATCTGGCCGACGGACGTCGTACTTCTGAATTGCCATCGTGTCCGTTACGGCGTTCTCCTTGACGCGATTCAACGAGGCTCGTAGTTGCTTTTCGCCGGTTGCATTAGGGTCTTCGGGATTATCGGGGAAAACCTCAATGATGTTGCGTCCCAAGATTACATCGCGTTTCGTCATGGTAGCTTCTAAGTAAGCGTCGCTTGCCGAGACGATCGTAAAATCAAGCGTGAGAATTAAGTACAGTCCTGGTAATGACTCAAAAATGCTTGTTATTTCAGCTCGACTTTGCATTAGTTCCGCATTGGCTGCTTCAAGCTGCGACGTCCTCTCTGCCACACGTTGTTCTAATTGCACGTTTAACAGTCGAATTTTTTCTTCATGCTGCTTGAGTGATTCAACGTCAGTGCTCGTACCGAACCAGCGCCCAACTTTTCCCTCAGCGTTATAGACCGGTTCGACTCGGGTCAAAAAAGTCCGAAAGACTCCATCGGCCCCACGGATTGGAATCTCCATTTCCAATCGATTTCCCGTCGCGATCGCGTCTGTCCATCTTTCAAGAATATGCGGCAACCGATCAGGGTCGTGAACGCTTTGCCATCCCCAGCCTTTCATTTGCGCAGGCGTCGTTCCGGTATATTCAAACCAACGATCATTGTACCAATCAACATGCCCACTCGCGTCCGCGTACCATGCCAATTGTGGGATCGAATTGGCCATCGTTCTAAATAGCTTCTCGCTATCGCTAAGTCTCCTCTCAATCCATTTTCGTTTGTTAATATCTTCAACGACTGCCACGAAATATTGTGGTTCACCCAGCGAATCGACAACAAGCGACGCGGTAAGGTTTATCCAGGTCGGTGTGCCGTTGGGATAAAGGTAACGTTTTTCTAAAGAGTAAGTGGAGATTTCGCCAGCAAGCAATTGTCGCGACAACTCAAGATCGCTGTCTAAATCATCAGGATGGGTGACTTCCTGAAATGTACAAGCTTGCATCTGTTCGAGCGTCCTGCCCAAAATATCTGCGTAGCGTTGATTGACGAGCTTGAATCGACCATCGAGGGTCACATGCGCAACACCAACTGCGGCTTGTTCAAAGATACCGCGAAAGTCCGCTTGGTTCTGCCTGAAATGATGCTGTAGGCGTTTCTGCTCTGTGATATCACGTGCTATTTTGGAAGCACCGATAATCACACCCCCTTTTTCGACGATGGGCGAGACGGTTGTCGATATGTCGATCTTTATGCCGTCTTTGCGAACGCGAACGGTTTCAAAGTGCCGCACACTTTCACCGCTTGCGATTCGGCGAAGGATCTCCGCTTCCTCTTCAATTCGATCCCCAGGGATCAACATCGTTATCGAATGCCCGATTGCCTCCTGCTCGGAATAACCAAAGATCTTGGTTGCGCCTGGATTCCAGGTTGTGATAATCCCTTCCAGCGTTTTGCTAATGATGGCATCGTCGGACGAATTGACGATCGCAGCTAGTCGCGACTGATCAGGTATGAATGTCGATAGGTCCGCAGTTGTTGAATCAGACATTAAATCGTGACACGCCCAGTCTTGTTCGGGATCGTGATCGCATTGCCGATGTCGTCCCATAATCTGGCACGAAACGGGCGTCACCCATTGCCAAGCCTACTTAGTGTCGCAAGTTGTCGACGTGTTCGCAACCTATGTTGCAAAACATTGTCACATCGTGGGCAACCGTACAGTTGACGTAGCAAATCTGGAATAGGCTTTCAGCCTGTCAAGAGTGACCTATCAAGAGTGAGTCGACAGGCTGGAAGCCTATCCCACCCATTCTCCGCTCATGGGACGTGAAGGATGGCATGCAATAGTCATCATCAGACGTTAGATCGCTAATTTCATTTATCGACGGCAGTATGTCAAAGAATGCGTCGACCACTTCAGGGTCAAAATGCGACCCTCTTTCGTCTCGAATCATTTCTAATGCTATTCTCTCTGGAATCGCCGGTCGATAAACGCGATCGTGAGTCAAGGCATCATAGACATCGACAACGGCGACAATCCTTGCACTTTGAGGTATGTCTGTGCCCGACAGTCCGTTCATATACCCGGCACCATTCCAGCGTTCATGATGATTCAGTGCAATCTCCGCTGCGAGCTTAAGAGTCGGAGACGTACAGCCAGAAAGCAGATTGGCACCAATCACGACGTGCGATTGCATGACGCGAAACTCATCCGCATTCAACTCGCCCGCTTTCTGTAGAATCCCATCAGGCACGCCGATCTTACCGACATCATGCAGCGGAGCAGCCAAACGTATTCGCGTCGCATTCTCCGGCGACCAACCCATCGCCAGGGCAAGTACCGCACTGGCAGTGCCCACCCTCTGGATATGCTCTCCCGTTTCTTCATCGCGATAGAGAGAAGCTTGTACAAGAAGCCGAACCGTTTGTTCGTCCGATGAACGCAAGGTTTCATCGCGTTTGCGAATGTTTGCTTCGAGTTCCCTGGTGTAGCGATTTTTTTGAAGTCGCAACTCGCGTTGTTTCAGCACGCGATGAACACAACGCAAAAGGTGGTCAAAATCAATTGGCTTTGTGAGAAAATCGGACGCGCCATTTGTGAGCGCTTCAATCGCGGTTTCGACAGCACCAACGGCGGTCAGCATGATTACCGCAATGTCAGGGAACTCTTGTTGCAATGTTGGCAAGAGTGAGAGGCCTGATTGCTCAGGCATGTTCACATCCAGCGTGACCAAATCAATATCATGCGTATGCACATAGCTCCACGCGTCAGTCGCGTTTGACGCGACGACGCATGAATATCCCGCGCGACTCAAAACTCGTCGCAGGACCTCACTAACGGTTTGCTCGTCATCGACAATAAGAATCGTCGAACGCACTAAATTCTTCGCTATTGCATCGTTTAGGTTTTGCATTGGATCGTCACTTTGTTGAGTGCGTGTTGTTTTCGACTTCATTGAAAAGGGCTGCATCGCGAAGATGCGAAATTGCTTCCGTCTCGCCAGAATCACTTAATTCGTAAAGAGAAACATTCTTTGGAATAGGGAGATAGAGCCGAAACGTTGAACCAAGGCCGACTTTGCTTTCGACAGTAACAGTACCGCCTATGTCTTGCATTGAACTGAAGACGATTGGCAAACCCATGCCTGTGCCTTTTCCAGGTTCTTTTGTTGTATAAAACGGTTCAAAAATGCGATCCTGGGTTTCTTCGACGATTCCCCTGCCGGTGTCTGCGACCGATACGGCGGCGTATTCGCCGGGATCAAGCATTGGTTGAACGGTAACGCTAGCATTCTGTCCCAAGGCTAGTTTCTCAATCTTAATGGACAATCGCCCCCCCATTTCCATTGCATCACACGCGTTGATGCAAAGATTCAATATCGCTTGTGACAGCAAGTCTGCATCAGCAAAGACATGGACAGGAGTCTCGCAAAAGTCGACGTGAAGCTCAACGTTGGTTGGTAACAGCGGTTTAATCAAACCGAGTGTTTCATTGGCGATGTCAATCAAATCGAGGTGAGCTTTTTGTGGCGGTCGGCGTCGACTGAAACCCAAGAGTTGGCGAGCGATTCCTGCGGCGCGATCCGTCGCTGCGATAACGTGGCCGAGATCGTCAAACGATTGGCTGTCGATTGGCAAAGCATCACGCACAAAACAAGTGTAACCGCGGATCGTTTGCAGCAAATTATTGAATTGGTGAGCAACGCCACCAGCCAAGGAACCGACGGCTTCTAGTTTATGCTTCTGCCGCAATTCGATATCCTTCTCTTTGAGTGCTTTCGTACGAATATCAACTAGCTTCGCCAATTCATTTTGTTTCAGTTTCGCACGCTTGGCCAGATTCCATTTCTCAGTCAGCGCGAGCACGAATTGACAGACTTCTGCATTGTCAAACGGTTTTTTAAGAATCAGCAATCGATCCGATCGTCCAAGTCGTTTGCAAATGTCCGTCCACGAGTTGTCGGAGAACGCAGAGCAGATAACAACTTGCAACTCAGGATCGACAGACCAAAGCTTTTCAATCGTCGTCAGACCATCCCAGCCTGGAGGCATGCGCATGTCAACAAACGCCACCGCATAGGGCCGCTCTTCTTGCAAAGCCACCGATACTTTTTCGACGCCGATTTCGCCCTGGAGTGCCGCATCGAGTTCGACGTAGAAATTGTATTCCGTTTCCGACGATGGCTCGCCGAAGAATTCCGACTCCATTTTCGTAAGCGATGTATCCATGCGGCTGGATGCAAAGATTTTGCGGAAGTCGTTGTGAATGGCTGGATTATCGTCGATGACCAACACACGGCGATTAGGTTGCTCCAATTTGGAGTTATCTATATTTTGCATAGTGTCGCCGTTTTGAGTGGGAGTCGCAATGTGAACGTCGCACCGTGCCCAATCCCGTCACTTTGAACCGATAAGGAGCCGCACAAACGTTGAGCTGTTAGTGCGCAACTATGGAGGCCAAATCCATGCCCTTCTAGCTTTGTTGTGAATCCATGCGTGAAAACTTTGGACAAGTTCTCTGGTTCGATTCCCTGTCCGTTGTCGTTCACTTGAATCGTGGCGGATGTGTCGTCGCTAGTAATAGTAAGCGTCAGCGTTTTCTCAATCTTTCCTGAGTCATTTGCCGATTGTTTCGCGTTCTTGATCAGGTTGACCAGGATTTGCATCACACTGTGCCGCTCGGTCAGAATCAACGGCAGATTGCCGAAGTTGCGAACGACCGAAACGTTGTGTCGGACAAATGCGGCTTCGTCGATTTTCAACGCATCTTCTACGAGTTCCAGCAAATCAATTTCTTCCATGTTTCCGCAGATCTGAGAGAATGATTGTTGTTTGCTGACGATATCGGTGATGTGATCGATGTTCTTCGCTAACGAACGTAACTCTTCGAGCTGCGTATCTCGTTCGGAACTCAGATTTGCCGCGAGCTCATGGAAGAATCGTGGAAAGTTTTTCCCCCGTGGATCCTCGGAGAGGAATGTTGGCAAATTGTTTTGTGTAGAGATGACGTCCGCTGCTTTGACAAGCGTGTCGACACGACTTGATCTCAATCGATCAATAACGATATTCGTTGATACGTTGACACTATTGAGTACATTGCCTACGTTATGCAGAATGCCCGTTGCGACTTCTGCCATGCCAGCAGCTCGTGAGAATTTTGCTAGATCCGAGAAAAGTTCTTCACGCTCTATCTGTGTCCGTTGATGTTTAACCAATTCTTGTTTCAGACGTGCTCGCGAATCGTCTAGCTCTTGCGTCCGTCGTTGAATGCGTTCTTCAATTTCTGAATTGGTAATTTCAAGGTCTGCTCGGCGCTCGCAGATTTCTTTCACTTCTCGCTGGCTGCGGAGGCATGAAATCACTAAGAATACATCTTCAAAGATGATCCACCAAGCATGTTCTATCCAGCGGTATGGCGTGGCGATCGCAATGCCATAGACAGACTGGGGCCACCAAGAACCGCGAATCATGTGATCGGTAGAAACCACGACGCTGGCCGTCAGCAGTACTCTCCAATCTCGGTAAAAAGCCAGGAAAGCGAGTGAGCCAAAAATGTGAAAGTGCGTTTCGATTCTGCCACCGGAAAGATGAATAAATAGCGCCGACCAGAATACTTGCGCTACCGCAATGACATGCCGAGTGACAATTTCGCCAGGGCAAAGTATTACCAACGCGATCGGTGCGATCGAGATTGCACCGCCGAAAAAGATAGCCGTCCAAACGTGGATGTGAATCTGTGGAGTCGCGGCGTTCCAGGTCTGAGGTGAGATCCAAACGGCGAGAAGGATTCCTCCGAGCCACTGCGCGATCATCAGAACTAAGAATAGGTAGTCAGACTGGCGGCATATCTGATGTTGATGTTCCACCAATAATGCGTCCGCGCGTTGTTTTCGCGAGGCGATAGGTAGCGCTTCGATGGAATCTGTTGAGCCTTGTACTCCAATCACGACTCGTTCCTCGTGAAGGGTATGCTGATAATCGAGCATCCGAATACAGGGTAGTCGTTTTGGAGAACCTTCTCGCCATTTAGGATCTGGGTCAGCGCATGTCGTGCTGGATTATTACCTTCATGTCCACGTCCACACGTAATGCCACCGCTGAACGTTCGATCGCCATTCGTGTTGTAGAGCATCACGTGGCCAGAGGTCATCGCACCGAATTTTGCGGTTTCGATACCGTCATGATCGACCTGTAGGATGCAATTTGGAATTTGAGCCATGCTTGACCAGAGATCGGTATGAGCCCACACGGATTGTTCATCCTTTGGGCAATAGAACAACGCAACGACGCTGATATCGATTTTAGGATCGGCCAACACCAGCATCAATTCACGGACGCTAGCGCGAGTGCATGGACATTTTGGGTGTACAAAAACCAGCAGCGTCGGTTGCGTGGCGTGAGCAACCATCGTGCAGTCAGATGGCCACGAATTGAACGTGGTGCAATGGAGTTTCGCGTCAAACCGACTTCCTGGAGAAGATGAGTAGTTTGCCAGAACAGCAGTTCCAGCGAGCAGCATCAGACCCCAACAGAACAGCGAGCATTTGATCGCAAGACTTTTAGGGGTGCCAGTTTGATTCGGCTGAATAGATTTCAATTTGTTCATCAGTCCCATTTTGCCAGTCGTTTTTAAGAATCTCTGTCGGGCACTGGGGAACACTACAATGGGAAAGGTTTATTGATGGTAGGCATTGTGCCATTTAAGGGTTTTCCCTACGGCGAAGCGGAATGGTGAGTCGATATCCACAGTAACGGACTGAAGTGGGGCGCCTCAGCACGTATCTCAGCGATCAGTTGGCAACGACATGGACGGAACAACAGTATTCCTTGTGGAAGACTTTCAACCACTTCGCGATTCGATGGCCAACATTCTGAAACTCGCAAGCATTTCTTGCGAGACATTTTCTTGTCCAACTGAATTAATTGAGTCATTCGATCCAAGCCGCTCCGGTTGCTTGGTGCTCGACTTGCAATTACCTGAAATGTCAGGGCTTGAGTTGCAGAGAAAGCTATCGGAGGCAGGCTGCCAATTGCCGTTCTTGATCATTAGCGGCTATGGTGAAATCCCCGATGTAACGATGGCAATGCGTCAGGGAGCGATCGATTTTTTAGCGAAACCTTTCACGCCCAACATTTTCTTGGAGCGAGTTCACGAATCGTTGGTGAAGGACTCGGCTGAGCGAGAACGGCGAGAACTTTTAGCGTCCACACGCGCCAAATTGGATTTGTTGTCGTCGCGCGAAAACGAAGTCTTGGAACTGATCTTGGAAGGTCGGCTCACGAAACAGATTGCAACCCAGCTCGATATCAGCGCTAAAACGGTAGAGAATCACCGCAGCAATATCGCCAAGAAAATGAATGTCGATTCGGCCCTTCAATTAGTTAAGCTCATCGCAGAATTTCGAATGGTCGCAGATCGGCACTTAAGATGACTCAAAATCGCGACCATTCGCGTGCTCTGCCTACGACGGAGATTCTAAATCCAATTCTGGAAGATAATAGATCCTATTTGATTAGCTCAATATTGGTGTCGTTTTTCTGATCAGATCCTGGTGTCGTGCGGCCACGCGCGATTGCTTGTTCCATGGCGGCTTTCATTTGGGTCACGCGCTCGGGATGTTGGTTCACGAGATTCTTTGTTTCACCAGGATCGGTCGACAGGTCGTAAAGTTGGAACGCTGGCAGATCGCTTTGTTTGTCGTGGCCCGGTTTCGGATTGCTCCAGCCTCCTGAACCGGGGCAGAGTGCGAGTTTCCACTGACCGTCGCGAATCGCAAAACTGCCGTTAATTGATTGGCTGATCAAGCTTGCACGAATCAGTTTGTCGTCGGTTCCTAAAAGGGCGGGCAAGAAGCTGACACTATCTTCACCAGCATCGGCTGGCAATTCCGCTCCCATCATCTCCGCGAACGTTGCGAAAAAATCGAACTGACCGACCAGTTGATCCGATACGCTGTCGGCTTTGACCTTACCGGGCCAGCGAACGAGAAACGGGACACGATGTCCCCCTTCAAACAGATCGGCTTTGTGTCCACGATAGATGTGACTGGGATTGTGCCCCGCCTTGAGTAGCTCGTCGAAGTTGGCCTGAGGCGAGCAACCATTGTCGGAGGTGAAGATGACGATCGTGTTCTCGGTCAATTCGAACTTGTCGATGGCAGCGAGCAGGCGGCCCATACCGGCATCAACTTGGCGAACGAAGTCGGCGTAAGGATTGATCCCGCTCTTGCCTTGCCACTCCGGTGTTGGCACGATCGGTGTGTGAGGCGCTGCCAGTGGAACATAGACAAAGAATGGTGTTCCTTTTTTGTTTGCAGAATCGGCGCGTTGGCCGATGTACTCGATCGTATGATCGATGATACCGGGTTGCACATCGATTGCCTCGAAGTCTTTGCCGGCTGGACCGGGGCGGTGAAAGGCTTTCGTTTCCGTCGCGACTTCGGTTGGCAATCGGTCGTTAATCCAGACATACGGAAACATGTCGAGTGACGCGCTGATGCCGAAGTAATGTTCAAAGCCGACATCAACAGGACCATTGAGAATCGGTGCCGTGTAATCAACACGCGAGACGTCTTGGAACGGTTTGCTAAAGTTGCCACAGTCATTGGCGACTTCACCATCCTTCAGCGGCCAGTCCATGCCCAAATGCCATTTGCCGATGCAAGCGGTGTGATAGCCATTTTGTTGAAAGAGTCCGCCGAGTGTAAGACGATCTTTTGCGATCAGCGGCCGCGAGAAACCGCCAAGCACTCCGTTTTGTAAACGGGTTCGCCAATGATATCGCCCGGTGAGCAGACTGTACCGCGTTGGTGTGCAGACCCCTGACGCGGAATGTCCATCAGTGAACTTCATTCCTTCGTGGGCCAGTCGGTCGATATTGGGCGTGGGGATCTTGCTGTCAGGATTGTAGGCCGAGACGTCGCCATACCCCATGTCATCGGCGAGCACCAGAACAACGTTCGGTCGGCTTTCGGCGGCATTGCCGGCCGTCATTGCTGCGAGGAAACAGATCGTCAGTAGGCTGAAGACTCTCATGGTGTGTCTCTGTTTTGAGTATGCTTGGAAGTTAAATTCGATGTCTAGTTTTCACGCGATGCGGGCTCTTGCCAGGGCGTTGTACCACCACGCTGTATATGGGCGCGAAGAGCCGTGCTTAACTCGTTGACTATTTTTCCATTGACCTTCACAAGATTGTTTGTCTCGTACGGATCGTCTTGGAGGTTGTAGAGTTCGAGTGGACTGAAGGGGTCGTTTTGCAACAGCTTCCATGGACCGCGAATGATCGCTTCATAAGTTTTACCGCCATAGTCGCGTCCGCCCTCACGGCGAGTGAAATATAAATCACGCGAACTCGTCATCGGCTTGCCTTCGAGTAACGGAACAAGACTGACTGCGTCGAGTTCTTTGGAGGGCTTGCCACCGGCTAGTTCCACGAAAGTCGGAAACAGATCGAACACCAAACCGGTGTAATCGCATGTGCAACCAGCCTCGATGTGCTCGGGCCAGCGAGCGATGAACGGTACCCGCAAACCTCCGTCGTAGTGGCTTTGCTTGCCATCCCGCCACGGGTCATTGTTTTGAGCGTGGGGCAGCGAACCTCCATTGTCAGCGGTAAAGATGACCAACGTGTCTCGCTCAAGCCCCGTCTCTTTCAGTGTCGCCAAAACACGACCAATGCCAGCGTCGAGATGTTCGACAAAGGCTACGTTTTGGGCGCGCTTGTCGTCAAGTTGCGGAGCTCGCTGTTTGACTTTTTCAAGCCACTCTTTGGGCGGTTCGATTGGAAAGTGAGGTGCGTTGTATGCCAAGTAGAGAAAGAAAGGCTGATCGGTTTTGTCCGCTCGCTGACGCAGATAATCGGCTGCCCAATCGGAGAACAGATCGCTGGCGTGACCCGTCGGGTTGATCACTGCGGCATTGCGGCGCATATAGTTGTTACCATGCCGTCGGTGATCGGTATAACTATCCATCATGTCACCGAGGAAGCCGTGAAAGAAGCTAAAGCCGCGCTCGTTGGGCGTATTAGGCGAGGCAAGCCCCAGATGCCATTTGCCGATGATTGCGGTGTGATAGCCAGCACCATTCAATTCATCGGCGATCGTCGGCACGCCAGGATCCAAGTAACCCCAGGAATTCTCTGCTTGCGTGCGAATCACTCCCGGCACACCAACTCGATCTGCGTAACGTCCCGTTAACAACGCTGCTCGCGACGGCGAACAGACGGTGGCGTTGGTTCGCATGTTCGTGAACAGCATGCCATCTTTCGCAAGACTGTCGATATTTGGCGTGCGGACATCGGATTCATGATAAGTCGAAACATCGCCGTAACCCTGGTCGTCAGTAAAGATCAGCAGCATGTTAGGACGCTCGGCAGCCGATGTGGCTTGCATCGCGAAAACAAACACGCAAGATATCAACAGAAGAATGTTTTTCATGAAGTCGTATTTGGTAAGGGTTAGTTTGACATTTTCCTGCCGTCAAATCTTCCTGTCGTGGACCTAGTAAACCGGTGGCTTCCAGTCCCGGGGCAGATTGCCTTGCGGTTTGACACCGATTGCACCAGAGGGGATCGGGTGATCGGCGGCCTTGAGCAACGGCAAGTTGTCAGGAAGATGTTGGATCTTGAAATCTTTGAACTGAATGATCATCGCTGGCCCGACGTGAACTTGCACCGCCAACACGCCATCGAGTGATCGACCCTGCTCATCCAAATCGATCAAGTCAGCCGTGGGATGACCATCGATCCAATGTCGATGGTGATTGCCCTCGACCAGTACCCGGTACTCGTGCCATTGATCGGACGCAAACTCCTTGATCGGCAGTGAACCGACGATCCAAGGTTGGCCATCGGATGCGACGATCACTTTCTCTCCCGTGTGAGACAGAATCCGTCGCCCTTGCTCCTCGTATAGCATTCCGTTGTATTTCGGATTGTCAGCCACGACATCACACTGGTAACCGGTCACGATATCGAGTCCGAGTTCTGGACGACAAATGCCACGGTATTGCAGACCGCTGTTGCCTCCCGCCGTCACTTTCACTTGAACTCGCAAGTCAAAGTTTCGGACCGTCGCACCTTTCCATGTCAAAAAACGGTTTCTCTTGAGCGATCCGTCGGTGCGTCCAGTGATGACGCCGTCTTCAACCGACCAATACTTTGCATCGCCATCCCAACCGGCCAAGTTGCGACCGTTGAACAGATTGACAAAACCGTCCGCCCCAGGCCGAATCGTCACCGTTGCCGCGATCTCTGGATGCGGCACCGTTGATGCGCTGAATGTCCCCTTCAGCGGTGCCAGCGGTCCGCCTAGTTCGGCGACGCGTCCAGCAGTCTTTTCTCGCAACGACGTCAGCACTTCTTGAAACTCTGAATCGTTCGCCAAGTTTGTTAATTCATCTGGGTCGTTCTTCAGGTCGTACAAGAGTTCGGTGTCGTGATCAAAATAGCGTGCGTACTTGAACTGCTCGGTACGGATTCCTTCCCAAGCAGGAATGCGATTGCGAACCGCAAAGTGTTCGTGAAAGGTCTCGGTGCGCCAATCGGTTGGCTGTTTGCCATTGACGATTGGCTTCAAACTGCGTCCTTGGTAGTGCTTAGGCACATCCACTTGGGCGAAGTCCAAGAAGGTCGCTGGCAGATCGAGATTGAGCACCGGGGCATCGACCACTTGGCCACGATGTTTTGAATCGACACGTGGATCTGCGATGATCAGCGGCACGCGGAGTGATTCTTCAAAATGTGACCACTTGCCTGCCAGACCTCGATTGGCCATGTGATAGCCATTGTCGGCTGAGTAAACGATGATCGTGTTGTCGGCCAATCCTGCTTCTTTAAGCGCCGTTTGTAAGCGTCCGATCGCGTTGTCGATACCAGTCACCATACGCAGGTACGCTTGCAAGTTCGTTTGATACTTCTGCGATGTGTTCCATCGCCAGAAATAGCGTTCGCGATTAATCGTGGTTTTCAAGAAGTCCGGTAAAGACTCGAAGATGGCAGGGTCGTCCAAGCGGGGACGCGGCAGATCGGTGTCGTAGAGACCGTTGGCCGACTCGGGCCATGCGAAGTGCAGGCCAGGGCGACGATCGCCGTCTTCGGCATGACAAGCGTTGAACCACAGGTTCAAGGCGAACGGTTTGCCAGGCTGCTGTTTTACAAACTCAATGCCACGATCAATGATCAGATCGGTCTCATGTCGAAAAGAACCATCGGCTTGCCGCTTATGAAATGGATCGCGGGAGATGCTCTCGAATTCGTCGAAGTGATCGTGCGGTTTGTAGCCTGGCGGCATCTTCGCGTGCCATTTGCCAAAGAAGCCGGTCCGATAACCGTGCTCGCGCAGCACGTCTGAGGTCAGTGTACGAGCAACTTCTGGGCGCGTTTGCTCGGGATCGTCAGGCGTGCCATAACTGCGTCCTGTAACACCTGTTAACAATGTCGTGCGACTGACCCAACATATCGACTGGCTAACAAACGAATTAGAAAAACGCACACCTCGCTTCGCCAAGGCATCGATATGGGGCGTCTGCACCAGCGGATGTCCGTAACATCCGAGCGTGCTGGAGGTTTGATCATCGGTCAACAGAAACACGATGTTCGGTTGAGAATCCGCCGCCGAGAGACACGGCGAGAAACACAAAAGAAGTAATAGCGTCGAAATGGTTTTCATTAGTTTTTCAAAGAGATGGAATCGCTGTTGGGCGACAGGAAGATTTTGCGGCAGGAATATTACTTATTTTAGGGTGAGTGTCACGCGACGGACGTCCATCACGTAGGCACCGGGGATTTCGAGAGCTTTTAGCGTGAGTGGTTGTTCTCCCGATTCCAGTGTTAGGACGCCCAGTTTTAGTGGACGAAATTCCTTCATCTGTGATTCAGCCGGAGGACGTGGCAAGGTGTCTTGGTTGGTGTACAGCGGCGGATCCCAACCTGGAGTCACGCGTCCGGTCAGTCGATTTTTTCCGGCACTCAGTTCAATCAACGAACCGGCATCGGCGTCGGGACAGGTGTAGTCGATCACCACGTCATAGCGGCCCGCCGTCTGAACATCGATCAGCCACACCATGCTGTCTTCAGGGTTTTTCCAGTTCACAAAATAGGAACAATTCGGAGCGTTACTGCTGCGCTGCACACCTCCCTTTGGCTCGCCGTCTCGTGCGGGCAACATAGTGATCGGGAACTCGCGATAACCGACGGGCAAGGGACGCGGATCAACTGCATCGCGTTGTTTCGGCTGGGATCGCTCACGCGCCTTTTCAAAGACGTCGTTTCGCCAATCATCCACAGCCCGCTTGAGACGCTCGGCGATATCGGATTGCTTGGAAGTGACGGGAGTGGTCTGGCCAGGATCAGTGATCATGTCAAACAACTTGCCCTGATGATCGAGCCGATGGGTTTGCGTTCTAACGCTAACTTGACCAGCCCAGTGCGAAAAGATCATCCGCTCGGGCCATTCCGCGTTCTGCTTGAACAATAACGGCGACAGATCACGCCCATCGAGTGGTTGATCGGCAACTGGCGTGACACCTGCCAGCGAGGTCAGCGTCGGCATCAGATCAATCGCGCCACTGATTTGCGTGACAGTATGACCGGCGGGCAATTTCGCTGGCCAGCGGAGATAACCGACTGAGCGCACGCCTCCTTCGTCGGTGTTCCCTTTGCGTCCCTTCATCCCGTCGTTCCAACGCGAACTGTTGGGGCCGTTGTCGGAGAAATAAACAACGATGGTATCGTCGGTGAGATTTAACTCGTCCAGCTTCTTCAACACGCGTCCCACGTTTCGATCCTGATTTTCGACCATCGCTAAGGCGCAGCGGGTGTGATCCTCGTTCTCTTGCTTGGGTACAGTGGCATGCTGCGTGATCGGCTTGTCTTTGAATCGTTGCCAGTCCGCATCGGGGACAGCCCAAGGCGAATGCGGCGTGCTAAAGGGGACGTAGCAGAAAAACGGCTTCGATTGATTCTGTTCGATAAAGTGAATCGCTCGGTCAGTACAAACATCGACGATATAACCCTTTGTCCGAGTCATCCGTCCGTTTTCTTCCAGTGGAGCATCGAAGTACTCTCCCCAGTGACCGGCCGTATGTCCGAAGTATTCGTCAAAGCCACGTCCTGTCGGATGGTACGGATACTGGCTGCCGTTGTGCCACTTTCCGAACGCACCCGTCGCGTAGCCCGCGGCGTGAAAGGCATCCGCGATGGTCGACTCGTCGAGATCCAGCCGCTCCAGACCTGTCGAGACGCCGCGGACGCCACCGCGCGGATGATATCGCCCCGTCAAGAACTCGGCTCGCGTCGGTGCGCAAACCGGACAGACGTAGAACCGGTCGAGCGAGACGCCTTGCTGTGCGATCGCGTCGATGTTCGGTGTCGCGAGCTGAGTGTTGCCGCTATGGCTATAGTCCCCCCAGCCAGCGTCATCGGCAAGAAACACGACAACGTTAGGATGCGTCCTCTCTTCTGCTTGCAAAGATATGCACGAGAAAAACAGAATCGCTAGCTTCATTGAGTGCATCATCTTTGGTTTCCGTGTTTAGCGACAGGAAGATTTAGCGACAGGAAAATTCTTGCTCACGTCGGGATAAAATTTTCCTGCCGTCAAATCTTCCTGTCGGTTAGAGGAATTTTTTTACTGCGGGATGAGATCATTGCGGCGGACGGTTGTGCCTTCCCATACCGCTTCGTCTGTCGTCTTGTTATACGTCAGCACACGATGGGCGCTACCGGGGGCTGGAGGCAAATCGACTTTGGGAAGCCAGCGACGATGCTCCGCAACAACCGCTTTGATCTCAGGCTTCTCAGCCGTCGCCGGATCGGCCAGCAGATTGGTCCACTCGTGCGGATCCGACTCGTGGTCATACAACTCCTCACTTTCATCGGCATAAACAATGTAACGCCAACGTTCACTGCGGATACCATGATTGCCCTGGTTGTGGCTGGTGATCGCTGGCCGTTCGCGTTTGGTCGCAGCATCGCGAAGTTGCGGAGCAAGGCTGATGCCTTCCAGATCATCGCGGCCCGACAAACCACACAATTCAATGAGCGTTGGATACATATCGAGCAGTTCCGCCGGTTGCATACAACGCTGCAGCGATGTCACACCAGGCCCAGCAAAAATCAGTGGCACGCGAGTTCCGTCGTCCCACAACGTGTTCTTGCCCGTGATCGATTTCTCGCCCAAATGCCAGCCATGATCGCCCCACAACACAACGACCGTGTTGTCCGCTAAACCCTGTTCTTCGAGCGCCGCCATGATGCGACCGACTTGCGCATCGACAAAGCTGGTGCAAGCCAGATAGCTGCGAACCAGGTTCCGCCATTGATCGTTTTCGCGGACCCACGTCAGTCGTGGTTCAGGCAAGTTCCAATGCAAGTACCAGGAGAACCTCGGCGTGTCATCTCGATCGTCTTGTTGTATCTGCGGCAGCACGCTGTCGTCGTCCGGGTACAAGTCGAACCACGGCTGAGTCGCGAAACAGGGGACGTGTGGCAGAAAGAAACCGGCGGCCAGAAAAAATGGTTCGTCTTTCGGGGCCGCTTGAATTTGCTCGACTGCCCAACTGGCAATTTGGTAGTCACCTTTATCTTCGTCGCGATGCGGAAACACGCCCCAGTCCATCAGCGGATGATTACCCATCGGCGTCGGCGGGATCAACTTCTTTGTTGGCTTAGCTCCGATGCCAGGCGAAGGGCCACGCACTTGGAACTCAACAGGGGCCGCAGCTCTCTTACCAGGACCTGGTCCCGCTGTTCCGAAGTGAAAAATCTTACCTGCCGCCAACGTTCTGTAACCGTTGTCAGCAAAGTGCTGCGAAAGCGTGACTCGCTTTTCGTGCTCAGGCAAAGTTCGGAACCAGGGAGCCAATCCATACACGCCCGTCGAAGTCGGACGCTGGCTCAACATCAAGCTGGTTCGCGACGGGTTACACAACGGCGATTGACAATGAGCGTTCAAGAACGCAGTCCCCTGTGTCGCCAAACGATCGATGTGTGGCGTCTTCACCAGCGGATGACCACCGAGGCAACCGATCCAATCATTTTGATCATCGATCGCAATGAAAACCACGTTGGGTTTTTGCCTCTGCGGAACCACGGCGGCGGCAAACGTCGTTTGCACCTGCCGCTGCGTCACGGGCCACCACGCCTGAATTTTATCAGCTAATTTCTTCACTAGTTCTGGATGGTCACCAGCGACATTCTTGTCCTCATGCGGGTCCGCCAACAGATCAAACAACTGCGGCCGTCGTTCATCGCGCGGATGATATCTGGCGTAGCGACCGAGCTTCCCATCGTAAGTCAACAGCAGCTTCCAGCGACCGTCAATCACCCAGCGATACGACAAAGATTCTTCAGGGTTATCGATGTCCGCCACGTCATGGGCAAAGCTCTCGCCAAAAACCTCTTGACGCAGCGTCGGTTCACCCGATTTCAGAACTGGCAATAGGTTGTATCCCGGCAGTTCTTCCGGCACGTTCAATCCAGCAGCGGCCAGCGCAGTCGGCACGATATCGATACTGGAGCACAACTGTTCGCCGCGGACGCCTGGCTTGATCACACTCGGCCAGCAAAACATGGTCGGCTGCCGCGTGCCACCTTCGTTGGGCGACTGTTTGGAACGAGGTGCAAACCCGTCGGCGTCGGTTTGTTGAATCCAGCCGTTGTCTCCGACGTAAACAATCAGTGTGTTGTCGCGGATGCCTTTCTGGTCGAGATGATCGATCAACTGGCCGCACGTTTCATCAAACCACTGGACCATCGCGTAGTAACGTGCCACGTGATCGGACTCGATACCTTTCGCTTTATACTTGTCGAACAAACGCTGCGGCGGGTTGTGCGGGGAGTGCGGCAAGAACGGAGCATACCAAGTGAAAAAGGGCTTGCCCTCTGCGACCGCTTGATCGATGAAACCGGTCACCTGCTGCATTCCTTCGCGACCGATCTTCAGGCCATCGTCACCGTGTCGTCCGCCCGGCTGTGGAAAACCGCGCGTCATTCCATGCGTGAATCCTCCCCGACGATAATTCCCTTCCCACCATTTACCCGATTGATGGCTCAGATAACCTTTCTCGCCCAATAGACGCGGCAAAGTCGGATGCTTGTCGATGTGAGAGATAAGTTTTTCTCGTAACTGTTGATACGCCTCCGGTTCCGCTCCACGACCGGCCCCTTTCATCTCTGGCAACAGCGCCGGATCATTGCCGGAAATCTTATGTTGGTAGGCATATTTGCCAGTGATCAACGTTGCCAAAGCTGGGCGACATAGGGCCGTAGGTACATAGCCTCGCGTGAACACGGCACTCTGTTTGGCGAGACGATCAAGATGAGGCGTCTCGACCTGTGGATGCCCCATAAAGCTGTAATCGGTCCATGCGTGATCGTCCGAAATGATAAAGACGATATTGGGCGGTTGATCAGCAACCACCGCGATGGATAGAACGACAATCGCCGTGAGCGTCGCATAAAGTGCGCGAACAAGCGAACGGAAAATTTTCATAGAATGCAGTATCCAGTAAAGTAATGGTGGGTTCATTATTCAGTTGGTCCCGACAGCGGTGGCGTCTCAAAAAAGCGACCATCGTCGACCATTCGTGGATCGTTCGTACTCGTCAGTTCGTCCATCAACTGCCGATCGAGAGTTTCGCGAGCAGCAGTGTACTGCGGATCTTCCGCGACGTTCTTTGTCTGGTTCGGGTCCGTTTTCAAATCGTACAGTTCCACGCGTGGACGGCGTCCGTACACCCATTCAAAATGCTCTTTCCATTGCGGATCATTCCGCACTCCGACCAGCCAGGCTTTGGTCGGTCCAGCATCTTCGTCCGGCAATGTGGCGCGTGTGTTCTCGGTCAACTCTTCAACTGTTGGCGGGTTGTCGCCATCGAGTCGATAGGGATCACCGAGTGGCCAGCGATCAGGCCGAAAGTTAACGATATACAAATAATCATGAGTGCGAATCGCGCGTTGCGGATAGGGCATGAAATCCGCTCGCGCGTTCTCCACATGACGCTCGCGACCGATGAACACGGCCGTCCGCTGCGGATCGACTTGACCCGATTTATCGGACTGCAAAACATTCACGAGACTACGTCCAGTCATCTGTTTTGGAATCTCAACGCCTCCCAGTTCCAAGAAGGTCGGTGCTAAATCAGTCAAGCTAATCAAGTCGTCGACGACACGTCCGGCGGGAACGTTTTGGCCCCAGCGAATCGCCAGCGGCACACTTGCCCCAAAGTCGTACAAGTTGCATTTGCCATGCGGAAAACCAGGGGCACCATGATCACCACTAGCGACCACCACGGTGTTGTCCAGTTCACCGATCTCTTCTAATCGCTGCATCAGCAATCCCAATGCGGCATCAAACGCTGCGATCTCGCCGAAGTAATCGGATAGGTCTTGCCGGACTTCAGGCACATCGGGCAAAAACTGCGGCATCTTTCCTTTCAAGTCATCTGGGTCGATGCCCCACAATGTCTTGCCTGACCCTTTAACCCATTTGCGATGCACGTTTGTCGGTCCGAACCAAAAACAAAACGGCTGGTCCGATTTTCGATCGGCTAGAAACGTATCGAAGTTGCCACGCACTTCGTCGTACACTTCTTGCTTGGCCGCTTCGATGGCCTTTCCCCGTCGGACCATGTTCGTAACGGTCTGCGAAAACTGGTTGAACCTTCGCCCCGATTTTTCATAGGCGTGTTGATTGCCACCGAACGGAGCATCGTTGGGCGTGCCCGGACTCCACACTTTGTATGACTTGCCGATGTGATAGCCCGCATCTTTGAGCAGCAAAGGAAACGAGGGCTGAGAGCCATCCCACACCGCACCGCGTAAAATCGCCCCGCGGCCAGTCCGCCAGAAATGCTGTCCGGAAACAAGTGCACTGCGGCACGGCGTGCAGCTCGGGGCAGATACGAACGCGTCGCGGAAGATCACGCCCTGTTGTGCCAAGCGATCAAAGTTTGGAGTCTGCACCACGTCGTTGATGGTTCCCTTACCATCAATCCCCGCGTAGACGCTCGCGTATCTTCCCCAGTCGTCGGCGAAGGCAAACAGAATGTTCGGACGTTTCCGTGACTCTTGAGCATCGACCGTATCACTTAAACCGATACTCAGCAGTAAGACAAACAGCAAATGTGAACGTCGAAATATCATGAAATCGCCTTTTCGGTGGTCGTCTCTGTTCGATGAGACAGAATTGAATTGGTTTGTCGAATGTTGTCTGATCAGCCGCAGTCTGGTGTATGCCCGCAGCGCACCGCATTAGAAAATGTACGGCAATCTGATCAAGCCATTCAGTAACGGCGATCAGTCTAACTCAACTGCTCGAGCAATGCACCCTCGTTGAGGATACACCCGACGTTAAGTACTTCGAGTGAGGTGATTCGGCTCATTTCACGCAAAGTCTTCGGACTCCGCGAGACGGTAGCCAACCCCTTGTTCGGTGATGATCAACTTGGGGCGAGCGGGTTCAGTTTCCAGCTTCTTACGCAAGTTAGCTACAAAGACGCGGAGGTAATGATTCTCGTGCGTGCTGTGAGGTCCCCAGATTTCTTTCAGCAAGTTGCGATGCGTCATCACTCGACCGGCGTTTCGGGCTAGCAACGCTAACAGATCGAACTCCTTTTTCGTCAACCGTACTTCGACGTTATCGAGGAAAACGCGTCGCGAATCCAATTCGATGCGCACCGGTCCGTGATGGTAGATCTGCGAAACTGTTTCCGAGCCGCTCGAACTCTTATTGTGATGCCGAATGGCGACTCGCAGGCGAGCAAGAAGTTCTCCAATGCCAAACGGTTTGGTCAGATAGTCATCCGCGCCCGCATCGAGCGCAGCAATTTTCTCCCGCTCTTGGTCATGTGCGGAGACGACAATAATGGGCACGGTCGACCACTGCCGGATTTCCGCGATCAATGCCTTCCCATCGCCGTCTGGCAATCCTAAATCAAGCACGATCAAGTCTGGAGGTTCTTGCGTGATCATGCGTAAACCACTTTGAACCGTATCCGCTTCAGAAACACGATAGCCTTCCGCCCCCAAGCTCGCTCGCAGAAACTTTCGAATCGGCGGTTCGTCTTCGATCACGGCGATCAATCGACGTTCGCTTAAGTTTTCTGTCATGATGGAGTATCACCGATTGGCTTGTTATCCGTTGTGTCATCACTTGTCTCATCAGCGGTTGGTGGCATTGCATCGGCGACTAGCTCCAGCCGAAAAACGGCACCACCCGATTCTGCATTGGAGACTGAAATCTTTCCGCCGTGTGCATCCATCACGGCTTTGCAAATCGCCAGACCTAAACCGACGCCTCGTGAATCCGTGATGGATTGCTCTCCACGTTGAAATTTTTCAAACACTCTTTCTTGGTCTTCCTCAGAAATCCCAGAACCGTGATCCGCGATCTCTAAGATCGTCCGTTTGCCCTTCTGCCGACCGCGAATCTCGATCGCGGTTCCCGACGGTGAATAGCGGCAAGCGTTCTCCAGCAGGTTGATGAAAACTTGCTCCATCAAAACGCTATCGCAATGAGTCATCAACATCGACGGGTCAAATTCAATTTGGACATCTCGCGTTGCCAAGAAGTGCTCCAGACGCCCAAGGGCTGATCCCAGTAATTCTTCGACGGGAAACCAATCCTTTTTGACCTCGACGCTTCCATAGGAAAGCTGCGTCAGACGTAATAAGTTTTCTACCAGACGCGACAACCGCTCGGACTCTTCGTGAATCGTTTCGAGCAAATCGCGCTGTGTGGCTGCATCTAGTCTTGTATTGGCGTGCAGCATACTGCTCGACGCACCGCTGATCACCGCCAGCGGAGTTCGCAAATCGTGTGACACGGACGCCAGCAACGTATTGCGAATCTGTTCTCGTTCAACCGCCGACATTGCTTCTTGACCCTCAATGGCTAACCGATCCCGCTCCAACGCCAGCGCCAATTGCGATGCGTATGCTTCCAGAACGCGTCGGGATTCGGGGATAAACAAGGGCCCTACATCTTCGGCTTGAATGGCCAGAACGCCCATCGAACCCGCCGGAGAAAGCAACGGCAAATAGGTCGCTTGGGATGCGGTGAGGGTATCGGTGCCTCGCCCCGCAATCGTCTCGTGTTTAAAGGCCCAACGAGCAACTGCTAGTTCCGAGGGGTTCGCCGCAAATGACGCATCACGATGAAGAACCGGACGTAACACGCCATCCTCGGGTAGCAAGATGATCGCCTGCACTTGAAAAAGTTCGGAGATCGCTCGTTCGGCTTCCGCAGCTAGAAATTGCTGACCATTGATGCCTGAAAGCTTTCTACCTAATTGATACAGTGCTTCCGTTTGACGCGTGTTGCGCTGTGTTTGCCAAAGTGTCTCACGCAGTCGGCTGGTCAGTGCCGTGACGATCAGGCCAACCGATATCATGACGACAAAGGTCACCAAGTATTGGGCGTCATCGACCACGACGGTGTAATAAGGCGTCGTGAAGAAAATATCAAACAGTAAGACAGCGCTCATCGAGGCGAAGACGGCATGCACGCGTCGATACTTCAGCGCCACACAAACCACACCGAGTAGGAAAGCCATCACGATGTTGGCTTGCGAAGCGCCAAGCCAATCCAAGAGCCAAGCCAAACTGATTGCCAAGCCCAAGATGGCAATCGTGCCGAGCCACTCAAGCGGTCGCGATCCAACGAAGGCCGATGCAGCTTGAGTTCTAGGGTCATTGCCCTCAACCGAATCGCTATCCGCCTTACCGCGAATCACATAAATATCGATCTCGCCACTATCCTGAATCAACCGATCCGTGATCGAAGCACGCTTACGAAACCAACGGCGAGGCGATTCGGACTTGCCAATGACGATCTTGGTAACGTTCTTCCGCCTAGCCAAAGCCAACGTTTCTGTTACCAAGTCATCGCCAGCCAACGTGACCGTCTCTGCTCCCAATCGCTCGGCCAATCTTAAGTGGTTCACCAAGCGGTTGCGTGCTTCCGGCGACAATTGTTGTGTCGACGCATTCTCGATATGCACCGCGACGAGCTCGGCTTGAATGGCATTGGCCAATCGTTTCGCCGAGCGGACGACGGAGGCGGACGAAGGACTTGGTCCGACGCACACCAATAGCGTTTCGCCTGTCGGCCAGACGTCGTTACCTCCGCGACCGTGACGTGCTGTTTCCACATCGGCGTGAACTCGCTCGGTCACCCGCCGCAAGGCAAGTTCCCGCAGTGCGAACAAATTCTCTTTGCGGAAAAAACGTTCAAGCGCACGTTCTGCCTGCGCTGGTACGTAGACTTTGCCTTCCTTCAATCTTGCGAGCAAGTCTTCTGGTGCGATGTCGATGATCGATAGTTCATCGGCTCGCCGGAAGACATCGTCTGGGACGGTTTCACGAACAATAACTCCGCTAATCTTCGCTACGACGTCGTTTAGCGATTCGACATGCTGAACATTGCAGGTTGAATAGACGTCGATGCCAGCTTGTAACAGCTCTTCAACATCTTGCCATCGTTTAGAGTGAACCGATTGAGGCGCGTTGGTGTGAGCCAATTCATCGACCAGGATGATCTCCGGTTGCCGCGACAACGCAGCGTCAAGATTGAACTCCTTCAGCACCGCGCCCCGATAGTTGATTTGTCTAAGCGGCACGTGCTCTAGCCCTTCGACGAGCGTCTCCGTTTCTTGACGACCATGCGGTTCCACGTAGCCAACCACCACATCGCGGCCCTCGCTTTTGAGACGCTGAGCTTCTTTCAGCATCGCGTAAGTCTTCCCCACACCAGCCGCATAGCCGAAGAAGATCTTCAGCTTGCCTCGCCGTGAGGCTGCTGAATCTTCATCTCCTTCGGTTTGCAGCCGCGCCAACATCTGTTCGGGGGTGGGCCGATGGTCTTGCATCCGCCTATTCCTTGTCCGCGATTGTCTCGTCAATCGCAATGTTTAATGTCAATACATTGACCACCGGTTCGCCACCAAGAACCACTAAGGCTTGTCCTTCTTGGTTTTCTTGAATGAGAGACTCTATTGTGCGCAGCGGCAGCCCTCGGGCCGCAGCAACTCGCTCGGCTTGCAACTTTGCCGATGCCAGCGAGATATGCGGATCCATACCCGAACCTGATGCCGCGACCAAGTCGGCCGGTACCTTTTGCTCACTCCTCAGTTTCAGCTTCGCGATGTCTGCCTCAGCTCGCTCCGTCAGCGCCGGATTGGTCGGGGAAAGATTGCTGCCTCCAGTTGCACTGGCGTCGTAATCGACCGCAGAAGGACGCGGCCAAAAGTAGCCAGGCTGACTGAACGCCTGAGCGATCAAGCGGGAACCGATAACATCCCCCGTTTCGTTGCGGATCAGACTCCCTTGCCGTGATTCCGGTGCAGCGACCATTGCAAAACCCAGGATGATTGCCGGATAGAGCACCGAGCAAATAGCGAGACTCGAAACGGTGAGTCTTAAGGATGTAAAAAAGTCATTCATCGTTTTATCCTATCAATGTTGGTTGGTGAAAGTGGACGCTGGGGAAGTTATGCCATCCCTATGGCCACCAAGAGAAAATCAATCGCCTTAATACCGACGAATGGCACGATCAGGCCACCGAGACCGTAAATCAGTAGATTGCGTCGCAACAGTTCCGCTGCCCCCATGGCTCGGTACGGAACGCCACGAATCGCAATTGGAATCAAGCACGGAATCACGACAGCATTGAAGATCACCGCCGAAAGGATCGCACTGCGGGGCGTTGCTAGCCCCATCACATTCAAGACAGCAAGTTGCGGAAGTGCCACCATGAAGATCGCGGGGATGATCGCGAAGTACTTGGCGACGTCGTTGGCAATGCTAAAAGTGGTCAATGCACCACGCGTCATCAGCATCTGTTTGCCGACTGATACGATGTCAATCAGTTTGGTAGGGTTCGAGTCCAAGTCGACCATGTTGCCCGCTTCTTTCGCCGCCTGGGTTCCCGTGTTCATCGCTACCGCCACGTCCGCTTGTGCCAATGCTGGCGCGTCGTTGGTACCGTCCCCTGTCATCGCGACCAAGTGACCATCTTGCTGGTACTTGCGAATCAACTCCAGTTTGGCCTCGGGGGTCGCTTCGGCAAGGAAATCATCGACGCCCGCCTCGGCTGCGATCGCGGCGGCAGTTTGAGGATTGTCGCCGGTGATCATGACGGTTTTGATGCCCATCTTCCGCAGCTCGCCGAAGCGTTCTTTGATGCCTCCTTTGACCACATCTTTCAGATAGATCGAACCGAGCACACGCTCATTCTCGCAAACCACCAAAGGCGTTCCACCTTCGCCGGCAATCTGCTGAACGTCGCGTTCGACTTGCTCAGGAAAATCACCCCCTTGTTCTTCAACGTGCTTGCGAATCGCGTCGGTCGCTCCTTTGCGGATTTGTCGACCGCTCACGTTCACGCCGCTCATTCTTGTGCGTGCGGTGAAGGGCACGAACTCGGCTTGCGACTCTTCTAATTCGCGACCACGTATTCCAAACTCTCGCTTGGCCAGAACAACGATGCTGCGTCCTTCGGCCGTTTCGTCTGACAAGGAAGACATCTGTGCCGCGTCGGCAAGAGCCGCCGCATCGACGCCCGGGGCGGGTCGGAACTCGGCCGCTTGGCGATTACCCAATGTGATCGTTCCCGTTTTATCCAGCAACAACACGTCGACGTCCCCCGCGGCCTCAACGGCTTTGCCCGACATCGCCATCACGTTGGCCTGACCGAGTCGAGCCATGCCGGCGATTCCAATGGCGGCCAACAACGCACCAATGGTTGTCGGAATCAGACAGACGAGCAACGCAACCATCGTCGGCACATCGATCGTCACGTTGAAATAGCGGGCAATTGGGTACAGCGTCGAACAAACCAGCAGGAACACCAGCGTGAAGCCAGCGAGCACGATGGTCAGCGCGACCTCGTTCGGTGACTTCTTGCGCTGGGCACCTTCGACCATCGCGATCATGCGATCCAAAAAGCTTTCGCCTGGTTTGGCCGTCACGCGAATCACCAACCAGTCGGAAATGACTCGCGTGCCACCGGTTACCGCCGATCGGTCGCCACCGCTTTCGCGAATCACCGGCGCGCTTTCACCCGTCACCGCACTCTCGTCCACGCTGGCAACGCCCTCGATGACTTCCCCATCCGCTGGAATCGTTTCGCCGATCCGTACCGCGACCAAATCACCGACGGTCAATTCAGACGATGGGATTTGACGACCGAGTTTTTCGCCCGGCTTCGCGACCAAGGTCGCCATCACGTCAGTCTTAGCACTCCGCAACGCGTCTGCTTGGGCGCGACCACGCGCTTCCGCAACGGATTCGGCAAAGTTACCAAACCAGACCGTCAACCAAAGCAGACGGTGATTGCCAAGAAGTATCCAAAACCATCATTGCCATTGGCGGCTGCCGCGATGGTCGCGAGTGTCGTCAGAGCGGCACCCAATTCCGTGACCATCATCACGGGATTACGCATCATCGTGACGGGGTTCATCATGGTCACCGCTCGACCCGCTGCAGGAATGAGCAGTTTTGGATTTAACAGAGTGACTGCGTCCCTGCGTTTCTTCGCAGGGCTGGTGTATCGAGGATGTGTTGTGGTACTCATTGGTACTGGGTCTTTATGTTAGTTGATTTTTTGAGATGACTGTGGTCCGAATCAGCTCACCGTTAGAAACTCGGCGATCGGACCGAGCACCGCGATCGGCAGGAATAACAAAGCTCCAACGATCAGAACCGTTCCCAACAGCACGACGCCAAACGTTGGCGTATCCACACGGAACGTTCCCGCCGATTCCGGTGTCGCCCGTTTGGCTGCCATCGAACCGACGATCGCCAGCGGAGCAATGATGGGGATAAAACGACCGAGCAACATCACAACTCCGGTGGCGATATTCCACGGAACCGTGTTGTCTCCCAGGCCTTCAAAGCCCGAACCGTTGTTTGCTGCTGCGGAACTGAATTCATAAATGATCTCGCTCAGTCCATGACTGCCTGGATTGTTCAGCGCGTCTAGACCCCATGAACTCGAAGCAAAAATCGCGGTTCCGCCCAGGATGAACAGCGGATGCGCCAACAGCGCCAGGATCGCCAGTTTCATCTCACGAGCTTCTACTTTGCGTCCCAAGTACTCCGGCGTTCGTCCAACCATCATCCCAGCTAAAAAGACTGCCGTGATGACGTACAAAAACATATTGATCAGCCCTACGCCAACACCACCAAAGATCACATTCAACCACATCCCTGCCATCGGAAGCAAACCAGTCAAGGGATTCAGACTGTCGTGCATGGCATTGACACTGCCGTTGCTGGTGGATGTCGTGGACACGGCCCACAACGCACCAGCGGTCGTACCGAACCGCAATTCCTTCCCTTCCAGGTTCATATCCGCTTCAACGGGAAGCTGAGCAAACGCTTGCGTCGACTGACTTTCAAGCATCGCCGCAGAACCAACAAAGACTGCGTAGAGAAACAGCATCACGCCAAACAAGACAACGGCATGCTTGATCCGGTTGGTGATCCAGCCAAACATCCAAACTGTTGCCATGGGAATCAAGATGATCGCCATATTTGTCAGTACGTTGGTTAAAAAGTTCGGATTCTCGAGCGGATGCGTCGAGTTGGGACCAAAGAAACCGCCGCCATTGGTGCCCAATTGCTTAATGCTTACATAGGCTGCGACGGGCCCGCGAGCGATCGTCTGGGTTGCCCCCTCCAGGGTTGTTGCCACTGCGGCACCATCAAGCGTCATCGGCGTGCCGAACAAAACCAGCAAACTCGCCAGCACAAACGCCAGCGGCAGCAGCACCAATCCCGTCGCTCGCCACACATCTCGATAGAAATTGCCCAAGTCAGTTCGGCCCGATAATCCACGACACAGCGCGGTCACTGCGGCCAATCCGGTTGCTGCGCTGACAAACTGCAGCCACATCAGTGCCCCAAGTTGAGACAGATAGCTCATCGAGACTTCTCCCGAATAGTGCTGCAAATTCGTGTTGCTGGTGAAGCTAGCCGCAGTATTGAACGCGAGGCTCGCTTCCAACGCCTCTTTGCCGTCGGGATTCAGTGGCAACCATTGTTGTGTTGTCAGGATCGAGAACACCAGAATGAACATAAACACATTGAACACCAACATCGAAATGCAGTATTCCTTCCATGCCTGCCCTTTGGAAGCAGCAGTTCCTAAGACAGCAACCGCGAGCGAATCGAAGCGGCTGGTCGATGACGATGGGTCTGTCGAGTCCATGGCCCAACGCATGTAGCGACCGAGTGGCCACGAGAGAGCGATGGTGGCCCCGATAATGATCAACGGAATGGAGAGTCCTAGCATTGTTTACCCTTTGACTTAGAATCGCTCCGGCCACAGGATGACGAATCCCAGATAGCCGAATGCAAAGACGGTGGCGGCGATGACGCAAATGTTCAGCAACGATTCCATAGTTTTTTCCCTAAAGTCGCTCGAAAAGAATCGTAATGCCAAACAAACTGGCGAACGTCACGATCCCCAGCGCAAGCATGATGAACCACATTGGTTGATTTTCTTGATTGGAGGTTTTCGTCGCGACAAGCAACGATTGAATCGGGGCTCGGACCATTCGCCATCAACTTGATAAAGACGGCGTTCGGTCGCATGTCCCTTCATCGATTAAGTCTAGGAATGCCCGCATCAAATGGGTCTCAAGACTTCTGTCGAACACATCAAGAAAGTATCAAGATCGCATGCGAGTCGAGGATCGCGTGGATAGAATGTCGGGAAACGAGTCACCTTGGCCCCACCTAGTAAATACAGTTCAATGCTCCGATTTCATGGCAAGTCGACCCATGCAATTTGCTTGCGAAGGTTATCTTTGTGACTCCCACTTTTCGCCAATCCAGCTCAACGACCAGAAAGCCAACTCGTCGATTTCGCGGGCGTGGCTTGCTGGCTCGACGTCAGCCACGTGGGTTGGCTCCTGCCGAAATCTTCGTGCTGTCGTTTTTGGTGTTGATTGTTGTCGGCGCGGTTGTATTGCGATTTGCCCCCGGCCTATACGTCAATGAAGGCCTCAATTGGACCGACTCGATCTTCACCTCCACAAGTGCCGTATGCGTTACCGGTCTCATCGTTGTTGATACGGCGACGTACTTCACGCCGATGGGCCAAGCATTCATTCTCTCGCTGATCCAGCTTGGCGGTTTGGGGATGCTGGTCTTGACCAGCGTCATCATATCGGCGTTAGGTGGACGTCCATCTTTGAGTACCGAGAACCTCGCTGTCGGTGCCAGACACATGCTGCCTCAGGTAACGGCAAAAAGACTCATTTTCGATGTTGTTCGCTTCACATTTTTCTTTGAAACCATCGGAGCGATCATGCTCTACGTTACATGGGGACCGAGATTCGGTTGGACGGAATCTATCTGGCCAGCGATCTTTCATTCCGTCAGCGCGTTTTGCAATGCGGGTTTCTCGACAAATACAGCATCGCTGATGGGCTTTCAAGATTCGCCAGCAACGATCGCGATCATTTCGAGTTTGGTCATTGCGGGCGGGCTTGGCTTTATCTCGATGGAAGAACTTCACCAGCGATTTATCAGACGTAATAAAGCTGTCCGTCGCTTGTCTGTTCACACCAAGCTGGTGCTGGTGGTCAGCGGCCTGCTTCTGTTTGGTTGTTGGCCGATCTTTGCAGCGTTTGAATGGACCGGCGTTTTGTCAGAAATGTCGACTCTGGACAAATTGACGAATTCATTTTTTCTAAGCGTGACACCACGCACCGCTGGTTTCAACACGATCGATTATGGTGCGGCCTCGGACAGCACAAATTTTCTCACCATTATTCTAATGATGATCGGCGGCTCTCCCGGCTCAACTGCGGGCGGCATGAAAACGACGACCTTTGCGTTGCTCGGATTATTGGCCTGGTCTCGGCTTCGCTCTCACTCGACAGCAAGTTTTGCCGATCGCTCGATCCCTGCCGAGACAATCCAGCGAGCCACTGGCTTATTCGTGATCGCGATTGGAATAGTGGTGCTGGGTGTGTTTCTACTTGCATCCATTGGTGACGCTTATGGCGCAAAAGAAGCTTTTATCGCTCGATTCTTTGAAGTCGCCAGTGCGTTCAATACTGTCGGGCTTTCGATGGGAGTTACCGCAGACCTATCGGGGCCATCTCGTTGGGTCGTCATTTTTCTGATGTTTGCGGGACGAACTGGCCCGCTAGCCCTTGCGGCTGCTCTCGTCGTTCGTCTCACCGCAGGCGGCAGATATCGTCTTGCCTACGAAGACGTCGTTGTCGGTTAAGATCTACTTGAAATTTGGAGAATTGAATGAAGCGTTTCGTAGTCGTCGGCCTTGGAAATTTTGGATTCACGGTCGCCAAAACGTTATCCGAGAATAGGCACGACGTCATTGCCGTTGATCTCAATGGCGAGTTGATTGATCGCATGGCGACGTTCGTCACCCGAGCGGCGGTGGGCGATGCTAGAGATGTCGAAACCCTTCGTCGCGTCGGTGCGGCCGACGCCGACGCTGCGATTGTTTCAACCGGTGATGATATTTCATCAAGCATCTTGGCGACGATGGCTCTGCATGATGTGAACGTGAGAGAAATTTTCGTCAAAGTCGTATCCAATGATCACGCTCGAGTGATGCAGAAGATCGGCGTCACCGACGTTGTTTTCCCTGAGCAAGATACGGCCAAGGCACTTTCCACACGCATCAGTGGTTCGGCGCTCTTGAACTATGTCAAGCTGGGCAGCGGCTTTAGCGTGCAGGAAATGGGCGTCCCGACCAAGTGGTATGGCAAAACGATTCGTGAGCTTCAATTGCGAAAAACCTACGACATTTCCATTGTTGCCCTACATGATATTTTGACCGGTAAGATCACTGCAACGCCCGACCCAGACTATTTGCTCAAGGACTCCGATACGCTCCTCGTCGCTGGCGAAGACGCGGCATTGAAGAAGGCGGCAGGTGTGAAATAGCCTTTTCAAATCTGAGGCAAAGGCAAATGGAGGCTCCTGTTGCCTCTATCATGTATCAGCCCATCAGATTCAAACGCCCATAACACCAACGAATTCGACTCTATGAACGTGCTGCTTCCTGATGATTTGCACAACCAGGCCCTCGCCGCTAACGTTCATCCGCCGGATTGGTCCAACCCGACTCCCGAGCGACCGTATCACTTGGTCGTGATCGGTGCCGGAACGGCTGGGTTGGTCACGGCAGCGGGAGCCGCCGGACTGGGAGCACGCGTCGCCTTGATCGAACGTGAGCTGATGGGTGGCGATTGTCTCAACGTCGGCTGTGTGCCATCCAAAGCGATCATCGCCGCTTCGCGAGTCGCCAGCACGGTCGCCGGTGCCTCCCAATTTTCAGTTCATGTACCCGATGGCGTGCAAGTCGACTTCGCAAGTGTGATGGAGCGGATGCGAAAGCTGCGAAATAACATCAGCAAGAATGATTCGGCACAGCGATTCTCCGACCTCGGCGTTGATGTCTTTTTTGGACAAGCCCGCTTCAAGGATTCCGATACGATCGAAGTTGATGGCACGCCGCTCAAGTTCAAACGTGCCGTGATCGCGACCGGTGCACGCGCCGCAGCACCTCCGATCGCGGGTCTCGATGGCGTCGATTACTTGACCAACGAGACCGAGTTTTCACTCACCGAGCTTCCTAAACGATTTGGCATCATCGGTGCCGGACCGATCGGAACCGAGATGGCGCAAGCATTCGCACGATTGGGATCGAATGTTTTTTTAGTCGAATCAGAACACGGTGTGTTGACCAAGGAAGACCGTGACGCTGCTAAGATCGTGCAAGACGCGATCCAGCGTGACGGAGTCCAATTGTTGTGCTGTGGCCGCAATCTGCAAATCAGGAACGAAGGCGGCATCCGGTTAGCGGTCGATTCGCACGACACGTCCTATGATGAACCGGTCGATCAACTGCTGGTCGCCGTGGGGCGGGCACCGAACGTCGAGAACCTGAACTTGGAAGCCGTCGGTGTTGCCTACGGACAGAAAGGCGTCGAAGTCAATGATTACTTGCAAACGACCAACCCTAAGATCTTTGCCGCTGGCGACGTCTGTTCGAAATATCAATTCACACACGCCGCTGACTTCATGGCCCGGATCGTGATCCAAAATTCGCTATTCGCGATCGGACCGCTCGGTCGTAAAAAGGCGAGCGATTTGATCATCCCATGGGCAACGTACACTTCACCGGAACTCGCTCATGTTGGTCTGTATGAACACGATGCCGCCGACGCGGCAATCAAGATTGACACCTATGTTCAGCCACTGGTTGAAGTGGACCGCGCGATCTTGGACGGAGAGGACCAGGGGTTTGCCAAGATCATCACCAAGCAAGGCAGCGACGAGATTCTTGGTGCCACGATCGTTGCGGCGAACGCTGGCGATTTGATCTCCGAAATCACATTGGCCATGAATCAAAAGATCGGCCTAGGAAAAATCGCCAGCGTGATTCATCCATATCCGACCCAGGCCGAAGCGATCCGCAAGCTCGGTGACCAATACAATCGAACCCGGCTAACGCCAACGAGCAAGAAAATACTCGACTTGCTGCGTCGGTTCAATGTTGGAGGCTAAGTCAATGGCGGACTGCGACAAAACTCTTCATTTGCTATAACAAGCTCTTTACGCTGAAATGTTTCATGCATCGACGAAAACGCATTTGACGACCAAACCGTGAGCGATCGTAGTTTGCCGGGTTCGGCGACACGTTCATATTGCCGTCAATCGAAAGGACTTCGGCCTACCTGCTTACTCTGAGACGGCCGCCTCAACCACACGAAAAAACCGCATGCACTTATCGTTACTACGACAAAAAAGCGAACTCGCCAACGCGGCCTTCCAGCGTGATGTCCTCGAACGCGACTTCCAACCGCCGCAACACCACTTCAGCGACAAACTTCGCGAGCATCGCGTGTCGCCGCTCCGCGCCAGCGGCATCAAAGTCATGCAGATCAACGTCGGCAAAGTCTGCAACCAAACATGCACCCATTGTCACGTTGACGCCGGCCCCGATCGCCGCGAAAGCATGTCACGGGAAACCGCGCAAGCCGTGATCGATGTGCTCGCCGCCAGCGACATCCCAACGCTCGATATCACTGGTGGTGCACCGGAGATGAACCCCAACTTCCGCTGGCTCGTTGAACAAGCCCGTGAACTCGGACGCCGCGTGATCGATCGATGCAACCTGACAATCTTGATGGCCAACGGCTTCAACGATCTGCCCGAGTTCTTGGCGCAGCACGAGGTCGAAGTCGTCGCGTCCTTGCCGTGCTACTTGGAAACTAATTGCGACCGCCAACGGGGCGACGGCGTTTTCAAACGCTCGATCGATGCCCTGCGGCGACTCAACGCACTCGGCTACGGACATTCCGGTTCAGAACGCAAATTGACGCTCGTTTACAATCCGACTGGAGTCTCGTTGCCGCCATCGCAAGACCAACTCGAAGCGAACTACCGCACAGAGCTGGAATCGCGATACGGTATCGTATTCTCTGAACTGCACACGATCACGAACCTGCCAATCAGCCGGTTCTTGGACGACTTGCTTCGCCAAGGTCAACTCGAAGTGTACCTGCAAAAACTCATCGACAATTTCAATCCGTTGACGGTCGACGGTGTCATGTGTCGCACGATGATCTCGGTCGATTGGCAAGGCAATTTGTTCGACTGCGATTTTAACCAGATGTTGCACATGAGATTGTCGGATAACTTGCCCCAGCATATTTCCCATTTCGACACCGACCGACTCGCCAACCGCGACATCGAAACCGGTCGGCATTGCTTCGGCTGCACCGCCGGCAGCGGATCGAGTTGCCAGGGTGCGGTGGTGAAGATTGGGAATGGCTCATGATCGTATTCATCGCTCTTATCGCCGGTGTCTTTTTAGCGTATGCCAACGGTGCCAACGATAACTATAAAGGCGTCGCGACCCTGTACGGCAGCGAGCCGACGAACTACCGCCGGGCATTGGTCTGGGCACCCCTATCCACCGCGTTAGGTTCGATCACGGCCCATGGCTTGCTCGCGAGTTGCTGCTGCGATTCTCGGGCAGATGCTTGGAAATCAATCGCACAGATTTTACTTGCGTGGTTCACGACCGTTCCAGTGGCCGCAGCGACGGCTTGGCTCATGTTCAACCTGCTCGCGGTATCGCTGTTTTGATCTTAGGATCACCCGCCCGACTCTTCTGGGAAAGTTCTAAATTGCCTCAGCAAAATCGCGTGATCGTCTTTTCAAGGTATCCCGAACCCGGAGTCACGAAAACACGCATGATCCCGGTGCTTGGCCCCGAGCGAGCGGCAAAGTTGCAGCACGCACTGACAGCGCACATGCTGCGAACCGCGACTGATTTCTGTGCGGAGCATCAATGCGACTTGGAAGTCCGATTTTATGGTGGCGATGAAACGAGAATGGCTGACCTGTTTGGTCGCGAAAGAAAATATGTCATGCAGCGAGGAATGGATCTCGGTGCGAGATTGGAGAACGCAATCCAAAATGCGTTCGATGTAGCAGTAACGCGAGTGCTCGTGATCGGCTCAGACTGTCCCGATATCGACGCGAACATACTTGACGAAGCAATGAACTCACTGTCGCATCACGATGTCGTCTTGGGCCCCGCCATCGACGGCGGTTACTACTTGATCGGACTTCGCAGTCCTGGAGAGCTTAGCCTGTTTTCAGAAATCGACTGGGGCAGTGATAGGGTGCTACGACAAACCATCGCCAAGGCAACGAAGGCCGGATGCCGAATTCATCTGCTACCAACGCTTTCTGACGTTGACTTGCCCGAAGACCTGGTTGTGTGCCGACGTTATCCAGAGATATTTGGCGAGGTCCAAGAAGACTAGACTCGTTCGCGTCTTCGTTAAAATTAACAAGCTGTTGACATCATCGTTTAACAGTTAGCCGCAGGCGTACTTTCCAACACAACGGTCCGCCATTGGCTGACTTTTAAATAACTGAGACGTGGGATTCAACTAAATCAACAGCCCGCTGGCCTCGGTTCGAGAAAACGAAAAACAGCCCGTTTTTCTTCCGCGTCTCACCTCAAGCGAAGCGTCTGCCAACAAAATCTTGCGAGTCTCTCATCCGCTCGATGACAAAAAACACCCCAAGACCACCGAGGCACGCACTAAGCTCCAACGCGTCGCCCGACTCCACCATCTCGGACGCTTTTGCTCCAGTCCTGGAGGTGACGTTACTGGAACGAGTGATTCGCGATCGTCGCACCTTGACGGCGCATGCCCGGTGCTCGACTCGCGTTGGTTCAGTGAGCGTTCGATCGGCGATGATAGTTCGTGAGCCAATGCTGTCGGCGAGTCAGTCATTTCAGCCATCCCGGTAGTTGTCTCATCCTCCTGGATTTCTTGCACCAATGCCTGCTCTACCACTGCCGGGGTGATCACTGCTAAAACTTCTGGTTCCGGTGCTCGTGCTTCCTGTCTCGTCGTACTCGCCGAGATTTGCGAACTCATTCGATCCAGTGGACTGACCACTTTCACGTCCTCACGATTGAGTGAATGCAAATAGATCCCAGTCGTCTTGATATCCGCGTGACCGAGCAACCATACAGCAACTTCGCAATCAGTAAATGCACACCGCGGAGGTGCGAGTAAATTCGCTCGATCTCATCAACGCTCAGCACGCTTGGGATTTGCTTCCCCTTGCTTGAACGAATCGCATTGACCTCGCCCATCTCTCGTTTGAGCACATGCTGAAACAAATACAACAAAGCCTTCGCGGCGGTGATCTGCGCAGTCCGAGCAAGCTCCTCGAGCTTGACTCAAATGAACGTCAAATCGTCAAACGGAGCCCTTAAAGTAGCAGGCACAATCCCTTGTGCCGCCCGCCACCACCACTCAATCACTTCAATCAACAACAAACATCCCCCCATCACCACCTCCACCAACCAGACAAAAGACAGATCGCATCAATCCGTTCACAGATCCACGCAACAAGTGACATGGATATCGTCCCTTGCTGTTGCCCGACTCGACGAAGAAACCTCCGTCGCTTCGATCGTACGCACCAGAATCCGTTCAAACCGGCAACCACCAACGATGACTACCGCCCACTCCTATGGCAACAACCTGGTCCCAATTCCTAGACCAGAACAAACCTCATGGTGGGCCTGAAAAACCAGCCCCATGCACACAAACGTTCACGCAGCCGCAGCACTCACGAGCGATTCTTCGCGCCCCGAAAAGACGAGTCAATATTTTCACTAAAAGAACTCGAGTTTTTGCTTGCCCCGTTGATCTGAATTCCCGTATACTCAGCAGACCGCTCAACCGGCGATAAGTCCCCTTCAACCGGCGATAACTCCTGCCCAACTGGCGATAACTCCCGGCTAACCACTAAGACTTTGAAACCACTAAGACTTTGACATCGCGTTGAAACACGACGCTTTCTCCAACCCTTCTTAGTTTGAATTGCCGAAGATGGCTCCAAGGCGAACGACTGAGCCGATGCTCAAAGTCTCTGTTCAAGAAGCCCGGTTTGAGTCGATA
>JBGSMN010000240.1:0-5990 GCA_041740155.1 Rhodopirellula sp.
TTTCTGCGGGGCCGTCGGCGTCAGCAATCACCGCGCTGACCACGATAAATAAAATCGTGTGTAGTGAATGATCACAGCGTCCCTTCACACGGGGATCATCAACGATCTGAAAGCACTCGTGAAACTTGCGAATTGCAGGCTATAGCATAAGTCAATCCGTTTTCAAAAGCGAAAGAAGCAACATCCGTTGAAATCATCTTTCGCATTCATCCTGGACTCAGGCAAGCCAACAGCGAATACTTGGGCAGATTTTGATGCGATGGCCGTGCAATGCTGGCTGTGTGCTCGAGAGAACCCGCTCGGAATGTCAACTGTGTAGCAAGCGGATCGATGTCCACGGTTTTGGCAACTTCCGGTTTTCGTCCTGCGCTGGCGAGTCGCAATAAAGAAGCGTGATGCAAGTTGAAGCGGGATCGATGGTGCAAAGAGCCATTTCGTATGGCACCACACCCACGACGAGTCTTGCATAGTGAGCAGTTCGTGACCTGCGAAGCCCAAACTAAAGCCAGCTAATTCTATCGCCAAAATACTCGATTCAACAGGGTAAAGGCGATGGTGGACAGAAGTCCATGACTGACTCCGCCTTGCTCAATCTCACATCAACCAAATGGGGCACGCCGCTTGAAATTGGGATAGCAGAAAAGGAGTGTTACCAAGGCAGATAAACTTGAACATTCAATAAAACAAAGCTACTCACTCAACGCCGCGAACCTGATAGAATCGATAACCTCGCGATTGAAAATGCACTCGACCGTGCATCAGTGCAGTCAACCCAGTAGGAAATCTAGAATCACTCGACATGTTCCCTACATGATCTTATTTCCACTCTAAACCCAGTGTGTTTTCGTAGTATCGCACCGAGGAATTGTAATGAAACGTGTAGCCAGCTCCATTCTTCAAAGTCTAAGAAGCGTTTTGCTTCCTCAAAAACAACGAAACCGAAGAGTAGATCGAAAACGCCATCTACGGCATCAGCAGCTTGAGGCACGGTTCGTATTGACCCTTCCGACAACGCAAACTTTCGCGGAAGGGGATATGGTCGTTTACAACGGTCCGACGGTTGACACCGTCAACGACACTCTCTCCTTCGATGCGTTTATCGATTTTGCAGGTGATGTTGATTCGTTTTACTATGCTCCCCAGTTTACAGGAAGCTATACGATCGACGTTGGCGATTTTGGAAATACAGTCAACCCTGAAGTCGCGGTATACGTCGCCAGTACTGGAGCGAGAGTAGGCTACAACGATGACCTGTCCACATTCAATGACGATGCGCGGTTAGTGCTAAACTTAGATTCTGACGTGCGGTATATCATTGCGGTGGCGGATATGCCTGGGACAACGGCGGGAAATGTGTCGATAATTGTCACCGCGCCTTTCAGGACAGGTTCGTTTCTGCTGACGTCCGACTTTTTTGGTGACGCCAGCACTTCAGTGTTGTTGGATGTCGGAACGGACATTGACTACTATTCGATCACCTCGCCGCCGGACGCAACAGGAGGCTTGTCAATCTCAACTACGGCATCGACGTTTAATCAACGACTGGCACTTTTTAATTCGGCAGGAACGCTACTCCAAGGCCCATTAACTTCTCTTTCTTTTTCGAATGTGATTCCAAATACAGAGTACCGAATCGCCGTCTTCTCGAACAACTACGGGACCGCTGGTACGTTGAATCTTAACGTTGACTTCGCTGAAGCAGGCGCCGTTGTCACGAACACACTGGACTCCGGACCAGGCTCTTTACGGCAGGCAATTTTGGACGCAAATGCGCATCCAAACGTTGCGGGACTCGCCGATAAGATTGTCTTCAATATTCCTGGCGTCGGTCCTCATAACATTGCCTTAGCTACCGCGTTGCCATTTATTACAGATGCAGTTGACATCGATGGTGGCACTCAGCCCGGAACGGGTTTAACGCCAACCGTTGCCATCGATGGAGCAGCACTCTCTGGGGCGATCGATGGGCTAAGAGTTGATGCAAATGGTACATCCATTCGCAAGCTGAATATTCGAAAATTCCCCAGCGATGGAATTGAAGTGCATGCAAATAATGTCTTACTTGAGAGCAATACCATCGGAACCGACTGGCTTGGAGTCGCTGGCCTGGGCAACAAAGGTTTCGGCGTGCGAATACAGGGCGGAGCTGGCAACCGAATTGACTCGAATGTGGTTTCTGCAAATGTTCTTGGCGGCATCGCAATTGTTGGAGAGACGGCGGACAACAACATAGTCATCGGCAATACCATAGGCGCGCGATTCGGCGGAAACGTTGCTTTGCCAAACGCAAGGAATGGACTTTTCGTGAGTGATGGTGACTCAAACATCGTGAGTAACAATGTGATTTCAGGTAACACGCTCGCTGGGGTAGTTCTTTCAGGGACTTCAACTTCAAACACATTGACTGGTAATAAAATAGGAACAAGGGCTTCTGGCAACATCGCGCTGCCCAACAGTGGCGACGGTATCGTGATTCAGTCATCTGGAAATCAAATCGGTGGAAATCAAGTCGGACTACGAAACGTCATTTCTGGTAACGGAAAAACTGGTATCACGATCAGTGGCCTTGCCGCTTCGAACAATGTGATCGAAGGAAACATGATCGGAACAAGTTTGAATGGAAGTGCAGCGATTCCAAACGTGGGCGACGGAATTCGCGTCCTCAACGCATCCAACAACCGCATCGGCTCAGCAACGGAATCTGCCGCACGTAACGTGATCTCTGGAAATGGAGGGTCTGGAGTGACTTTCTCGCAGGCAGGTGCTTCCGGCGGTTTACTGGTTGGCAACTTCATTGGAGTGGCTTCGAATGGGCAGTCCCCGCTTGGCAATACAAGTAATGGCGTATCGATAACTGCTGGCGCTACGAATGTTCAGATTGGTGGATCAAACGGTTTCTCACAAAACGTCATCTCGGCTAACAAAGCAAACGGAGTCTCGATCCTAACCAGCTCCAACAATAATCGCGTTTCCCGCAATCGAATCGGCACGACGGTGTCCGATGCGCCCCTTGGCAATGTTGGTTCTGGAATCTTTATCCAGAGTTCTGGAAACACGATAGGAGGCGTCAACGCAAGTTTTCGAAACGTTATCGCAGGTAATGCGAATGGAATTTCACTCTCTGGTGCCACCGCTACCAATAACAAAATTGCGTTCAATATGATTGGTATTGACACAGCCTCCAACGTCGGACGCGGTGTCCAGTTTGTAAGCGGAGCGTCTAGCAATACGGTTGGGCCGGGCAACACGATTCGACGTAATGAAACCGGGATTCGAGTCAACGACGGTAGCATCAATAATAGGATTACTGGCAATTCGATTGGTGAAAACATTAACTTGGGCATCGATCTTTTTCCTTTGGCTGGAGCCAACGCTAATGATGGAGCCGATGCCGATGGTGGTGGTAACATGTTGCAAAATTGGCCAACGATCTCTGGTTCGCCTGTGCTGATCGGAGCCGATTTGGAAATCGCATTTAGGGTCACTAGTTCGCCGACGAACTCTGCTTATCCACTAACTGTTGAGTTCTTCGTCAGTGATGGTGGTGGTGAAGGTGCAAGATTTATTGCGACCACAGTTTATACGGCAGCCAATTTTGCAGCAGGGATTAAGACCGTAAGCTTTGCAGGAGCTGGCACAGGTCTGACCGCTGGCGTAAATAAGATCGTAGGCTTGGCAACCGACCTGAATGGAAACACATCAGAGTTTTCGACTCAACGCGCAATTGTGGCCGGAGGTGCGGGGCTCCGTACGGCCGTTATGCAAACCGGCAACTCTCTGGATGTCAATCTTGACGGCGTTGTAAGTCGCGCCGATGCGATTTCGACGATTAGTGTTCTGAATAGCAGCATCGTCGATGCCAATGGCCGAATAATGAGTTCCGAGCCAACAACCTTGCAATATGATTCCAGCGGTGATGGCGAAGTTAGTCCATTGGATTTGCTGCTTATTGTTCATGGACTCCAGAAGATCAAACCGGCGAATCAACCTGTAGCATCCATCCAGCAACTAGTCGACAAAGACTTCTGGGACTCTGTTCTTCGCGATCTCGACAAGGATGATTTGGTCGAAATTGAACCAGCTTTGGCAAAGAGTAAATGGTTGAAACGGCACTGAACTGCTTCTAGTGCTGCGTTACGGCTAGGAATTAGGGTTGGCTCAGATCTTGATTCGCGTCATGTTGTTGGGAACATGGAGGTGTCCCATGCAGAGAAAGTAGATCGTTCGTTTGAGCGATCAGGAACGTGAAGAACTCAAGCAAGTCGTCAAGAAGCTCAGCGGAACCAGCCAGAAGGTCAAACGCGCCCAGATTCTTTTGAAGGCCGATGACGACGGTGCCGCCTGGACGGATGCTCGCATCGCCGATGCTTTCGCTTGCCGCACCAAAACGGTCGAAAACATTCGCCAGCCGCTGGTGGAAAATGGTTTTTGCGAAACGCTCGACGGCAAGAAGCGAACGGCACCACCGACGCCTAAAATTCTGCCTCGTCAGCAGTATCTGTGGGTCATTTCTGGCTCAGGAAGCTTTCCGAGCTGGTGATACAGGGCGATTTCAATCGTTTCATATGATTTGAAACCGTAGGCCTTTTTCATCGCCAGTTTAGCCTTGCTGTTCAAACCGTCGACAGTCCCGCTGGAAAGCTCCCCCTCGGCGACAAACCAGTTCAGCAGCAACGCGCGGTGACTGCGGAGCGTCCGGGCCCATTTCCGTCATCGGCTCGATTTGCGAACGCATCGCCCGCACGCACCACTCATCCAGAAACTTGCCAGCCCAATGGACGCTCCGATATTCCCAGAAACGCTGAAAGTCTTCTCGCATCAAGTGAGCGCGGACGCTACGCAGATTGTATTGCAGTAGCTCCTTCAGCTTCACGGTTTGCTTCTGAGTCAGATTCGTGCGACGCTTGAGCAAGCACCAGCGGGAGTTTTTCAAAACTTCCTCGTAACCGTCCGCTTTCATTTGCTTTGCTTCGGCGGCGCGGACTTTGTCGATCTTCTCGCCAAACTTCTTCATGATGTGGAATCGATCCAAGATGCGGATCGTGTGACCAGCCATCTCCTGGGAGACCTTCAGGTAATTGTGCCACATGTCACTACAAACGAACTTCAGGCCCGATAGCGTCTCCTGCGGGAGAATCTGAAAGAAGCCACGAAAACTCTCCTCGGTACGATCCTTTGCCACGTACAGAAGTCGCTTGCAGTCTGCGTCGATTTGGTACACCAAAGTCAGGTAGCGATGACCGCGACGGTATTGAATTTCATCCACACCAATGGCTTCGATGTCTTTCAGTTGACGATGCGCCAGTCCCCACCGAACTACCCAATCCACACTGCGAAACACGGTGTCCCAACTCGTCGCGAACACCGTCGCGGTCTCTTTCCAGCTGATTCGTTTCGCCCAAGCGGCTAAAAACAATCGGTAGCTGTAGGTGGCCTGGTGCTTGCCATCGCTCCACGGAACGCGTTCAACCACAATTCCGCATTTGGGGCAGTCAACTCGCCGCATCGCGTACACCAGAGACACCGACAAAGACCACAATGGAACAAATGAAAACTTTCGCTCTTTGAGCTTGTCATATCCGGGCCGCTTGCGACCACAGCCGCTGCAGATCGGACGGCTACGAGCATGCGGTTTAACCGTCACGATAAGAGACTTCTTTTCCGAGTCCGTCCATTGAACGGCTCCGTAAACAAAACTCTTTTGCTTTTCGACGCGGTTGAGAATAGTTTGTACTTGCATCTTGTTTGGAGCTCGGATTGTTGACGATGTGTGAGAAACAACATCAATAGTCCAAACACCGGCAAGATGCACTTTTAATCCACTACCACGTCATTGCTGATAGAATGACACTACCGAGAGAAACAGACTTTGGCTCTGCGGAGACGCAACCAGATGAGGGATATCTCGGTCGACGGTGCGCCAACGGTGCCGATTGTCCCTGGCGAGCGCTGTCTCGCCGGGGACACTTCCTATTGCGTTCTGAAACCAT
>JBGSMN010000252.1:0-19938 GCA_041740155.1 Rhodopirellula sp.
TACAATAATCAAGACTGAATCGAACAGTCACCGTTTTCGTATACGAACTCGTCAAGAGTTTCGTACACACCACGCAGCGGAACTCGTCAAGAATTTCGTTATTTTTTTGCGACGGGCCGAAAGTCTTGAAGACTTCCACCACGTTCGTTGACCTTATTAAGAAACATCATCGTGATCAAATATCTCCTACTGATCATTCACTGCATCGCGTCTCTGAATGTGGCCGCCGACCAACTCCCCACCTGGACGCTCGCACGCGGTGACAGCGGTGCCAGCGGTGCGGTCGCCGCTCGCATGCCTGATAACCTCAAACTACTTTGGGAACACGAAACCGCTGAAGCGATCGAAACCACGCCCGTGTGCGATGGTGAGCGAGTCTTCGTCACCGATGTGATGGGCGGCATCGAAGCCCTGAAACTCAACTCCGGTGATTCGATCTGGCGACGTGAATTCGAAACCGGTTTTGGCTGTTCACCGAGTTTGTATTTGCCCGCTGCGATCCGGGATAACAGCGAGCCAGCGATTGCCAAAATACCCATCATCGATGTCCCCGTTACCGACATCGATGATGGTACTGACGCTGATCCGTCCAATCGCTCCGACACTGCGTTGCTCGTCGTCGGCGATGTCGAAGGCAATGTTTACGGGATGAATCCGCAAACTGGCGAGACGATTTGGAAATACGCTACTGAAGGCGAAATCAGTGCCGCTCCGTCATTCTTTGCTGTACCGCGTGAAGACTCGTTTGAAATTCGTGTGCTACAAACCAGTCAAGACGGCAGTTTGTATTGCCTGGCTGCGCACACCGGCAAACTCCTTTGGAAATACGAAAGTGGGGACCAGATCCGCTGCTCCGCCACGATTGCATCGGGAAAAACGTTTCTTGGTGGTTGCGACGGCGGTTTGCACATCATCGACTTGGCAACCGGCAAAGCCACCCGCGATCCGTTGCCGCTGGGGGGGCCGACCGGCAGCACGCCTGCGATCAGTGGTGAAGAAGTTTTCGTGCCGATCATGGACGGCGTGTTGTACGCGTTTAATCCAACATCGGGGGATGTTATTTGGAAATTTGAAGACCCAGATCGTCCGCAAGAGTACCGCAGTAGTGTCGCGATCGGAACCGACCGAATTGTTGTCGCCAGCACGAACAAACACGTTGACGCGATCAACCGTACGACGGGCGAACGAATCTGGCGAAAAACATTGCTGCGACGGGCCGATGCCTCACCGTTGATCGCGGGCGACGAAGTTTGGATCGCATCGACCGATGGCGAGCTGTTACGATTATCACTTGCCGACGGCGAGCAAGTATGGTCGTTTGAGGCGCGCGGTAAATTTATCGCCGGTCCCGCTCTCGTTGGCAATCGCCTGATCATCGCCGATGACGATGGCATCGTCCGCTGCTTTGGCCCGTAAGAATCCGGTTTATCAATACTACATTATCGAAAGTCTTAAAGACTTCCGCTACCTTCACCTCCCTCGATCGCCCCACCATGACCAGCACCTCCAACGACGACAAAACCGAAGTCGGCAGTGTCTTCATCTCCAACTACCCGCCCTACAGCCAGTGGAGTGCCGACGCGCTCGACGACGTCCGAGCCGCGATGGCATTGCCACCGATCAACGACAACCCCCTCGGTTTGTACTTGCACATTCCGTTCTGTCGGAAACGCTGCAAGTTCTGTTATTTTAAGGTGTTCACGGATGTCAACGCTGTTGAAGTTCAGCGATACGTGGACGCGTTGTGCGACGAAATCTCGATGGTCAGCAAACTGCCCGTGATGGGTGACCGCCCTTTTCGGTTTGTGTACTTCGGTGGCGGCACTCCGAGTTTTCTATCACCGAAACAACTGACCAAGCTCGCTGATCGCTTGCATGAACACATCACATGGGACGGTGCTGAAGAGGTGACGTTTGAATGTGAACCGGGGACGCTCAGCGAAACGAAAGTCAAAACGTTGCGTGAACAACTCGGCGTCACGCGGATTTCGCTCGGCATTGAAAACTTCAATGACAAGTTGCTCGAAGACAACGGTCGTGCTCACCTTTCCAAACAAGTCTTCGCGGCTTGGGAATGGATCGAGGCGGCGAATTTCCCGAACGTCAACATCGACCTGATCGCTGGCATGGTCGGCGAAACCTGGGACAACTGGCGTGAAAACATCCGCCGTACGATCGAGATGTCACCTGAGAGCGTGACAATCTATCAAATGGAATTGCCATTCAATACGATCTACAGCAAGGACATGCTTGGTAACAAAACCGAGAGTCCCGTGGCACCGTGGCAAACCAAACGCGATTGGGTCGATTTTGCTTTCGACGAATTGATCGCGGCGGGCTATAAAATCAGCAGTGGATACACGTTGGTGAAAGACACCGGCAAAGTTAACTTTTCCTATCGTGACAATCTGTGGCGCGGTGCTGATTTGATCGCCACGGGCATTGCGAGTTTCGGACATGCTCGCGGCGTTCATTATCAAAACATCCCACACATGCCCGAGTATCTGTCGACGATCGAAGCGGGCAACTTACCACTGGGTCGCGGCTATGTTCCGACACCGCATCAATCGTTGATCCGCGAAATGATTTTGTTACTTAAACGTGGGTTCGTCGAGCGAGACTATTTTCAAGACAAATTCGACGCGGACATAGTGGCCGATTGGCAAGGTGTTTGGGACCGCTACGTCGAGCAGGGGTTTGTTGAAATCGACCAGCAGCAAGTGCGATTGACTCGCGAGGGTTTGTTACGAGTCGATTCGTTGCTGGCCGCGTTCTTTGAACCGGAACACCAAAACGTTCGCTACACGTGAACTGATTCAGCCCTCTTGCTTCGCGACAGCCTGGAGCAGACGTCGGAGCGTGGGCGAGATCACTCCGTCTTCACAGTTACAGGTCCCATCACCCGCTTGGCTGGCATGACGCAAGTGTTGACGACCGGCTAACAAGTCGAGAATTGTTGAGAGCGTCGATTGCTTATCGAGCGGCTTCTGTAGCAGCGCGTCGCCACCCATCTGTTGTACAACACTTAGAGTCTGTCCATCGCGAAGACTTGTAATAACCAACACGGGCATCTTGTCGATGTTAGTATCATTGCAGCATCGAACCTTTTCCAGCAGCTCAAGACCAGATAATTCTGGCATCTCAAGGTCGGTGATTAGCAAGTCCGATGGTTGATCGCAAATCAATTCCCAGGCTTGCTGACCGTTTTCCGCTAAGACGCAATCAAACTCGCACTCACATAGCCAATTTCTAACCGTCTCGCGCGAGGCACGGATATCGTCAGCAATCACGCAACGTTTCGGTAAAACAGATTTTGACATAACGAAGTAGATTGACGAGAAGCAATTCAGCAGCAGGCAAATTAGAAGCGGTTTTTCGAGAGATGCAATCCGCATACCCAAAAAGGAATTTTTGGACGTGGTACGTGGATTGCTTGAGAACGTGGCTATGAACAATTCAGCCCCTTTCAATCGTTTTTCGAATATTTCGAATATGAATATTTCGAATATACAGTTCTTCAGCTTTATGTTGTTGCTGATCGCTCTGGTCTTGGCGACCGCAGGGCTGCTCGTGCCGACGCTCAGCATCGTGCTGCTCATTTTCGCGGGACTGCTATTCGGCGTGTTCGTGCATGCCATCAGCGACTGGCCGACACAACATTTGCCAATCTCCTATCGCATCAGTTTTCTAGTCGTGGTGACACTCATGTTGCTCGCGATCGGTATAGGGTTTTTCTATCTTGGCTCGCAGGCCGTTGACCGCGCCGACGAGTTTTGGACGCAATTGCAATCGGCCATTCAAACGGCTGAGCAGAATCTGTCGCAGAACGATTGGACGAAGGAGCATCTGCCGAGTGTAGCCGAGATGCAGGAAAAACTCACGGAGACGACCAGTTCGATCTTGCCGGAAATGTTCCAAGGATTGCAGTGGTTCGGCTGGGGCGTTACGGGGGCGCTGGTCATTTTTTTCGTTGGAATTTATGCTGCTTACGAACCCAGTCTCTATCGAACCGGACTCATCAAATTGGTTCCGATCGACAAGCGTGATCGTGCAATGGAGGTCTTGAACGAACTTAGACTCGCACTTCGATTGTGGATCGTCGGACGGATCTTGTCGATGTCGATCGTGGGGATCGCAACGGGCATCGCGATGTGGATTTTAGGCGTTCCCCTGCCGGTCTCGCTCGGCATCTTGGCTGCACTGCTCACGTTCATTCCCAACATTGGACCACTACTTGCCGCCGTGCCTCAGATGCTGCTGGCGATCAACGCGGGTTCGCAAACGGTGCTTTACGTGTTGATGTTTAATGTCATTTTGCAAACAGTGGAAAGCTATCTGATTACTCCGCTCATCCAGCGTCACGAGGTCTCCTTGCCCCCGATCCTGACGATCACCGCTCAACTCGTGATGAGCGTTGTGGTCGGAATCATCGGTGTGATGATGGCAGCGCCTATGGTTGTTGTGATCATGGTATTGGCGCAGATGTTGTACGTGCACGATCGCTTGGGCGATGAACAGCCTGGTCAGTTGACGAGTGATTCATCGTAAGCTCGCCGAACCTCTTAGCAAAACTCTTTGCAGGAAATCATTTGACTCGCAGGCCCACACCATGCCAGAGTACTTTCATATCTGCTTCGGTCCATTCCTCCAGCCCGACGGATGGATCGCCGATGAGAATTCCTCCGCGCGGGCTTTGGCCCAATGCGACAACGCTATGCCCCATGCCGGGGATCCAGCCCCATTGTTCAACGTAGCGACGATCCTTGACGCCGTACGGCAACTCCACCGCTAGCAAGACGGGCCAATCATTGTGGTTGATCAAATCGGAATACGTCCCGTCGAGCAGTTCGACTTTTCGGCGATTCTGATCCGCAATCAACTTGATGCCGCGATACAAACCGAGCGTTGGCGTGCCGCTGGAATCGGTCAAACAGAGCGGAATCATCTGGGACTCGCTCACTTGAATCCCTTCGGCGAGAAACAACGTTGCTGCGGCTGCGGGACTGCACGTGGCCCATGACGTCTGCATCGCAACCCCATTTGACCATTGATCGCCACCGCTGGGCGGTGGACGAACGGCGATCGAAAGCAGTGGCCAAATGATTGCGGCCACCGATCCGACTGCTAGCATGAGCGTCATGGAGGCTCGTCGCCAAGTCGGTGTTTTCGGTAATCGCCAAGCCCAACCTGCCGCAAGAGCTGCAAAAATTGCCGCGAGGTTCGTGTAAATGATCGCTGCCGAGGACGAAACATACGCTGCCCAATACAACTGGCCGGATGCGTAAAAGAGAAAGAACACCATGGCGATGACTGCGATCGCCAGACAAGCCATTGTGCGTTGGCCTCTGTCAGAATACGCGAACATCGCCGCGAACAATCCACTGGCAAGCGACACTGCGCCCATGACTATGATCGCGATCCATAGGTCCGGTGCCATGATGGTCTTAATGGAGAGTAAGGTGCATTGGTTGTAACTCCTCGCAACACTCTTTCAGAATAATGTCGACGTGTTGTCGAGCCAACCCCAGCAACGAGCGCGGATTGCCCCGGTATGGTCAGTAACATGGACATGCTCTGCCGCCAGCAACTCGCACGCTTTTCGCTCAACCTGTCTCGCAATCGGCCATCTATCCCCCTCTGTGACAATGATTCGTTCGTTTCTACGCTCTGGCACATCGATTGCATTGTCTGTTTCTCCACGCAACAAAATAAAAGCCACGTTCACATGGAGAATATCAGATGGCTAATCGAGAACAAATTCGCGGTAACTGGAATGAGATCGCAGGACGACTGAAAGAACATTGGGGGCAATTAACTGATGACGACTTGCAACGCGCCAAGGGGTCAGCCGACCAATTGGTGGGCGTCGTGCAACAGAAGACAGGCGCAGCTCGCAGTGAAGTAGAGCAGTTCATCAACGGATTGTTCAACAGTGGATTTGGCGAACGAGCTGCCGACACGGCCAGTCAATACTTGGACTCGGCTCAACAGATGGCAGCCGAGGCGAGCGAATACGCACGTGATCGTGCACACCGAATCGCCGCACAGTCCAGTGATTACTCGGCCCGCCTTGTCAACACAGTACGCGAACGTCCCACAGAATCGCTGGCGATCATGTTCGGCCTGGGAATCGCTGCCGGTGCGCTGCTGTTCTTCACTCGGAAGCGATAGGCATGGCGAACACCCTGGCAACACGGCAACAGGCAGCGGCGATTCGACAAAGGATGCAAGAGATTCGCACGGAGCTTCCATATGATGTTGATGAAGCACGCGAGCGTGTGAAGCAATTGTCGGACTGGAAGTACCACATGTCGCGGAACTCGATCCCGATCTTGGTCGCTGCAGCCATTGCCGGATACCTGATCATTCCTCGCAAGCGTGCATCATCCAGCGCCTTCATGGTGCATCGCGAACATGCAGAAGCGCGTGCCGCTCCTGCCAAGCGCGGATTGATTGGTGGTATTGCCGGTGCGGCTGCAACAATGATCCTGCGTCAAGCGGCATCCGTCGCTGTCAACCAACTCACTGACCGCTTTAGTAACAGACAACAATCGCAACATCACTAAACACGACATCATGATTGCTACCCCTTTCACACAACAACAGCAACAATTCACACAACAACAGCAACAATCTTACATTCGTTCCGAATCACCACGAGCACACGCGGTCGCGATCGAAAACGAGCAGCATCGTTTGCGAAGGCGTTTTGAACGATTGATTGAATCGCAACCTGAATTGGCGATTGCCACTGCGGTCACTCTCGGAATGTTGGTTGGCTGGCTTGTCAAACGGAAGCAATGGTAAACAGCATGAGTATTGAATCCCAATCCGAACAATCGAGTTTCCAGCGCGTCACACGAGATGTACTCGATCTATTCGAGTTACAAATGGAACTGCTGTCAGTCGATAGCCAGGAAGCGAGGCGAAAACTGACGACTGCGGCGGTATGCACTGCGATCGCCGCAACACTTGCTGGCTCTGCACTCACCGTTACGATGATCGGCGGCGGTCTCGTGCTCGGTGAGTTGACTGAACTCTCCACAGGTGGTGCATTGCTAATTGTCGCTGGCGTGATCTTTGTGATTGTGGCCATCCTCGGCTGGATGGCTCTGTCTGCGATCAAAACAGCAGCCTTCGCGATGCGGGAAACGAAATCAGAATTCACTGAGAATCTGCGTTGGCTGAAAGCGACGCTGGTCTCGCCCCGAACCTCACCACGAAATCAAATTCGTCGCGAATCGTTCAACGAACATGAATACGCCTCATCACGACCGTCTGGCTGGAACGGTTCCAGCTCAGTCGATCGTGAACCAAACCCAATGTACCAAAGATAGTTCAATGTCCAATTCAACCAGTCAGACTCGTCAAGAGAATAACATGTCCGATCAAGCGAGAGAAACTGCCAATCGTATGGCATCCAGCGCAGGTGAAGTCGCTTCTGAAGCCGCTAACCACTATGTGCGCGAACCAGCCGCCGACCTTTTTGCGTTGGCCAAGTCCTATGCGAAAGACAATCCCGACGTCGCCGCCTGTTGGGCATTCGGACTCGGCGTGTTTGTCGGTTGGAAACTGAAACCGTAACAGAACGCCAACGCATTTCATTCACGCGACCAATAAGAAAGCATCATGGATAACAATTGCCTGATCGCCGAGTTTAGAAGCAAGGAAGATTTTCATACGGCCGTTGAAGTTCTTGAGAAGGCGAAATTCAGGCCGAATGAAGTTTCAACCGTAACCCATTCGGATGATACGAGCTTGCCGGAACTCGACGCTGTCGAGGATTCGTCAACTGAGTCGCCGCCAGCCGATAAAACGATCGCGGCGACGACGTTGGCGGGCGGTGCATTGGGGGCTGCACTCGGAACGATGACTCTCATGGGACCGCTGCTAGTCGCAGGTCCGATATTTGGGATGGCCGCTGGGGCGGTCGGCGGCAGCATGCTCAGTGCGATCAAAAGCCAGGGTATCAATCACGACGTCGCTGATGATTACGAAACAAGAGTTCGCGACGGTGCGAGGTTGATCATCGTCACGGGTGACAAGACTCGTTTAAACGAAGCTCGTCAGGCATTGCAGACGGTTGGCCCCACATCGTTAGAAACGTTCCCTCCATAGCGTTCCTCCAGGACTCCAGTAAATGAAGGCCTATATCGACAATCGCTGCAGTCCACTCCTCGCTACCGCTCACCATACAAATACATTCACCAGAATTTAAATGATTGAACAAGTTCAAGACAAATTCAGCGATTGGCGTGAGGCTGCCGAAGACCGATTCGGAAACGAGCCGGATAATCGGAACGCTGGGATCGGCAAGACCGAAAATTTTCTCGCGATCGCCGCTGCGTTAGGCGCAACGTTGCTCGCTCGTAATGCGGTACAAGCCGGGTGGCGGAGGACGCTCCATCGCGATCCACCCTTAAATCCTTCCTCGTCGGAAGTTGATTGGCACGACGCGCTGTTATGGGGAGCCGTTTCAGGAGCGATTGTGGGGATGGTGAGAATCGCATCGCGCCGCGCATCGTCGGGTGTCTACAATCGCTGGATCTCAAAGGAGCGTTAACCGGATGTTGAGCGAAGTGACCGAGATCTAGACCGACGTCTGACAGTGTGTCCAGCAGTATGGCGCTCGATTGCGAGATATTTGCCGTTTTCCAAGTTCACCGGCCGAAAAGGATCGTACTGAAAGTCATCAGTTTTTTTGATGATGTCTTGATACAAAAAGCTCGACCGCCGCACGGACGGTCGAGCATCGCCATATCGAAACAGTTATCGTTATCGCAAACTAGCCATTAACCTTTTCAAGGTTGTCAGCTTCACCTTCACGGTCTGATCTTCGCCTTCCCGACGAATCTTCATCTGGATACTGTCGTTCGGTTTCTTAGCTTTGATCATCTCGACTAAACCGCGCGGCGAATCGACCGAGTTGCCGTTGATCGAAACGATGGTATCGCCGACTTTCAGATCTGTGTCTGCTGCGGGACTGGCCGGATGCAAACCGAGAATAACCACACCTTCACCGGTCTCGCCAATTGCGATTCCCAGCGCTGCCTGGTTGTCAGACGCTTGTTGTTCATCACTGGAATCTTGCGAGTTCGATTTGGCATCGGATTCCGCATCTGACTTCTGAGCAGATTTCTGTTTCGTGGAATCAGGATTCTCATGCGAGTTAGCTTGCTCTCGCATGTTTCCATCTCGCTGGCGTTTTGCTTTCTCAACTTGCTTAGGTGGCGAGACATCGACCGACTTACCGTTGGCCATGACTTCGTCGGCGACCATTCCCGGATTGCCATTCATTTTCGCCGGACGCACGATCAGACGCACTTCGTCACCTTGGTTCAGATTGAGTTGATCGAGCTTCGGTTTGGCCCCCAGATTCACCGTTGATTTCTTGCCGTTCTGACATTGGATCTCTGCGATCACAAATTGGCCATCATAGTTTTTAAACTCAGTGGTTCGCATGCTGACCAATTCAGCGCTAATGCGTTTGGCATTTCGGCTTGAAGGCATATCGATCGAAATCTCATTCCCGTCGCTCTTGACCGAACTGGCAAGCAACATCGACCGATCATTCACGCGCCCCTTGCGACCGGACACTGTGAGGTCATCACCTTCGGCAAGCTGTAGTTGCTGCAATTTTGACTTCGGACCCAGAACGACTTTGGCGGGCCAATTCTCGTCGGTACGAATCCGAGCAAACACGTACGGTTCGTCCATTCCGAACAGTTTCTCACTCCGCAACTGCAAGATTTTGCCTGAGATCGTTTCCTGTTGTTGTTTGCCTGACATACGATCATCGCTGGAACGCCGCTGCGACTCCTTCTGGCGATTGTCATGAGACCGCTGCTTGCTGTCCGCTTTCTGAGCATCTCGATTCGCTCGATCACGACTACTTTTGCGAGCCTTTTCCAAATCGAACGTATAGATCGTCTCAATCGCATCGAAACTGCCGTCGTTGTCATAATCGACTGCCATGCGAATCCATCCACTCGGCGAAACTTGATAGTTCGCATCACTGCTCGATTGGCGATCACTCTGATCTTTGCTCTGCTTTTGGGAATGTTTTGTTGACTCCGACTTGGAGTCGTGGTCGCCAGCAAAAGCCAGGCTGCCAATGCAGAGTGAACTTAGTCCAACAGCGATAATGTGTTTGTGAAATTTCATATTCTTGTTTCCTAAATTGTGGGGTTGAAATGTGAGCCTGAGAGTGACGACGATTAAGACTCGTTGTACTCCTCGACATCGTTCAATCTGTTCGCGTTGTCGTCGTACGTGTCTTCCTCGCTGTAAGCGTCGCCGTACTCGTCATCGTACTCGTCGTACCAATCGTCGAACCGTGCTTCGTCGTCGTACCAGTCGTCGGTGTAGTAATTGTCGCCGTACCACGTGTCGTCACCGTCGTACATGTCGTTGTCGTAGTAGCCACCGTAATAGTCGCTCTCGTAATCGATTCCGTCGTCTGAATCGAACCAGTCGCTTGGGTCATACCATTCTTCTTCGTGGTACCCATACGTGGAATCCCATTCGTATTCGTCAGCAGAGCTGTGTTGCAGAACGACGATCGACATCGCGATCAGCGTGATGCAGCCCGTGAATGAAACGAGCCAGCGTTTTGGATTCAATCTCATAGTTTTGTTCCTCGTATTCATGGAGAGTTGCGAAAGAGGTTTTTGCAGCCTGTCTCTGCAAGTCTGCAAGTAGGTTGATCGATGAGAGACCAGACTGCTGGGTGGTGGTCGAACAAAATCGTGCATATTGAAAGCGTCCTAAGTGAGATAGTGTGGTAGCGGATACCGTCGAAGACTTTTCGGCGATGCGACGAGCAGTTTATTGAGCTCATGCCGAATTCCTCGACTACGAAGAAAACCGCTGCAATGAGCGCGCCCTACCACCCAGACGGCTATGAGAACTCAAAGAAATTTCTGTGCAGACTGAAAGTCAGGGGGCTTCCGCTAGCACAAGTTGAGACAAAAAAAAGCCTCGCCAATTTACTGGCGAGGTTTGCTTGTTGATCTGAGTGATTGAGTGCTCGTAGTGACTTTACTTACTAGCCGAATCAAACAGTCGCGTTGGCTCTTCGCCGATCACTTTTTGTTGCAACATTTTGCTAGTCAATGCTGCCTCGAAGCGGGCGTTGCCTGATCCTGTGGGCGTCGCCGTGATCGTGTACTCGACCCTATCACCAGGCGAAAATGATTTGATCGGACTGAACGTTATCTTTCCGCCTTCGTTTTTGACGTCGGTCGGCCCGTCAGCCGTATCGAACTTCAAGTTACTCGGCAACGTCGCCACGATTTGGACATTCTGGTCCGGTGCATCTCCCTCGTTCCAAACAGAAACGGTGTACTGCACTTTTGATTCATTTGTCACCGGGTCCTCGTCGTCGACGACAGCGATTTGAAGAGCGGGCAATCGGACGACGTCTACCTTCGCCATGGCCATCGCTGTCGCTTTTCCTGTCGACTTCGCTTGGTCTTCCGCTGCGTCAACGGTGCAAACGTAGCGTGCGACGACTTTTGTAGGTAACGTGTCCAAGTTATCCGTGCGAATTGCATAGTTAAACTCCGCAGTTTGACCAGCTTCTAAGCGGTCAATCACAAACGACTCCGTCTCCATTTGCATATCGTCTTCGCTGGCATTCTGGTTCTTGCCGCTCTTATTCTGGTTGTTAGAGTCCTGCTCTTTAGCAGGCGTCGGCTCACCTTGACTGCCTTGATCTTTGCTTGAATCCGCTTTCTTCATCGTGGTCTCGCTCATATCGGCGAGGTTCGCTTTGGAAGGCCAATGAATCATAACATTGACTGACTCTGCCGCAGCGTTACCGGTATTGGTAATTGAGGCGTTAAAGGTCGCCATGTCATTTCCATAGACTCGCGACGGTCCCTCGACGCGGGCGCTCAAATCGACGGCGGTGACCTTCGTGGTGGTCTCCTTACTTCGGCTCTTCAGTTCACTGTTTTCAGCCTTAGCAACCGCGCGACTGCTGAACGTTCCAGGCTTCTTCGCATAAACGCGAGCAACGAATTCGCGAGTCTCCCCAGCGGCTAGTCCATCGACATCGAATGATAACTCGCGGTCGCCCTCGATCGTCGCCAACCCATCACCGAGGGCATCCGTCACAACGAACTTACCGACATCGCCACTTCCACCGTTCTTCACTTTGTAATTCAATTCGATCATCGTGCAGCGACTGACCTGCTGAGGTGCGATCTTGGTCAATTCCAGTTCAGGCTTAACGATTTCGCTAGTCAAACACAGTGCGGGCTTATAGCTGGAGATCTGCAGACAACTGCGCAACTCCCCTTCTTCATCGGCCGACGCTTTGACCATGAAGGTTCGGCTTTCGCCAGGGTCGAGCTTCGCGATCTTCATCGACTTATTTCCGCTCGACGAATTCCCGTTCGACGGGGATTTGCCCTTTAAGCTTTGCTGACTTGCCTGTTGCTCCTGAGTGGTTTGGTCGTCGGAATGACCTGACGACGCCTTGTCCGAGTCATCGTCATTGTTTTCTTGTTTTCCTTGCAGCGAAACAGATTCGACAGTAAATCCCTTAGCTTTGTGTTGTTCCAGTGTCACGTCGTGCAGGACGACATTTTCGGAAGTGTTCGTAACCTCAACACTGTACGTGAACTGCTCACCGACGCGAGCGGTTTGTGGCATGGAGGCCTTGAGTATTAGCAACCCGTCGCCAGTCCGCATGGAGTCCTGAGCGTTGACGGGAGTGACAAAAGTGACTGCGAGAACGCACGTCAGCGTCTGCACAGCGCGTTGAATAGAGTGGGGCATGGTCGTGTCCTTGGGTCAAAGGTTTGAATCGAAAAGGGAGGCTTTGCGTCCCGTACTTCGATTGAGATCGCCGCAATGCGCATGCCATCAAGGGGGCACCCGCTTGCCTTGCAAAGAGCCAACTGCACCAACTGCGGACACCAACGGCATTGGGTTAGTCATTGAGTAGAAGTGGCAAGCGCCGCTCGCTCATGCCAACGACAGCCGCCCTGTTCGCTTTGCGACCACAGTGCATCACGCACCTACAGTTCCACGGGTGGTTCCTAAATATTCGCGAGAGAATCCAACAAAAGCGTGACTGGCACAGCATTCGCAGCCACTATGCTTTCGTTCGCTGGTCAAAGTTGTTTAAGGCCGCGAAACTTCCATCTAACCTTTGGAGATTGCCATGCTAGGCTGGGCTTTAACTTTTTTGATAATCGCGTTGATCGCAGGCGTACTCGGATTCGGCGTCGTCGCTGGAACTGCTGCGACGATCGCGAAAGTTTTGTTTTTCGTATTCCTCGTACTGTTCATCATTGGCCTGGTGATGGGTCGACGTGGACCTGCGATCTAAACGAACGTCACAATGACTCTCACAGCGTCGCTAACGTTGGGATCTCGAACCCAGGATTGTCGGGATCTTTCACCAGGGCGTTGGCGGCGTCGGCATGATCGCCGGTGAAACGTTCCGTCGCGGCGTCAAAGGTGAGCATTCTGCCAAGTTGATAGTTGACGCTGTTCTCTTCAATCCCGACGCCATCTCGCATCAGTTCATGCAACTTTAGGAAATGCGCCTGTGCATCAGCGTTGTCGAAGGACTTCGCTGCATCGGCATTGAACGGGATGGGTTCGCCAAGTCGGTACGAGTTGTTCATCAAGTGACCGAGCACGCAGCCATAATGCGCATCAAGCGCATTGCCATTGGCCATACTTGGGTCAGCCGCACGAACCGCCGCAATGAACGCTTTCCAATTACCTCCTGGTGTCACTTTTCCGTCAGCGATTTTGAGAGACTCTGGCTTTGAAGCACCAGGACGCAAGATCTGGTAACGATCTTCGCCCGTGATCACGCTGCCGTCTTCGAGGTAGTATTCGTTGAAGACTTGGGTTTTGTAGCCTTTGTAGTTCACATTGCGAACATTGAAGAACACCATTTGGCCATTAGGGTACTCTGCGAACGAGAACATCGTGTTAGGAGTTTCGCCTTGATCATCCCAAGTAAACCGATTGCCAATCGACATCGTTCGGACAGGGTGGGTCTGGTCGTCGTCGATGGCCCAGCGGGCGACGTCGAGTTGATGCGTGCCTTGGTTATTGAGATCCCCGTTACCGGTTTCCCAGAACCAGTGCCAGTTGTAAGGGTGGAAGTTGCCGTGGTATTGCTCGATCACAGCAGGGCCTTTCCAGATTTCCCAATTCAATTCCGACGGTGGTGGACCGACGGGTTTGTGGCCGATGCCGCCACGCGGTTTGCAGCAATATCCGTAGGCGATCTTCAGTCGCGGCAGTTCACCTGATTTCAGTGCTTCGTGCAAACCAGCGATGCCAGCACTGCTGCGGCGTTGAGTTCCGTGTTGCACGACGACGCCATATTTCTTTTGTGCCTCGACTGCGATGCGACCTTCTGCAATGTCATGGCTCATTGGTTTTTCGACATACACATGCTTGCCCGCTTGCGCCGCATGGATCGTCATCAGCGAATGCCAATGATTCGGTGTCGCGATGGAAATAGCATCTACGTTTTTGTCATCGAGTGCGTCGCGGTAATCCGCCACGCCGCGTGTGGTGAACTCGCCTTCCGCCTTCTTCTCTAAATTAGCCATCGTCCGCTTGAGTACGTTTTCCGCAGGGTCGATCGCATAGGCAAGCTCCACGTTACCAGCACCACGCCAGCCGTCGATGTGATTTTGCCCACGACCGTTCAGTCCCGCTACCGCCATCCGCACGCGATCATTTGCCCCTTTGATCCCAGCAGTCGCTTTGGTGCCCATGATGATCAGCGAGCCGCCGACAGCGGAAGTAGTTTTGAGAAAATCGCGGCGGGTTGTTGATGGTGAAATCGATTTCATCGGAGTCTAATCCTCGTGTGTAGGGAATTTTCTGGATGCGGAGTAGTTTAACACAAAAGTAGCAGGCACACTCCCGTGTGCCGTTCGCCTCCGCCGCTCGATCGCTTCGATCGGCGGCGAACAGGCAGTGAACTCAATGCTCCAACGCCTCAAAATCGAGGCGATTTTATCGGCTGGGGCGTACGGCTCAGAGGACTGTGCCTGCTACCTTGAAAATTCCTTGGTGCGAAATCGCCACCAATACGCCCCGTCATTGAGCGGGCCGTTAGCGTTGCCGTTGATGCGGACCCAACCTGGATCGCAGACGACAAAGTACGATGTGTCGGATTGCAACTCCGGTAGATCATTAAAAACAAGTCGCCGCTGGCCTTGCCACGCAGATTTCTCGTCAGGGTCAATTTGCCAGATTGCGGTAGTCGGGTCAGAGACACGATACAATCGCAGCGTTTTGTCAAAAGTGCCTGAAAAATCTGCTGGCTGATCAAACTCCAGAACGAGGTCGGTTTGCAGGTTCACATCCGTCGACGCTTGGGCAGGCGAGATCGTTTGCAAACCCGGCATGATCATCCGCATGCGATGCAGTCCCCAGCCTTGCCGGTCGTCGGTAACGGGCCCTTGAGCCGCCTTTGGGATGACTGTTTCTTGCTTCGCAAACTCGTGCCAGCGAGCGACGAGTCGAGCAAGTTGCTCGGGATTTTCATCAGCGACATCGTACGACTCCGCTGGGTCGCTTTGCAAATCATACAGCAACCAAGGTCCATCATTGATGCTGACAATTTTCCATTGACCGGCAACCAGCCCGCGTTGGTTCGCGGCAGTGATGAAGCACCAGAAAATCTCGTCGTGAATCGCGGTCTCGGCCAGCATGTCGTCGCTGAGCAGCCTGATCAAAGACGAACCGTAAAGCGGTTTTAACTTGCGACCGGCATCGTCCGCAGGATACTCGACACCGGCAAGCTGAGCGAAGGTTGGATAGAGATCCGTTACATGCAAACGCTGCTTTAATATCGAGCCGGCGGGATGCGTCGTGAGTTTTGGGCTTCGCACAATCATTGGCGACCGGACACCAGCGGCTGTGGTATGTTTGTACCAATTGAACGGTGTGTTCTTGAGCATCCCCCAACCGTTGCTGACCATCGGATCCGACCCTGGTACCCAAGCGAATTCGTGGGCGTAGGTGTCTGGTCTGCCGTTTCCGTAGTCGCCACCGTTATCGGAAATGAACACGACGAGAGTGTTGTCGAGCACGTTACGTTTGCGAAGATGCGAAATCAATCGTCCGAAGTTCTCGTCTAAACGATCGACCATCCCTGCATAGGCAGCCATCCGATTGGCTTCGACTTGCCGATCGACTTCGCGAAGCTCCTCCCAACGTCGGACCTCGGCCCCCGGTTCACTCAATTGATAACGCTCATCAATCAACCCCATCTCCTTCATTCGCTGGAAGCGGGCCGACCGAAGCACACTCCAGCCGTCGCGATACCGAGCAGGATACTTGTCAACGTTCTCCTTGGGCGCATGCAGCGGTGTGTGCGGTGCATTGTAAGCGACGTAGCTGAAGAACGGTTTTCCCGCATTGATGCTCGCGTCGATCTGCTGTACTGCCGAATCGGTGAACGCATCCGTGCTGTACCAACCCGGCGGCACGTCGCGTGGTTCTTCGCGATCGGTGCGGATGGTTTGATGTCCATAGCCAACACCGGTCCACGAATCAATCTGTCCTTCGAGGAATCCATAAAAGTGTTGGAAACCAGCGTCCATCGGATGTCCCGGCTGATGCCATTTGCCGACCATCATGGTTTCATAACCGGCAGCGGCCATTAAACGTGCGATCGGCAACGAGTTGCGATATTCGTCGGATTGAAAATGTGTGTGCCCGGTCATCAAACTCGTCCGCGTGACCACGCACATCGGATTGACATGAAAACCCGTGAAGCGAACACCCTCAGCGGCGATCGCATCAAGGCTCGGCGTCTGAATCTCGCCTCCGTAGCAACCAAGATCGGAATAGCCGAGGTCATCGGCCACGACGAGTAGAATATTCGGGCGTTCTGCGGCGAAGGTGATCGAGTAGCCCGATGCAGCAAAGATCAGTAGAATGGCGACAATACGATGGAGCATGGATTTTTGTATTAGTGAAAGGATGCGTCGTAGCGGAACTCATCAAGAGTTTTGTTCGGTAAGGCGGTGCGGTCCGAAAGTCTTGACGACTTCCGCCACGTTTTTGCGGCGAAACGGACTTATGATAACAAACCAATCGGAAACTCACTGCCGAATTGAAACTTGATTATTCGCAATTTCACGCGATGCAACTACAACGCAGATTCATGTCAACGGAGAGCTCGCATACGGGCGACCAACGCTCACAAACAATGTCGTCGCCGCTGGTTTTGACGCCGTCAACGTCTTGTCGCTCGTCAGCAGCGTGGAATGTTACTCCAAACACCCGCTCGCCGCCGCAATCGTCCGTGCCGGCCAAACGCAAGGTGCAGCGATCACCCAAGCCAGTCAGATCAGTGAGAAACCTGGCCAAGGATTGTTCGGAACGGTTTCCGGCCAGACCGTGCGCATCACGAATCGCAAAACGCTGCTGGTCGAACAACCTCAAGTCAGTGATTCGTTGCCGCTGCCCTCGGCAGGTCTGGAATGTGTGATCTTGGTCAATGACACGTACGTTGCGACTTATCAGTTTCGCGATGCGCCACGGCGTGAAGGGGCATCGTTTATTGAACATCTCGGTCCGCGTCACCGCATTCAACGTGTGATGTTGTTATCCGGCGACCGTGAATCAGAAGTACGTTATTTGGCCGATCAAGTCGGTGTCAGCGAGATTCATGCAGACAAAAGTCCTGAAGAAAAACTGACGATCGTGCGAGCGGCAACGGTATCAATGATGCGCCCGCAATGATGGCCGCGACCGTCGGCATCGCGTTTGGCCAAAACAGTGACGTGAAGAGCGAAGCCGCTGGAGCCGTGGTCTTGGATTCGTCGCTACAAAAAGTTGACGAGCGAATGCACATCAGCCGCCGCATGCGACGGATCGCCTTGCAAAGCGCCGTTGGTGGAATGACGCTCAGTGTGATTGCGATGTTGATCGCAGCGGCTGGCTATTTGCCTCCCGTCGCTGGCGCGATCACCCAAGAAGTGATCGATGTCGTCGCCGTCGCGAATGCCTTGCGAGTCGCGGTGCGGCCGAGCGTGTTGATCGATTACGAGTGCAAAGACATTTGATCTATCTTGGTACGTCGGTTGCTACTTGAAGACAACACGACACCGAGCGTTCGACTGTGCGGCGATGATTTGACAATCCAATGGGAAAGTGTGCAGAAACAAGTTGCACTGTCACACTTTCCTGACGCAGATGTCACACTCCTTTTCGCCACCGTCAATTTTAGAAAACAGCTACCGGAGTTTTGAGCGATGAAAAATGACCTACACGAACTTCTAGGCAAAAATGCCAGCGATTTGCTCACTCACGAGTGCCAAACAATACCCAAGGATACCCTGAATCTACCTGGTCCCGATTTCATCGAACGAGTTTACTCATTGACGGATCGCAATCAGCGCGTCCTTAACAACCTCGCTCGCATCTTCGGTCACGGACGACTAGCCGACACCGGGCATGTCTCGATCTTGCCGGTCGATCAAGGCATCGAACATTCCGCTGGCGCCTCTTTCGCGCCCAATCCTGCCTACTTCGACCCTGAGAATATCGTACGACTCGCACTCGAGGGTGGTTGCAGTGCAGTCGCTTCAACGTTTGGCGTGTTAGGCGCAGTCTCACGACGCTATGCGCATCGCATTCCGTTCATTGTCAAAATCAATCACAACGAACTGCTAACCTACCCCAACAAGTTTGACCAAATTATGTTTGGCAGCGTCGAACGTGCCTATGACATGGGCGCAGCGGCAGTAGGAGCAACAATCTATTTTGGTTCCGAAGAATCGGGTGGGCAGATCGTCGAAGTTGCCGAGGCATTTGAGCACGCTCACGAACTTGGGATGGCCACCGTGCTGTGGTGTTACCTCCGCAACTCCGCATTCAAAGCCGACCAAGACTATCACACGTCCGCCGATCTGACTTGGCAAGCCAATCATTTGGGAGTGACATTGCAGGCCGACATCATCAAACAAAAACTGCCCACGAATCACGGTGGCTACAACGCGCTGAAGTTTGGCAAGACGTCGCCGCTCGTTTACGAGAACTTGACAACGAGTCACCCTATCGACCTGTGCCGATACCAAGTCGCCAACTGTTTCCTGGGTCGCGCGGGGTTAATCAATTCCGGCGGCGCTTCGTCGGGAGCGTCCGATCTCGCCGAAGCCGTCCGCACAGCGGTGATCAACAAACGTGCTGGCGGAACAGGACTGATCTCAGGCCGCAAAGCGTTTCAGCGGCCAATGAAAGAAGGCATCACATTGCTTAACGCGATTCAGGATGTGTATTTAAGCGAGGCAGTGACCATCGCTTAACCTCACTCCGGTCGCAATATCGGAAACAGAATCACGTCTCGAATTGACTTGCTGTTCGTCAACACCATCACCAATCGATCGATGCCGATACCCAATCCTCCGGCGGGCGGCATCGCATACCGCAGCGCCCGCACGAAGTCATGATCCATCTTCGCCATCGAGTCTTCCTCCTCCAAACCAGCGAGCTGCGTTTGGAATAACTCTTCTTGCAGATCCGGATCATTCAGTTCCGTGTAAGCATTGGCCAATTCCATGCCACAAATGAACATTTCAAAACGCTCCGCGATCTCTGGATTGTCTCGCTTGCGTTTGGTCAGCGGACAAATGCTCGCTGGATAGTCGATCACGAAGATCGGTCCCTGCAACGAATCCTCAACAGTCTCTTCAAAAATTTCATTGCGGATCACATCGGGATGTTTGCCGACGGTCTCGATCTTCAGACGCCCTGCGAGTTCCATCACAGCGGTTTCATTCGTCGGGTTAACACCGGTGGCTTTTTCAAACAATGCAGCGTACGTCGCTCGTTGAAACGGTGGTGTGAAGTCAATCGTTTGACCATTGAACTCACGCACGTAACCACCACCGATTTTGTCAATCGCATCACAAATGATCCGCTCGGTGAGTTCCA
>JBGSMN010000307.1:0-5995 GCA_041740155.1 Rhodopirellula sp.
CTTCCAACTTGTGAACTCGCATCACTAGATTAACTCACTCAGCGGAGTGTGATCGACCAAGTATTGCGGTCGGCCTGTTGGATCAACCAGCGACACTGATGACGTATCGATACCCAGATTGTGATAGAGCGTGGCAACGATCTCTTGCATGTGTACCGGACGATCTTGCGGCACTTCGCCCAATCGGTTTGTGGAACCGATGACTTGACCGGTTCGCATCCCGCCACCGGCCATGAACGCACAACTGACTTGCGTCCAATGGTCACGTCCGGCGTCGGCGTTGATCTTCGGTGTGCGACCGAACTCGCCCCAGACGACGACCGTGACATCGTCCAACATACCGCGTTGATCTAAATCTTCGATCAGAGCGCTGAGGCATTGATCGAGCTTCCCACCGTGGTCGCGGACAAGATCGAAGTTCTGGCTGTGACTATCCCACCTTCCATAACTAAGACTGACGACCCGCGCTCCGGCTTCGATCAACCGCCGCGCGATCAACAAATGATCGTTACATGTCGGAGCACCATCGTATTGAAACTGGTACGGCTTGCCGTCACCGTAGCGCTCGACAACTCGTGGGTCCTCTTTGCTCAGGTCCAATGCATCGACAAGCTTGCTGCTGGTCAGCACATCGAGCGCCCGCTGTCCAAACGCATCCATGCCGTCCATTGCGCCGGAAACGTCGATGTCGCGCCGCAGGGTGTCGATTTGAGCGAGCAGTTTGCGACGGTCGGACAAGCGATCCAACGTGATGCCATTGAGCGTCATGTTTTTCATCGCTGGTCCATCGGGCTTGAACGCAGCGAAGGCCGAACCGAGGAAACCTGAGGAACCCGAATCGCTCCAAGGAGCATGCGAGGTTGGTGCGGCAAGTCCGATGTTCGGCGGCACCGAGGCATCGACTGGACCGAACAATTTCGCCACAGCAGCCCCGATGGCCGGTCGACCGCCAACGCTTTGCAGCGTTCCGGGTGCCCAACCGCTCATGCACTGCACCGCGTCGTGCCCACCTGAGCAACCCATCACACTGCGGATCACCACCGCCTTGTCCATCTGTTTGGCGAGTTGCGGAAAGACTTCGCAAATCTCAATGCCCGAGACATTGGTTTTGATCGGGCGAAACTCGCCGCGAATCTCGCTGGGAGCTTCCGTTTTGATATCCCACATATCCTGGTGCGGCGGGCCACCGCCCAAGAAGATATTGATGACCGCTTTGTGGGAAGAGGACTTACCGGCAGCGGCTTCGGCGCGCATCAGGTCGGCCAGTGAAAAGCCGCCAGCACCGCATGTCAGCGCACCGACTTTTATGAAACCACGACGTGTGACTCCGTCACAAAAACGGGTCCGAGGACCAAGCAGCGACAACATAGTGCAGATCGCCCAATGGAAAAAAGGTGGGACGGTAGGCAAAACTACATACCGTTAAAGGTGGGAAAGCGCTACCAACGGCAACGCCCAGGCGAACATCATAACCCTAACCACCCCTGCTTGGCAACCTATGTGGCTTAACGAGCCAATAAAAGCACGGTGCACAAAGAAGTGGGATAGGCTTCCTGCCTGTCAACTCACAATTGACAGGCAGGAAGCCTATCTCACTTTTTTTGCATGATCCTAAATGGAGGGAGTTCACGTTTTTGCCAACTCGCAGCTTGGACTTGAAAGTTCTTTGAAGCGAATCGATGAGATCGGCGGCCCCGAGAGTGAACCACACGTGCCCGTTGGTTGGGCCTGGGCGATGAACGCCCCATTTCAGTGGACCAAACAAGTTGCAAGCCACTTTGGTGGCACCAGAAATCCAATGGTGGTTCACTGGCCGAAGGGGATCAAGGCAAAAGGGGAGACCCGCAATCAGTTTCACCATGTCATCGATGTCGTTCCTACGATTCTCGAAGCTTGCAAACTATCGGAACCAAAAGTCGTTAACGGCATTGTACAAAAACCCATCGAAGGCGTTTCGATGCTTTACTCATTTGACGACACGAAGGCCAAGGAACGTCGAACGACACAGTATTTTGAATTGGCGACCAACCGAGCGATTTATCACGATGGTTGGGTGGCCTGCAGCAAGTTCGGGTTGCCTTGGGAAACATTGGGACGTGGCGATGGTTTTCTTACGGCGGTGTGGGAACTCTACAACGTCGACGAAGATTTCAGCCAAGCCGAAAATCTAGCGACAAAGAACCCGCAGAAGTTAAACCAACTGAAGGCCAAGTTCTTAGACGAAGCGAAGAAGTTCGACGTCTTCCCACTCGACCCTCGGTTTTCAGAACGATTCGATCCCAAGATGCGCATCGCCGGCGAACCCAGGACAAGCTGGACTTACTTCGGCAATAGCGTTTGGCTCCCCGAACCTATCGGTCCACAACTTTTCCCGCGAGCTCATGCGATTTCCGCTGAATTGAATATCCCCAAAACTGGAGCCGAAGGCGTTGTCGCGTGCGCTGGTGCGTTTTCTGCCGGTTGGTCACTTTACGTTCAAGATCAAAAGCCCGTCTTTCGGTACACGTGTTTTGATATTGCCGACGTCACGATCCCTGGGAAAGAGAAACTTCCGGAGGGCAAGGTTGTTCTAAGCAAAGAATTCACCCCAGATGGCACTCCAAGCGGAGGCGGTACAATGAAGCTGTTTGTGAACGGCAAGATGACGGGGGAAGGAATACTAACGCGATCGGTTTTCCGGCATGGCTTGGAACCTTTTGAGATCGGACGCGATTCCATCACACCGATCGATCCTGCGTACCGTGACAGAGGCACCTTCGCGTTTACTGGCAAGATCGAAAAAGTACAATTCAATCTCATCAAATAGGGCTGCTTTCCTGATGTTGAAATACCTCGTCTGTTTCGTTCTGGTGGGCAACATGCTCCACGCAGAAGATCCACTTCCATCTTGGAACGATTCGGCTTCGAAGAGAGCCATCATTGCTTTCGTCGAAAATATCACGATCACTGACTCAGCCGATTTTGTGCATGCTTCACAACGCATCGCAGTCTTCGATAACGATGGCACACTCTGGCCCGAGAATCCAGTGCCGTTCCAATTAGCTTATGCTTTGGACGCGATCAAGCAGCGTTCTGTGATAGATTCGAAGCTTGCAGCTGACCCGATGGTGCAAGCAGCGAACACCGGAGATTTTGCGAAGTTGCTCGAAGGACCGCATCATGATGGCTTGATGAAGATCATGGCCTTGACTCATTCGGGAATGACAACCGACGAGTTTAAATCGAGCGTGGAATCGTGGCTGAATACGACGAAGCATCAACGATTCGACAAACCCTACGATCAACTCACCTATCAGCCGATGCAAGAAGTATTGACATACTTGCGAGCCAATGGTTTTAAGACATTCATCGTGTCTGGTGGTGGAGCCGACTTTATGCGGGTTTGGTCTGAACGAGTCTACGGCATCCCGCCCGAACAAGTTGTCGGTTCTACATCACGCACCAAGTTTGAATTGCGAGACGGCGTTCCCACGTTGGTGAAGACATTGGACCATTTGTTCGTCGACGACAAAGAGGGCAAGCCGGTTGGGATATATCAGTTTATTGGTCGCCGACCGATTGCTTGTTTCGGCAACAGTGATGGCGACAAGGCGATGTTGGAGTATACAACGATCAACAACCCGCGTCCGAGTTTTGGTTTGATCATCCATCATACCGACGCTAAGCGAGAGTATGCATACGACAAGGCTCCGAAGAGTTCTGGAAAGTTAGTCGATGCACTTGCAGATGCGTCGACGCGAGGATGGGCGGTAGTGAATATGCAGCAAGACTGGAATCGAATGTGGCCAGAGTCACCAAAAAATGATTCGTTAGATCCCTCACGAATGCTTTTCGGCAATTGGTTGGCCGAAGATATTGCTGGTGGTGGTGTAATCAATAACGCTCAGTTAACGCTTGAAATCAGCGAGGATGGGTCCGTTTCAGGAAGTACGGCTATCAATCGATTCGGTGGAAACGTAACGATTGATGGAGAGAATATCAAGTTTGGACCGCTTTCCGTGACACGGCGAGCAGGCCTGCCTGCACGCATGGATCAAGAATCGAAGTTCATGAATTCTCTTAAGAAGGTCGCTGGCTATCGAAGCGAAGAGACCGGACTACTTTTCTTGATGGACGCAGGTGGCAAAGATGTACTGCGTTTTTCAAAGATAAAGCCGTGATTGCACGCAAACTTTGCGAACTTGTGTCGCACTCCGGCCTTCCAATTCATTTCACAAATTTTCCGGGGACTTACGTCCCCGGCAATTCATCTGTCGCCCTCCGGGCTATCAAAAAGCGCAACTTCGAAACTGACGCATCGGACAAGGAAATCATGAGGTTATTTCCGAACGCTTACTTAAGCGCCTAATATAGATCACAGTCGCGACCATCTAGCCAACACTCTGGCAGATGCGAACAATATTCATCGCAGTACGTTGCATCGCACGCTGAGCCGGACACAAATCAGCCAACGGCGATGTACCGTGTGATTGATCGACAATCCCTCGACGGGCAGCAATCATCTATTCGCCAATTTGATGTGAGAAATTTGGGTTGTCGCGTGTGCAGAGGTGGCAGGGGTTAAATACTTACGATGAATCTGGTGAAAGTCTTCGGCGGTGAACCTTACTCTTGGTACTGATCGTCAATTCTCGTGACATCCAAAACCTGAACGAGTGATTGCAAAAGACTTGGCAACCGTCGTGAAATGAATTCAGTGGCGTGGAAGGTAACACGAACGCGACCGGAATCAGCCTGTAGCGAGACCAAACTCGCTCCCACACGCGACAGCGTTATCACCACGTCCACAACGGCATCCATGCTTTGGATGTCGACGTCTAAAGTGGTGGCGTCTTCATAGCAGAATGGATCAGATGAGCGAGTGTCCTGAGTTTCTTCAAGCAAATTCATGTCATGGTCCAAGTCGGAAATAGGTACAAAAAAAACCGACGTCGCGATTTGCGATGTCGGCTTTAAGAGTTTGGTAGGATTTAGTTAACTCAATCGATGCCGCCATCGCGTAGGAAATCAAGCTGACGCAGAATAATTGGCAGCAGTGGGACATTCACCTTCAAATCACCATCGCACACAACTTTCATTGAGCAAACCGAAGAATCGAGCGTGTGTTGGAAGACGAGCATCTGTACGCGAAAGGGCGAGGTGGATAAGTGGTTGTTTTAAGAGAATAGACTTCTGGATCGGTCAAGTCAACGCTAAAAACTCCTGATCACTACAACGCAACACCTACCCAGCGACTCGCGTCGCAGCGACGCAGGGTGCGGGGGTCGATTGGCTCCAGCGATGCTTGATCTTCCCCGCTTTTTCGGCGTGAACTCGTCAGCATGTCCGCAAAGCTAGTCCATGTTTTCCGCGTGCACCTCGGTCGGGGCGAAATCATAAGATCCTTGTGATTTGCCTTCGCTGCTAGGGAATACGGAGATTCGCATCCGTGAAGCTACATATCAATTTGAACTCCCACATGCTATCTTTCAATTCTCTGCTGCATTTGATGACGAACATGGAATTGGCGTTGTAACTGATGGTGAATCGATGCTTGGTAGTGTTTACCAAAACGCCTCTTTTCTCTATGAATGAGAACGGAGAACCATGCGATGTACAGCGAGCGGCGAAGTCAAGTTAGTTGAAGTGGAAGATCACTCGTCGCCGCCGCGTGATCGCAACCGTTCCCCGACTGAAACATGGACGAACTTCTCGAATCGCTGATCTTGGGATTTCGCACACAATGTGCGTTGCTATGTATTCCAGGAGCCACACGGAGGTCGTCATGAGTGTCAGCGATTTTGGGACGAAAAAAACTCGTTGCCGAGAGTTTCCCTTGCCCGAGTCGGATCCTCGTTGGAAACAGATCGACCAAAAGCTCCCCGAAAACGATCACGCTCGAATCGTCGAGCGGCAGCTCAATCGACTCGACAGCTGCACTGTCGACTTGCTGGACCAAGGAGTCGGTAAGGATGCCTACGATCCAATCGCTCTACTGAAGATCGTCTTGTACGAG
>JBGSMN010000343.1:0-2559 GCA_041740155.1 Rhodopirellula sp.
CGCAAGGAAACCGGGTTTGGCTACACGAAAATTCTGCAAGAGCTCCGGCGGATGGGTGTTCATGTTTCTCGTCAAACGGTAAAGAACGTGATCGTCGATGCTGTGGTCTTCGCGAGACGTGGAAATAGATTCATTCTCAAATTCTCTAGCATGCAGAATGGCGATGCAGCCAGTGACCATGAACGTCTCGCAACAGCCGGGTGCATCAATTTACTCGTTTGGTTTCACAGACACTCGCTAAACGGATTTTCGATTCGACGATTTGCGTCCAGTTTCGATCGCTTCGGTTCCGAAGATGATCAGATCCGTTGCAGCTTTGCTGAGCTTGGCAATCTCGTCGACGATACTGCCGCTGAGCCATGCTGCTTTGGGCTGAGGCTTGTGCAGTGTGAAACTTTTGAGCTTGATGTACTCGGCCAATGAATGTTCACGTTGATCGGAATACCCACGCGGCATCGATTTTAGCCTTTCCTCCGACATGAATTCGTAACCTACTTTGTCCAGCTTCTTGGCGATCTTGGAAAATCGCTTGGGCTGCACGATGATTTGATCGCGGATGAGGTTGACGACTTTGGTTTCCAACTGATGAAACCCCGCCGCGATGAACCCGCCGCTTTCGCTCAACTGGGCATAGACCACCGCTGCTTCCACAGACTTGATGCCCGATTCGGTCAACAAGCCACTGACGTAGGTGTTGTAGGGCGATTTGTTCTTCGAGAAGCGAACATCTCGGTTCATCCGAAACATCGTTTGCTTTCCGCCTTGAACGGGAAACATCGATCGCCTGAGCCTCAATGTCGCGGCTTCGAGCATTTCAGCAAACGGCTCCTGCAAATGTTCCCTCACTTCATCGCGATGCACGTCAAACCAGGTTTTACTGTTGTCCTTCTTCAGTCCCTTCAATAGATCAAACGACTTTTCAGTAAAGTTCATACGGGTGATCCTGGTTGCTTCTTTGAAAGAATTGGTTCATCTGACGAAAGCGTGCTCGAAAGCAAGTCGTTTAGCCAGTGGTGGCCCACAAACACCGGCACCGCGTCACGCGAGGAGACGCCAGCACCCTCCAAGTCCCTGTTCTCCGCGAAGGCGTGATGACCATCAAGCGTGGTGAGGTGTCATTCGGCGAAACGGACCAATCCCGCTGGCGAGCCAACCAACCTGAACTGCCATGACCGCCGCCATGACGATCTAATACGACAAGATCATGCCGCACGTCAGCATGCATCCTTAGCCGCCGAACGATTCAAGTCAGCAGCAGTCGAGACGGTAGCGGCGGGCGATCGGACTCGCACGTATTGTTGTGCCGCCGAGTTTCGTAGCGGTTAGCAAAGCTACGACGCTTTGCCCCTGCACACCGGAGTTCCATCATTCACCAACAACTCATCGCTACGATCTTCGCGTTAGCACTCGTTTCTCTCGGCAGCGCCACAGTGGCTCTATTTCTCCGACCACGCGATTCGGTTCGCGGTTTCTGGTTGATGATCGGGCTTTGGGGTCTTCTCGACGGACTCATCGTGTGGCCGGCACTGCTCCAGGATCCGATGGCCCCGGACGAGCTCCGCTGGGTGCTGGGGATCAACTTGCTTCTCCAACTCGTCTACCTGCCGACCGGGATCGTACTCGCAACCCGAGCCAAGCCCCTCGTCAAGGGTTTCGGCTGGGGCGTTCTCGCTTCTGCGATTCTGCTTGGGGTGATTGATGCAGTGTTCTACTTGCGTCTGTCGAACTGAGGCTGTTGTCGGGCAATCATGAAGCCGACACTGAAGGAGCGACTGACCAGGTCGGTCCCTGGCCAGATCACCTGATCGTTATCGATCCCGCTCCGATCATCGCGGTGGCTGAACGACTCGAGCGAAAATCTGGCCGCGAAGCGATGGCTCGTTGTCCGACCCGACAAGACGCCGACGCGGTTCGGTGTGGAGGAATGCTAGGAAATCACTGAGTAGCTGCCGTCGCCTCTTTGCGTGAACACTTTGCGTTTTGACGCGGCAGGACTCGTGTTTTCGACACTGTGACGAGAGAGACAGCTTCTCACGATGCCAGCAGGGCTCTTTGAGTTGAACTCATAAAGTGCACTGGATTGGATTTCAGCGAAGATGGCATCCGCCGTCATCGGCTTAGCTGCCTTGGTGAGTACGCCAGAAATCACGGTCGCGAGGTTGGGTTTCGATGCCATATCAGATTGCTTTGGCTTTGGGATTCAGGGAGAGGCGAACGAGATCATCAATGCTTTTGATCGTGCGCAATCAACTTCGGTATCATCATCAGCGGCAGTTCCGTGCTCGCGACACGAACCAGTTCCTCTTTGTGCTGCCGTTCGTCGTTCTGTGTCTGAACCAGTTCCTGCTTGCGAGCCTCGCGATCGAGCCAATGCGGACCGCCCAACTGCTTGAACTCGTCATCGCAGCCTTCTCCGCCTTCGTCGCGCGAAGCCGCTCGTTCTCCAATGCGGCCACTTGCTGGTTCTTTGCCGTCACCAAAGCCGCAAGCTCCGTCGATTCAGCCAACAGCGATTGATAATTCGGATCATCGCTGACCGAAGCGAGTCGCAACGATAAC
>JBGSMN010000368.1:0-36896 GCA_041740155.1 Rhodopirellula sp.
GGCTTGATCATCGGCGAAGCTCCTGAGGCATTAGCCGGGTCGATACGGCGGAGCATTTTTCGCTTGCGTTGTTTCGCTTTTCGTCGTAGTTTAGTGTTCACTCGAAACCCTCGTTTGCGTGCGTGAATGGACTGATGAGTAACATCCAATACACGCGTAAAACGCCGAGGGTTTTCGAGTTTTCTAAGATTCTTTGATTAAGCGGTCGCTTGTTTAAGGACTAGCTGATCTGCGGCGAGCCTGCCCGGTGGTCGATCCCGACAATCGTGAACTGACGATTAGTTGCGGTGCCGCGCTATATCACTTGAAGCTGGCGTTGAACTATGATTCACTAGCAACGTTGTTGCGAGTTCTTCCGCCAAGTAATGAGGAAAACCTACTCGCGCGAGTGATGGTGGCCGGACCGCATATGCCCAGCGATGATGAACGAGCCCTGTTTGATGTGATTTACAAACGGCGTACCAATCGTTTTCCGTTCAGCAAACAAGGCGTTGATCCTCAATTGCAAACCGAGTGGATCAATGATGCCAAGTCAGAGCGAGTGTGGATTCATATGATCCATTCCGATCGTGAGAAACACGAGGTCGCCGATTTGGTCAGCCAAGGCGATCGGCTGCAAGCGAGTGACAAACGCTTTCGTCGAGAACTTGCCCATTGGATTCATTCCAATACCAGTTCACGACGCGATGGAATTCCTGGATACTCCCAAGGCATCAACGATTTCGCATCGCACTTTGGGTGGCTGGCTGTGCGTACGATCGATTGGGGCGACGGCCAAGCAACAAAAGATCGGCAGCTCGCCGAAGGCTCGCCATTGCTGGCGGTAATCGGCACAGCGAACGACACGCGTGCGGACTGGATCGCCTGTGGCCAAGCTTTGGCCAAGATCACGCTACGTGCTGCGTCCTGGTCGGTTGATGCGTCTTACCTGAACCAACCGATCGAAATTCCTGAATTACGAATCCAACTGGGGAGAACGTTGAAGACCGAAGGTTTTCCCCAGATTCTACTGCGGTTAGGTCGAGGCCACGAAGTCAAACCAACCCCACGTCGCAGCATCGACGAGGTGATTGTCAAACCATAAAGCACACCAGCGACGACGGTCGCAATCCTTCGGTAAAGACTGCTTCGGCTAGTACGGTTGCCGTCGTGCTCCATCACCCGCGACATCGTTGGTTTGCGATGCAACCTGCCGCACCATTTGTGCACCGACATCTTCGAGCGGATCATCCAGCTCAACGGCTTTAGCTACCGTAACGCCGTCTTTCGTGACCGTTGGCACACCAAATTTGGACCGAAGGCTCACGTTCCGGCCGCGGGGCCCACGGGTCGCTTTGACAGCCTTGGACAGGGTCATCACGCCACGACGAATCGAATCCATCGCGATATTATCAAAGGCGATTAACTTGGACATGATTAGACAACCTCGTGAGGGTAGAATTGGATGACAGCTGACGATGCGAGGCCCGTACCGAAGTCTTCGTTCGTCGCATTGAGTGCCTGACGCTCATGTGAACTCAATCGGTACTGAAATTGCGGTGCTTAGGTAGATCATGCCTCTATGAGATTAATACCATTTGATTTTCGCCTACAAAGGACCACTCCGTTGAATTTAGTCTGCTCGCATTGTGCGTCTGTGAATCGAGTACCGAAAACGAAGCAGTACGACAAACCAGTGTGTGGAAAGTGCAAGACTCCATTGCTGCCGACACATCCGGTGGAACTCACCGAGCAAACCTTTTTCAAGTTCACAAGTCGAACCGAGGTGCCAGTGCTCGTCGATTTCTGGGCTCCCTGGTGTGGCCCCTGTCGCATGATGGCACCGGCCTTTGCCGAGGCTGCAGAGAAGCTTTCACCGCAACTCATTCTGGCGAAACTCAACACTGAAGACGCACCCCATGTCGCTGCACATTTCCGTATCTCAGGAATCCCGAGCTTGATACTTTTCAAGGCAGGTGTCGAGGTTGCGAGGCAGTCGGGAGCGATGAACGCACAACAAATATCGCAGTTCGTGTCGTAGCAGACACTGTCTGAGCCACCAGCAAGTGCGCTAGATCGCGCGCGAGCATGTGCAATTTGATTGGTCCCACCCGACTGATCCGACCGAAATTCTTCGATCACAAACAGCATGAACAATCTCGACCAGAACAGCGTCGCCTATGCCCAATCCGCCGACAGCGTATTGCGCTCGCTCGGCACCGATGTCTCATCGGGCCTGACCACGCAGGAAGCCACATCGAGATTGCTGCAATCGGGGCCAAACACGTTGACAATGTCAATCGTTGGTATCAAGTGCTCATACGTCAGTTCACCGATGTGTTGATCTTGATTCTGGTGATTGCTGCGGCAGTCTCGCTCGCCGTCGGCGAAGTCGCTGATGCGGTCACGGTTCTTGCCATTGTATTGCTCAATGGCGTCTTGGGGTTTGTCCAAGAATGGAAAGCCGAATGGTCGATTGAGGCATTGCAACATATGTTGATGCCACATTGTAAAGTTATCCGTGATGGCGATGAACTTGACATCGACGCGACCGAATTGGTGCCCGGCGACGTGGTGCAGTTGGAGACCGGAGACTTTGTACCCGCCGACCTGCGAATCGTGCACGCTCGCAATTTGAAGATCGACGAATCGGCATTAACGGGTGAATCTGATTCGATTGAAAAGCAAACGCAGTGTGTAGACAAAGACACGCCGTTATCCGAGCAAAGCTGCATGGCATGGATGGGCACTGCTGTGACGACTGGTCGCGCCTTGTGTGCTGTCACGGCCACCGGTTCGAAAACTCAATTCGGAAAAATCGCGAAACTCACCGAAACGATTGGTCGAGAAACCACGCTACTGCAACGGCAACTTAGCCGATTGGGTAAACAACTCGGCGCGGCCGCGATCGTCATTTCCGTCGCGGTGGCCCTGGCCGGTTGGATGAGCGGGCAACCGATTTTTGATATGTTTCTCACGGGTGTCTCGCTGGCGGTTGCTGTCGTTCCCGAAGGTTTGCCTGCGGTTGTGACATTGACGTTGGCTCTGGGAATTCACGAGATGGTTCGTCGTAAGGCGATGTTGCCAAAGGAGCGTCAGACATGATTTTGAGCGACGACAACTTCAGCAGCATCATCGGTGCGATCGAGGAAGGTCGTCGGCAGTACGCAAACATTCAAAAGTTCGTGCATTATTTGTTATCGTCGAACAACGGCGAAGTCGTCGCCATTTTCGTCATCATTCTCATCGGTGGTCCGTTGCTTTTATTGCCCGTACAAATCTTATGGATGAACCTCGTCACCGATGGTCTCAGTGCCGTGGCACTCGGCTTAGAGCCAGCCGATAAAACCATTATGCAGCAGCCACCGCGAAAACCCAACTCACCGGTGATCGCTGGCAAAGGATTCGCATTGATCGCGGCGCTTGGCGCCTACATTGGTATGGCCTCGCTCTGGTTGTTCCATGACTACTTGAACAGCGGCGATCCACACAAAGTCGCATTCGCTCAGACGGCCGCGTTTTCATGCATTGTATTGATCGAGAAAGCGAACGTGTTCAACTTCCGCTCGCTCACCAACCCACTGCACCGAATCGGATTTCTCGCCAATCCATGGGTAGTGATCGCCGTTGCGGTAACGGTTGCATTACAAGTTGCTTCTGTATACGTGCCGTTCTTACAAGCCGCCCTCCGCACCGTGCCGCTGACGCTTTCGGATTGGGGCAGAATCGTAGCGTTGGCGGCACCAATTTTTATCGTCGTGGAAGCAGTGAAGTGGTTGGGTCGGACTGATCAGTCATAATCAGATCGGTTCGCGATTGGTCTGAGCTGAGAAATCCGATCGACCAAAATCAGATTCGTCGGTTAAGTCAGATCTGTCGAATCGAACGGATCACTTTCACGAGCGGCCTTAAAATCGTAGCGCGGCCGCCATCGCTTGTAGAAAAGCCGACATCGAAAACCAGCGATCCGAGTGTTCGCGCGCAATCATGCAAATACAGAAAATTCTGTGGTACTTCAGTGAGGTGCTCACATCAGAGGCAGCGGTTCATCTTCCTCAGTCAGGACACTGTCAGTCATTTGCACAGGCGACCTGAATCCGTCGGGTTTGAGTGCCAGCAGCGAACACGTTACATCGGGAATCAAAGTTTCGGCGGTGTTGCCGATCAGGAATCCGGCGAGGCCTGTTCGACAAACGGTTCCCATGACTATCAAATCCGCTTCGATCTCGTCAGCAACACTTTGAATGACAGATGCTGGCGAACCTTGTCGCAAATGCAACTGAATGTCATTCGCATCCGCGAATGGCGTTTGCAGTAACTCATCGAGCCTTTTATGAACTCGGGCTTCGTGGTCTTTACGAATGAAATCGACCGCATCATCACCGGCATGTCGACGCATCGAATCTTCCATCCACAATTGCCAGGCCGCGACGACATGCAATTTCGCGCTGTCGCGTTGGGCGATCGTATAGGCCAAGTCCAGTAAACGTCGGCGTCGATCGGCTGCGACCAGTTTCTCCAACTCTTCGGGTTTGGCTACGTCGGTCATCATGCCGAGCGACTTGGGAATTGGCTTGACGACGTCCATCAAGGTGAGCGATGCCTTGTTTTCGAGGGCCAGTTGAGCGGCTCGCGTGACCGCAGTTTCCGGTTGATCCGTACCGGCATCGACCAGGATGTGTTGGAAGCGTTGCATAGTTTGTTCCTCGCTAGGAATTTACGATTGATTGACTTCTTCAACGACGACTGAACGATGTTGCCCAGCCACCTCCGAACGACAGCAGCAAGCCCGATGTTACCGATGCTCACGCACACAGAGTGCCAATCGTCAAATTAGCGGATTTTAGGTGTGCAAGGCGTGCGTCCACGCACAAGCGAGCGGTATCGGCCCGGCCTCGATTTGTTCCCAGCTCAATGCGTCAAGACTCGCAATCAGATTTGAGAGCAGCGGTAGCTCTTGGCTGCAAGTGACGTGGTTTTCCATTGCTGGCCAGTTTCGACTAATCTATTGACCGTTGACGCTGGGAATTGACTTGCTAATTGCCCGAGAAGAGACTCGGCTTGGCATCCAGGTCCGGTGCCGTGACGCCAAGAAATCAGCAGACGGTTACGGTCCATACCAACGCAGTGTATTCGTGATCCAAACAAGAGCATTCAGCATGATTCCATTCTTTGCCAAACCGACGTGTTCATCCAGAGACAGCCATTTCCGCCGAGGATTCCGACATTGTCTGCAACACCGACTAACATTACTCTTCATCGCAGCTTGCACAGTACTTTTCGCTCAAACGCTTGACACACTGCCAGTGAAAGCAGAGTCGAGCGATCATCCGAATATCGTGTTCATTCTGGCTGATGATCTGGGGTACGGAGAACTCGGGTGTTACGGGCAAGAGAAGATCAAGACACCACATCTCGATCGACTGGCCAGCCAAGGGATGCGGATGATGCAGCACTACGCTGGTGCACCGGTGTGTGCGCCCAGCCGTTGCACGTTGTTGACTGGTCAACATCTCGGCCATGCTGAAATCCGTGGTAACCGGGACTCTGGCAACGGTCGTCGCTTCCCTGGTCAGTGGCCGATCACTGATGAGATCGTCACGCTGGCCGAAACGCTCAAGGCACAAGGATATGCTACTGGTGGTTTTGGCAAATGGGGACTCGGCCCAACCGATTCAACAGGTGGACCGAATCGTCAAGGCTTCGATCGCTTCTTCGGTTACAACTGCCAACGCAACGCTCACAGTTACTATCCACCGTTCCTGGACAGTGACGAGGGGATCGAAACCATCAACGATACCCCCATCCCCGGGCATCAACGTAAACCGGAGGGCGACATTCTCGCGGACGATTATCGCAGTGACGTTTATGCACCTGATCGGATCCTGAGCGAAGCCGTCGACTGGCTCGACGAACACCACGACCAACCGTTCTTCTTATACCTACCTTTTGTCGAACCGCACGTTTCGATGCAACCGCCACAGCAATGGATTGATCAATATCCAGTCCAGTGGGACGAAACCGTTGGGGTGTATCGAGGTCAGAATGGTTATCTGCCGCACCCGCGACCGCGTGCAGCTTATGCAGCCATGATCTCGGATCTCGACGAGCATGTAGGAACGATTCTCGCACGACTTGATCATCATGGATTGAACGAGAACACCCTGGTCGTGTTCAGTTCCGACAACGGCCCCACGCACGGTGCGAGTGATCCACGATTCGAGGTCGGCGGCGCGGGCAGCACCTTCTTTAACTCTACTAGTGGACTAAAAGGCTTCAAAGGCAGTTGTTACGAAGGCGGCTTGCGTGTGCCTTGCTTGGTCAGTTGGCCAGGCAAAATCACGCCAGGCTCACAATCCGAATTGGCTTCTTATTTTCCCGATTGGTTTCCCACAATCACGGCCGTCTGTGGTGGTGAATTACCGAACAACCAGCCGGTCGACGGAATTGATTTAAGCCCCGAGTTGTTTGGGCAGGCGACACCCCTGCGCGAACAACCGATGATCTGGGAGTTCAATGATTACGGCGGCATCTTGGCAGTCAGACAAGGTGATTGGAAAGCCGTGCGACTGAACACGAAGCAAAAACGTGCCGGAGATTGGGAACTCTATAACATCGCGACCGATCCGGCTGAATCCAAGGACGTCGCTGCTCAACATCCCGAAATCGTCGCGAGTCTCGCAGCGGCTTTGATGGCACATCGCACCACCGAACCTGATTTTCCACAACCACTACTGGATCAGTAGTCTTGACGACTTCCGCTACTATCCGCTGACGAGTCGTTCATCGCGACAAGTATTGGTCAGTCGTCCGATACCCGCAATCTCCACGCAACAACGATCGCCCTCGCGAAGATAACGAGGTGGCACGCGAGCATCACCGACACCCGGTGGCGTTCCCGTGAAGATCACATCTCCCGGACGAAGCGTCATGAAACCGCTCAAGTGTGAAATGAGTGTGGGGATGTCAAAGATCAATTGAGCCGTCGTACTCGATTGCATCAATTCTTCGCCGAGATACATCTTCACACTGACGTCGCCTGCGTCACCGAACTGATCCGCCGTCACGATCGCAGGACCGAGCGGCGCGAACGTGTCGAACGTCTTGCCGAGCAGCCACTGGCCTCCTGGGCGACCTTTCTGCCAATCACGTGCAGAAACATCATGGCCAGCGGTGTAACCAAACACACTGTCGAGCGCATCCTGCGGTTGCACATGACGAGTTGTCTTGCCGATAACCACAACCAACTCCGCTTCGTAGTCAACTCGACTACTCAGTGATGGCAAAACGATGTCCTCACCATCGCCAATCAGACTGCTCGCGAACTTATTGAACACCACTGGCAGCGAGGGCGGTTCGGCTCCGGTTTCGATCGCATGGTCGAGATAGTTCAGTCCAATGCAGATTACTTTCTCGGGGGCCGCGACGGGCGGTAAAAAACTTTTCGGTGCCGGTTGCCACTGAGCAGCCGTCGGCTGCGGAATGCTAGCAATTTTTTGGGCAGTCCAACTGAAGAGTTCTGTGCTGTTTGCTAGCAACTCTTCGGTTTCGGCATCCAATAAGTCACTCAGCGGACAAACGAGCGCCGGGGACGAGGATTCGGGGTCTGCGGCTTGGTAAACAGCTTGGCGGATGCGTTGCGATGAATCACGGTAACGACAAAAGGAGGGCATGATGTTTCGTACAATCGGAGCGTAAGGGTGAACACGATTATGATGGTTGGCGATGCCGATGAAGGAGTTTGCAACACAACAACTTGCTAAACAAATCTTTACACGAAGCGATGATCTCGGCATACTTCCGCTCATCTTACCGCGAAGGCTCTACCGTCCAAACCCGCACAGCGTTTTTTCATACGCAGGTATAAGTTGCCCTTCATTTTCATTCCCTCTGCGTCGCCTTGATTATGAACACCCTCGCGGTCAATCAGTTGTCAACGTTTCGATGGGATCTCGAAGAGGACGCACAGGCGTATTCAAAACACGGCTTCGGTGGCATCGGATTGTTTCGTCCGAAAGTCGAAGACTTTGGTATTGATCGCTGCATCGAATTGACTCGGGAGCTCAATTTGGCGGTGACGTCGCTGAGTTGGGCAGGCGGTTTTACCGGCAGTGATGGGCGTGGCTATGACGACGCGGTGCTCGACGCGATCTCGGCTGTCACGGACGCGGCGAACCTGCGTGCCGATACGCTGATCGTGCTGGCCGGTGGTCGAAACAATCACATCCGCAGACACGCTCGCCGGACGCTGTGCGAAGCACTCGCTAAAATCTCGATCGTTGCTGAAGATTTTGGAGTACGCATTGCACTGGAACCCTTTCACCCTGGCTGCGGCCATGAATGGTCGTTCGTCAATGACCTGGAGTCAACGATGAACATCATCGAGATGGTTGGTAGCCCGAATCTCGGATTAGTTTTAGACACATATCATGTCGGTATGGACGACGATGTAATGCGTTGGTTGCCTCATGTCGCCCCGCACGTGCAATTGTTGCAATTAGGTGATGGACGGCACAGCCCACTGGGTGAGATGAACCGCTGCTTGCTCGGCGAAGGCTGCGTGCCGATCGACGCGATCTCACATGTGCTGCTCGATCAAGGTTACACGGGGCCGATCGAAGCCGAAGTCATCGGCGAAGATGTCGAACCGCTGGAATATGACATGGTACTGGCGCACACTCGTGCGTATCTCGATCAATTGACCAGCTCGAAAGTGCACTGATTATCGACACGGAACGCTAACCGAACAACAACTCATCTTTGGGCGGTGTGCCATCGGTCGGTGACTTGCGATACAAGCCCAGTTTTTGCAACATCAGCAACGTCACATACGTCGGGTTGAGATACAGATAACGACGCCACAGGCGACTCGGTTCTCGCGTCAAACGAAACAACCATTCCAAGCCAGCGCGTTGCATCCACGGTGGTGCCTGTTCCAACATCCCCGCGTGAAACGCGAACGCAGCCCCAACGGCGATCAGCGGCATTTGCAAATGCTCTCGCATTTCGTACGCGAAAATTTCTTGACGGGGACAGCCAAGACCAACGAAACACATCTTCGCGCCGCTAGCGACGATCTCAGCGGCAAGTTCATCACGTTCACGTCGTGTGATCTGCCGAAACGCCGACGCCCGTTTTCCCACGATCCGCAATCCATCAAATCGCTCGCTGAGTTTATCGGCGAATTGCGTTAGCATCTCTTCGGTCGCACCGAACAAATAGATCGGCACCTTTTGTTCAGCAGCCGCTTTGCACAAACGCAAAGTTAATTCTGGACCATAAACCCGGTCGCTTAATTTCTCCCCAGCGAAACGTTTGGAGTGCAACGCGTTGAGTGCCCAGCGAACAGGTTGCCCATCGGGGCAAACCAAATCGAACTGGTTCAATCGGTAATGATGCTCTTTGTCGAGCACGCCCGTCATCACACCGTGGACGGCAAGCGCGGTGACCGCCATCGGTTGGTTCGATTTCGCGGCATCCATGATCTTGTCAACAGCGGATTCGTAGTCGATGGCATTCACACCGATACCGAGAATGCTGTGTTGGCCGTAATCAAGCATATTGAAAATTCAGCTCTTAAACTGCGATGGGAATGGAGGTGTCTTTGACGGGATGGACGGACAACGCAATTAAGCTCGGATCCAAGTCGCAGAGTTGATCGTGCATCGTCTTGACTTCAAATTGTGCGGCGTACTCTCCCAGCGCCCAACGCATGAATTCGAGCTTGGCGGCGCGTTTCATTTTCATCCCTGGAAAATAAGCTAGGTCAACGTCATCTTCGCAACCCAAGAAGTCAGGCGGATGAAGTAGCAGCGAGGGTGCCACACCGAATTGTCGGCACATCGCTAGGGCACTACGGAAGTAAGTTTTGGCAACCGTCACACTGTGACCTGCGACGAACGTCAGGTAACTGAAGTGAATCGGTGTCCGCAGCAACGGCAGCACGGTCACCGGCACCTCCCACATTTGGCCAACGTTTAAGTCTGTCTTCAAATGGTATGCGGGCGGCGGTAAATCGCGTTGATGCGGTCGGTTTGGATTGCGCATCGCCGAGAAACCGCCGTAGAGCTTCTTCGCTTTCTCGCGCTGTTCGCCTTTGAGCTTCGTGCGTGCCAAAAACACTGCGCGGGCGATTGGTGCCATTGATGTCGGAAAGATCGAGGCATCGTATTGATAACCGAGACGATGCAAAACCCGCAGCACTTGTTCGGGACAACTGAATCCTGGACCTCGAAAACCGACTGGTGTGTGTCCCGTCGCCTTGATGATCCGCTCATGAGTTTCGCTAATCTCCATGTCAATTTCGGCATCGCTCATCGTGTGCATCCATGGCAAGTGATTGAGCGAATGATTGGCAGCTTCCCACTTTGTCAGCGAATCGAACGCACGAATCGACTCGACGTCTTGATCATTGGCCAAATCACGACCGACTAAGAACACGGTCAGTGGTAGATCGAGTGAACCGAGCGTGCCGACGATGTTTTCAATGGCACGCTGAAAATAGCTTTCGCTAGTCTCCCAGTTATCACGTCCAGCGGCGCGGAGATAAGCCCATTTGTTATCGAGATCGAGCGAGAGACTGGCTAACGGACGTGAACTCACGACTCGCTACCTCGGCATTGATTACAACGAGGCTGGAGCACCGAGCGAATCGCTGCGATCGCCCCCGCCACACTTCGTTGCGGAGTGTACGACGAGGCGATGAGGTATGCATCGTCACGCATCGCCGAAAGCTGCGCGTCATCTGCCCGGAGGTAATCAGTCATCACCTCGCTCAGCCCAGGCGTCGACGATTCGGCAGCCGCTGGTTGATGCAACGGATCATATTGCCAGCCAGTGCGATCTTTTTGCACGAGCGTCGTGACGGCTTGTGCATACACACTGCCAATCACCGGCAACCCGGCATGCATCGCTTCGTTGACGACGAGCAACCATTCATCGGCTAGCGTCGGAGCGATCAACACGCCGTGCTCTTTCATCAGCATTGGCAAATCGGTGGCAGGTCGATTACCGAGTACATGAATTCTTAACCGTGAATCGGGAGCCGCCTGCGTCTCGCTCGCTTGACCTGCTGCGAGCCTGTCCACGACCGATCTCAACGGACCATCGCCGACAAGAGTGAGTTCCAACGATTCATTGTTCTCGGCGCAGAACTCGCTGAGTTGGGCGATCAAAGGCAATACACCTTTTCGCTGGCTAAGTTGGCCAATGCACAACAACTGCCGTCGTACCTGACGCTCGTCACGCACGGGAATCGTGTTAGCATAGTTGCGGTCGTCCGCAGCGTAAGGCATATGGAATAGCTGCTCATCATGAGCACCGAGCGATAACAAATAATCGCGGCATGAAGGGCCGTTGTAAGTGATCGCATCCGCACGCGAGATCAAATATTCGCGGACTCGGCGGCGCAGCCAACCGCGGCCCTGTTCCGTGTGCTCGCTCATATAAGTCGCCAATACGAGCTTCGCCCCACTTCGCCGACAATAGTGAGCGGCAGCTAAAGAACGTGCGCCAAGCTCGTGAGAGAACACCACATCGGGCGAGAACCCGCGTAACCTAGCGAGCGTGTCGTAAGGAATATGCACAAACAGAGGATCATCGAAACCTGCCTCACGATGCCGCCAACGTCGTCGCAAGGTCACCGTTTTTTGCACCTCGACAGCCAACCCCGACCAATCAGGACGGAAGTCTCGGTTTGGTTCGATCGGCGTGCTCAACAGAACTTTGAATTCACGAAGCGATCTGGTGATCTCTTGCAACACCCGAACTTGGTACAGCGGGATGTAATGCGTCAAAAACACGACCCGTGCATCGACCACAGTTCCATCTCGGTGAGTTTCACAAGCAGGGTCCGAGGTATTCACGATGCCATCGTAATCGACACTCGCCAGATCGACGCCAGGGCCGCGAGAAAATCTCGCCGAGGTTCCATGGGTTTGTCCTCTGGTCACCGCGTAGTGCCCCTCTTGGTCGATCATGTCACAGTGAACGTGCGTTTGAGTCGCGGCAGCGGAGAGAGTTTCTTTTTTCAGCACGACGTTTAATGGAAGGATACAAGGTAACGTTCACTCGCTGCCACGACCGGTGACGGGAACGATGACAGTTTGAGCAATCAATTGGAGATCTTTGAAAAAACCCAACTGGTCGATGTATTGCAAATCCATTCGCATCCAATCATTGAACGTCTCCGCCTTGCCCTTGTTGACTTGCCAAATACAAGTCAGACCTGGACGGACGTCCAACCGGCGACGATGCCAACGCTCACAAGCACGACTCTCGTGCCACGGCAACGGTCGTGGCCCGACCAAGGACATATCGCCTTTAAGTACATTAATCAGTTGTGGCAATTCATCCAGACATGTTGACCGCAAAAATTGGCCAACTTTCGTCACTCGTGGGTCACGACTGATTTTGAACGCAGGCCCGTCCCGATGGCTCGCCGCTCGCAACGCCGCTTGCGATTTCTCCGCGTCGACAACCATCGTGCGGAGTTTATAGATCGTGAATGGACGCCCAAACTGGCCTTCTCGGGTCTGACAAAAGAAGGCAGGCCCACGATCACTCCATTTGATCGCAGCCACTGCGGCCAGCACAAACGGACCGGTCAGCACCAATCCCACGCTTGCACCGACAACATCCAACGTTCGCTTGGCCACCCGTGAGGTCAGCGGGAACTGATGAAACGTCTCTTCACCAGCAACGCTCACACGATCTTCGGCCCTAGCCGCCGGTTTCGGCATGCTTGCGATGGCCTGAATGTGGTTGACGGCGGGCTTGTCAACAGACGCTCCTGCGGACTCACCAGGGATCGCGAATCGGATTGCCGCTGGGGCAGTAGCGACAGCGATACCATTTTCCAACACCATTGTTGAATCCATTATCACCGAGGGCTGACGTACCCAGTCATCTTGGTCACCGTCACCAGGATCATTGTCTTCACGACGACGACTGCTGCGTGAGCCAGACGACTCGGCTTGCTCGTCATCGTTACTGCCAAAACCTTCTGGATCATGGACCTGCAAACTAATCTGAACGTTTAACCCTGCCGTCACGCACAACTGAGTCAAGCGATCAAGCACTACCCGACCACCCATTTCGGACGTATCAACCAACAGCACTCCATAACAAGTCGCCGACAAGACGCCCTTCTCATCAGTCATTCGCAGTTTGTGATGCAAAATATCGACGAGTTTGCGGGATTGTTTTTTGAGCTGTACGGAGGTTCGTCGCGGTCGTTCGGAAGCAGATGCGGGCTCGCTGTTTTTGGAACTGTGGGAATTCACACCCGACGCCAACAGGTTAATCGTTAACACACAAAATGGAATGGAACGGCGAGTCGAGCGGATTCGCTCACATGCAACTTCACGATCAAATTGACGCGGTGATAGCAGCAGTGCGCGCCGATTGCCCAACGCCGAGGCGGTTGGCCAAGCCAACCAACCATGATCGTGGGTTCTTCGTTTACGGAATGGAAACACGGTGTCGTCCTAGATGAAATGTCAGCCATGATTCGGTGGCTCTCAACAACGATGATGTTGCAAAGCCATCGGGATGATCGGTCTATTATTTAGCGAGGCAGCGTTACGCTTGGCTCGGTGAGATTGGTGGGCAAATTCAAGTTTTGGCCCGTCGCGTGTGCCGTCTCGCTGTCGTTCTGGTGAGGTACTTCGTTTTCTGATTCGCGAACGGTATGAAAATCGGTATCAGCAGATTCGTCTTCGTCATCGCGGCGATTCAATGAACGTTGCACAGGCCTCATTTGGCGAGTCCCGCGAGGTTGAACTGGCGAGTCACGCAAGATCGCTTGGAGTAGCCCCAACGACAGCGCAAACATGGCACCGACAACGGACAATAAACCTCGCGCAGGGCCGGATTTCTTCAGATTCAGTGTGGCCGCTTGGATCACGCTCACGTCGGACATTTGTTGATTGTCAAGTTCGGTATTGATGCGTGCTTGTTCGAGCGAGCGAGCGTGTTCGCGGAACGTTTCTTCAGCAATCTCCGCTTCCCAACTGAGCTGCGACATGGTCGTCACGTCGCTATTGAGACGCTGCAAATCCGCCTGGGTGCTAGTCAAACGGTCTGCGATAGAATCGCGGCGACTGGCCATACCAACGGCTTTCGCGCGGACCGTTTGAAATTGCGTTTCGAGTTCTTGATAAACCGGGTTGATCGCTTCGCGAGTTTCTTGACGCTCTTCGCGCTCGCTACCTGCAAGGTTCTCACTCTTGTCCATCTTGTCCTTAATTCGTTTGTAACGCGGATGCGATGGGCTGAGTCTTGCCAACTCATCACCATCTTGGACCTGGACGTCGTACAGTTGGCTGCGCATTTGATCGCCCGCCGCGTTAGCGATACCCAACGTCACTTCGACTGGCACCCATTGATCAGTGGCTTCGAGTTGACGACGGAGTTCTTCGGCTTGGCTGATCGCTTCAGCCAATTCGCTGTCCGCTGAACTGAGCTTCATTTCCAAGTCGATGATCCGTTCGCTGAGCGTGCGTTCGGCAGACTCGGCACTGAGCCAACCCATCGCGTTGCGAGTCTCCTGAAGTTTCTTCCGCGCGGCAATGGCGAGTTCGCGACTCTCGCGCGCCTGAGTGTCAAAGAACGACTCCGATCCTTTCACGCAATGCGCCTCGACGTGATAGCTGCCGAATTCATCCATCACCGCTTGCACGATCGATTGGATCAACAACGGGTCATCTTCTTTGCCAGTGACCGCGACCGTGTAACCGTTCTTGGCAACGCCGATATTGATCGCCTTGGTGACGGTCTTGATGGCTTTCTCACGTTCAATTTGCGCGGCGTACTCTTCCGCCGTCATCTCACCTGCCGTTTTCGGTTCACCGCCTGGGAGCCAACCCACCCATTTGCTGTCTGACTTCAAAAACGCATGCAGATCATCGGTGGCTTGTTCGATCCAATTGCGAGGTTGGTTGATCGTCTCGACACCGACTCGCTCCACGGCGCGTTCGGCAATCTCACGACTGCCGATCATCTCGCCAATACTGACGACTTCAGCAGTCCGGCTCTCTTGCATCGACACCGAGTTGGTCGTCTTGGTGGTCGGGTCGCCGCCCACCGCACCACGCCCCAGCCGCACGTACATCATGCCTTCGCTACGGTATTGGTTCGGCCACATCACGAGTAGCCCGAAAATCACAATCGTCACGACAATCGTTGTGAACAACACCGAGGGAATGCGGCGCCGGATCGACCGCAACACATCGCCAGGGGTGACCATCGCCCACGATTCATTCGCCGACCGGTTCCAATCGGTGCCCCCGTCCCAAGCATGACCATTGAGATCGCTCGCTTGGCGTGATTTTGATAGTGAATGATTGGAGCTGGTTCCAGAGTGGGGGCGTTTCATCTATTTTCGCCTAAACTAACAATATTCGGAGCACGAACGGATTACCCGCAAACGTCAAATCCGAGACGCTCACTCCGGCTTAGAAACTTCCCTATCTCGTGCGACCGTACAAGTCAGCGATTTCAGACCTCTACGTTTTAGTTGGTGAACATAAATATGTGGGAAGGTTTTTTGAAAATTTTGGGTAAAGACACTCAAAATCGCCATCGTCGGACTTTGGGTGGGATTCTTTTCCGAAACACCATCGGCGAAACTCTGGCAGGCTGATATAGCCATGTGTCCAGGAATCGCCAAAAATGGGTGGCGGCGTGGCTTCTCTCGCCGCCTGTCATGATTTTTTTTGAATCACACACCGTCCGCATCTCGTACAACTCCTCCAATCATTATGCTCTACCGCGTTTGCGAACCCCCCGTCAACAACCCCCAGCTCGAAGCGGAAATTTACCGCGAGATGGACCATAGCGAAGTCAATCGTCGTTTTGTCACCGACCTGATTTCGGCTGGCCCCGTCGGTCCACGGGTCGTCGATCTGGGCTGTGGCCCCGCACTCATCCCGATCCTGTTGTGTGAAATCGCCGAAACGCTGAGCGAGCAGTCCGAGCACGCGGATCGTCGTGACGAGCTGCAAAAGCTGCAAATCATGGGTATCGACAATTGCATCGCGATGCTCGAACTCGCTCGATTGGAACTCGAATTCGCTGGCCGGATCGAACAGATTCAACTGCAACACATCGATCTCAACGATGACAAAGCGCTGCATCACGAACTAGCGGAAACGATTATCTGCAACACCGTCCTGCATCACCTTGACGAACCAGCCAGCGCCCTACGTTTAGCACTTTGGGCCGTGCGGCCGGGCGGACGATTATTCATTCGCGATTTGGTCCGACCAGAGACTGAGGCCGAGGTCGAACGAATCGTGATGCTTTACGGTGTCCCGGCCCACGATGCGGAGCCTGCCGTCGAGCGAGCGGCGGACCAGTCCAGCGTGGTTTCCCCGTCCCAATTATTGCGTCAATCCTTGCACGCCTCCCTCACGTTGGCTGAAATTCGCAAGCTTGTCGCTGACCTTGGCATCGACCCGAAATGTGTCAACATGACTAGCGATCGACATTGGACACTGGATTGTCAAGTGTCGTGATCCGCTCACGCCAACACAACGCCACTCACTGAACAACGAAATTCATGCACGGATACTTACAACTCCTCGACGAAGTGCTGCATCAAGGACTCGATCGCGACGATCGCACGGGCGTCGGCACTCGCAGCCTGTTCGGTCGCCAAATGCGATTTGACCTCGCAGAAGGCTTTCCACTACTAACGACTAAAAAACTGCATGTGCGTTCGATCATCTACGAACTGCTGTGGTTCTTGCGTGGTGAAACCAACATCCGCTGGCTGAAAGAAAATGGCGTCAGCATCTGGGATGAGTGGGCCGACAAGAACGGAGAACTTGGCCCCGTGTACGGACACCAATGGCGGAGTTGGCCTGCGCGGCAATCCCGTGTGACAGCGTCTTCCGCCTCTACTGACAACACGACCACGATAGATCAAATCGCCTGGGTCGAAAATGAAATTCGCATCAACCCACGATCGCGGCGATTGATCGTCTCGGCGTGGAACGTCGCCGACGTGCCGCATATGGCATTGCCACCCTGTCACGTAATGTTTCAGTTCTATGTCGCTGGTGGACGTCTTTCTTGCCAGCTCTATCAACGCAGCGCTGATCTATTCCTCGGTGTGCCGTTCAACATCGCCAGCTACGCATTGCTGACAACGATGATGGCGCATGTCACCGGCCTGCAACCTGGCGAGTTTGTACTTACGCTCGGCGACGTGCATCTGTATTCCAACCATTTCTCGCAAGCCCGCGAGCAACTCGCCCGCACACCTCGCCCACGACCCTCGCTGAAGATTCAACGCGAGGTCACCTCCATTTCAGATTTCCGCTTTGAAGATTTTGAACTACTCAACTACGACCCCCATCCTCACATCAAAGCCCCTGTTGCGGTATAGGCAGGTAATGGAAGTCGTCAACGGTTTCGACATCATTGACTGCACAATAAAAAACGAAACCGTTGACAAATTCCGCTACGACAAAACTGAAAACACACAACGTGTAACAAAAGCGTCGAAGAGACACAGCATTTGTCAAACGAATGTTCAAGGAACGTGGGCATTCGCTTGACGATATCAACACTGCCCTCGCCGCTGATCTAAGTGATTGAGTGGTAGGAAGTGAACGGCACACAAAGGAATTGTGCCTGCTGCTTTCGTCAAAAGCCGTCCTCGCGTTGATCTCTCCGCGTCTCCCCGGCTTCCGCGTCTCTGCGTCAATTTTTCCGCGCAGGCGAAGGCGGAAATGCTGCACGTTGTTATCTAAGACGCTAACCAATCGAGTTGCGTGATCTTTCGCAAACGTTCTTCAAAATTGCCGATCAAACCGCCAACCATTACCCATTCATTGCGTTGCCGCAATTCGATTTCCCCAAAACGATTGATCCGCAAAATGGAATCACCTGTCACGCCCGACTCGTGCAATTGACGCATGTCAATTTCGCCTTCGTTGATGACCTCTAAAAGTGTCTTGCCGGTGAGTTCGATGAACTGCATGACTGAGATAGCCGACATAGTCGTTTGTGTGGTGAAGAGGAGATCGAGCAGCGGTCGGTCGCTACTCCGATGCGTGTGATTTTAATTCCCTGACAATCGTTTTTCGACCTCCACCAGCAAATCTTCACCAGAAAAATTCAGATGAACTACTCGGCCCTCTTGGTCGATGATCGCCACAAACAACAAGGTGACAGCACCGAACCGATACGCGACCTCATTCACAATCTCCGCCCCCGGTTGCGACTCGCTGCGAAAACTCGGGAACCCCAACTGTTCACGTCGCACGAACCCCTCAACATCGGTGCCCGTCACGTCGACGTTGACACCGACAATGGCAACCTGGTCAGGATAACGAGCCTGGATCTCCCGCAAATTCGGCAATACCATCAACGAATCTGGAAACGCGCTCGACCAAAAGGGCATCAACACCAGCTTGCCGCGATAGTCTTCCAATGACAAGGGCCGCCCGTCGACAGATGGCAAGTCGGGTTCAAATTGACGACCAATCACGGTTCGCCGACTCTCTTTGGCTTGCAGCGCCGAGCGGGCTACTCGTCCCAGTGCATCGCTGCGATGAGCGAATTCGCTCTGCAAAGATTCGTAAGTCGCCTGAGCGATGTCCTGGCGTCCGACAGCTTCCGCCTCCAAACTCACGCCAGCGAGAAACTCCACCGTCAAAACATCCGCTGGACTGGAGAGCACCTCCGCGACGGTCGTCCGCCAAGCTGCTAAGGTGATCGGCTCCAACGAATCGTTTCCACTGCTAGCGCTCGGCATAAACTGTTGCCGCAATTGATCAAGACGCTCGATTGCCGAGCCAGTTTGCGAAAAACCAGAGGCTGCGATCATCGCTGCCATCCGCGCCACCTCTGCGTCCTTGGCCGTCCCGAACCGTTCTAGTATTAAGTCACGAACTTCGACCGCTTTGTCGGTGTGCTCGTATTGCAAGAGCGTGTCCTTTGCTTGACCAAGCACCATCAGTGTCGCCACATCGACCGAACCGTCGCCGCTGGCAAGTTCATTTGCCGCATCACTATCGAGCAGTTCACGCACCAGCTTGCTGACTTGCTCAGCCGCTTCGGCTTTTCCGTGACGTAGTGACTCGATCGCGAAACCAATCAAGACCAATTGACTGTCGGAGCGAAGGTCGGCATTCGCTGAGTTGCGAGATTGTTCAGCCACGCTCTGTAATTCCTCGGCTGCCTTAATATCGCCCATCGAAGCCAAATGCGAGAGAGCCTGCAAGGAACCACGTTGCCCGATCACGCGGTCAGCCTCTGTGGCACCGGGATGCTCGATCAATCGCTCAGCAGCCACTCGTTTCAGCGCAACCACTCGCTGCACCTCCGCTTGGATCCCTTGTGGATCAGTGATCCCAGCTTGACCATTGATCAGGCTGCGCATTTCGCGATCCACGTCAGCTAGAAATATCGCGAGTTCGCGGGCGTTGCAATCTGGACGCAATTGCAGAGGATTGTGGAGTTCCTGAGACGCCAGCGATGGTGGCGAGTAAGACGTGGTAGGCGACGTCGGACGCATCGCTGCTGCACTTCCCAAAGACGAAGTGCCGATCGGATCGCCCTCACGCGACCCTCCACTGCCAGCCGCCGCATCGCCATTTGACGATCCGCTAAGCGACGAGCCAGCCAGAACGTACTGATCTCCGACAGCAGGTGATATTGTCCCGTCGCGAGGCTGTTGATCGGTTTGGTCGCCAGGCTTCACTGTGGACGTTGAGCCAGTTGTGGATGAGGACTCACCGCATCCGCTGAGCAGAGTGACATTGAATAAAGTAAGGCTGACCAAGGCCGTGCGCTGGAGCTTGGATAGCACTTGAATGCGGCACCAAAGCTTTCGAGTTGCGGCCAGACAAGGGGACAAATGAGCAGGCACGTGATAGTGTCCAATCTGCGGGTAAGGAAAAACCAAAAATCGTATTGGCCTCCAGTCTAAGCGGATTCTCAACCGCCGCGAAACCCGCAAATCTATGACCACTAGGCAGCGTGATGATCCAGCGACAACGCTTCCAGTAAACTGGCGAAACGCTCACCCGCTTCGCGGCGACGTTCCATCCGCTCAGTCACCGACCAATTACTACGAATTCGCCGAACCCGACGCAGTATTTCCAGATCCGATATCTGCGTCTCATTTTGAGTCGCTTGACCGCGAGTCGAGACGAAGGAATTAGCAGTGATGGGTGAGGTGTGAGTAGCGGTCAACATGAGTCATCATCCTGAATATTGAGGTGTCAGTTGGGGCCGACAGGGAATGTTTACCGTGCCGTCTTTAACGATAATCCACCCAATGCAGACGCCGTGCCAAAAACAGGGCTACTCAGCACTCGACACGTCCTTTTTCACTCGATTTCTCGTTTGAGTTTTGACTGACCTCACCGAAAGAGCAGTGAATTCCCGACTAAAACGACGTCTGCGTGTATTCTAACGAAACGAAAGATATCGCTACTCGGTCAACGGCGGTGGTGCCTGGGGAGCGATCACAGACGCCACTCAGGCCTCTTCGAGTGACTCATTTGCAAACGATTGTAAATCTTGCCAGCGACGATCGGGCAATCGCATCAACCTCAATTCGTCGCGAGCACCCCACGTGGCGAAGAGTTCGCCGAGACGCTGGTTGAGCACGCGACAGGCCTCGAGGGACCGGGCATGGCCATGCAGGTCAACGTACTGGACCTGCTGTCCGTCGTCGAAAACAGTGGCATCGATTTGCCAACCATCGACCTGATTGGCCCAAGTTAGTGAACCGTCCCACTCGAAAAACAGTCCAGGAAGTCCCGACATGGACTGGGCAATTTGCTCCAGCGAGCGCCCCAGAGGACGCCCGTGACCGAGGTAAACGTAAGCTTGGAAAGAGAAATAAGCGGGCATTTCGGCAGAACCGTGCGTAGATTTGAGTGGAAAAGGGATTTTTATTGGTTTGTCAACCCAGAATTCCTTGACCGCGACCATTTTTGTCCTAGAGTAAAGTTCTCTAGGATCCCCGTCCGCATTTCACGAACTCAACGACCTGTCCTTCCCACAGATGATAAATCGAGGGTCGTTAGTGAGAGGTGTTGCGGCCTTTGTAAAGGAATTAGTCCATGTTGGTTTTGTCAAGAAAAAAGAACGAAAGCATCGTCATCAATAACGATATCAAAATCGTGATTGTTGAGATTCGGGGCGACAAGGTACGTCTGGGGGTTGAAGCCCCCCGCGAAGTACCCGTTCACCGCCACGAAGTCTACGAGGCCATTCAACGCTCCAATGAAGCTACCGATAGCTCCGTCGAGGGCTGAATCTTTGGGACTTGCTCAGGCAAGTCTGCTCAGAAGAGTTGCCACTTCGATTTCGCCTGTCCTCCCAATCCTACACGATTGGGCAGGCAGAGTCGTTTTTTGAAATGGAGTTTGTTTTCTTTGCCAAGGTTTTTCGTCAGTAACATGCTTCTGAACCCTTGACGTATCAAATGAGTCCTTGTTAAAACAGGGCCACCACGGCAGAGATGCCGATTTGTCGCAATCTGCGGCGATGTCAATTCGTGACAATTTTGATTTGTCACAATCAAGACGGTCCCTTCGTCTAGCGGTCTAGGACACTGCCCTTTCACGGCGGCAACACGGGTTCGAGTCCCGTAGGGATCACTGAAGTGCCAATCGGCACCAATCCAGAACCCGCAAAACCCAGTGTTTTGCGGGTTTTTTCGTGTCCGGGCAGGTCTCCTAATTGCTCCCGGATCTGTAGTGAGGACACTTCAGCGGTCGCGGCCTCCGTTTCAGGGTCCCCACGACGCAGCACACCAACCAACTCACCGCCCCCTTCGCGACGGATTTACCCCAACCAGCGAACAACACGCCGCCACCAGCAACACGCCTGCACCTTCGAGAATCGCCCCAGACGCCAGCGTGCTTACTCCAACCAGCACGAATACAGCGGCAGCGAACATCGTCACGCTTGGCCGTTTACTGTGTGGCCCTTCATCGTCGACTTCGTCGGTAGGTTGGTAGGGAGTATCGCTCACGGCTTGCAGATTCCGCACGGTTGCTACGCCGATGCTCGGTTGATTGTGATTTGTTCTTCACCAGTGACGAAGAATTGGTAGGCCGTTTATTGATACTGCGTTCCACCTAGAGTGATCCAGACCAGTTTGCTTGAATCTCGAATGGAGTCCGACTTTTAAACCACTTTTCGGATAGGCGCTTAATTGAAACCAATGGCGATGAGTTCGCTGGTCTGCGGTGAAATACTGCGTCGACAATACAACGTTGCCCCTGAGTACGCTGGCAGCGCTCGATAAATACCTGCGGGCAAAGTCGCGGTCGCGAGCGAGTGGAACTCGCTCGAATCAGCCGCAAAGAGCTCCAAGCGTCCACTAACAAGCTGGGCCATGACTCGATCGCCCGCGCCAATCAAATGAGCTGTCCCAAATCCTGGGCGTCGCCAAGCAACTCTGCCATCAGACCAACGCACACACAATAACTCGCCCGTACCGAAATCTTCGCGGCCAGTAATGGCATACAGCCAATCATCCATGTGAATCGGCGTGGCATACTGGCTGCTGATCACGTCGGTAGAAGTCCACAGATTTTCCGGTGGATTTGCACTCATATCGAACATTCGACAACCGACACCGTAGGAAGCTGTCACGAACATCTTCTCATTTTTGATCAACGGCGTGGCTGCGATCACAGTGGGGCCGCGTTTGCCGAATTCAAATTCGCTGAGCACGGCACCCGTCTGAACGTCGATCATGACTGTTTGTAGTCGCAGTTGAGCGACAACGCGAGTCTGTCCTTGGACCTCAATCGTAACCAATGAAGAATAGGCGGATTCTTGATCGACAGAGGTCCAAAGCGTCTTGCCATCGCCAATGCTGACAGCGACGAGGCCCGCGTTGTTGATTCCGCCCACGGAGACGATTAGCTTATCTTGGATTACGATCGGAGAACTGCCTGCGCCAAAGTAGCCGTCATCGGCTGCGTAGTCCGTACGTAATTGCCGTGTCCACTGCGTTGTTCCATCGGCAAGCGACACGGCACTCAGGTCGCCCGCAGCTCCGTATACGAACACTTGATCGTCTCGGACCAGCGGTACGCAACGCGGCCCGAGATCCGGTTCAACTCCACCGCGATAAACGGCAGGAAATTTAGCCTGCCAAATCGGGCTGCCATCTTCGGTCGACAAGCAATCCAGTAACTCATGGTCGTCTTGACGATGCCATAACAGAACTTTCCCCTGGGCAACGGCCACTCCGGCATAGCCCGCTCCGCTGGGTATCCGCCAGCGAATCTTCGGCTCGCCCGTCCAAGGTTTGATTGTTTCATCCGTTTTGCCATCGCGATTACGACCTAGGACTTGCGGCCAATCGCTCGCAACAGCGTCATCTGCAAGCGTGAATCCTGAAATCAAGAACAACCAACACCAAAAAACTGGCAAACTCTGTGACAGGGTGTTTCGCATGAGAAATGATCGGTGTGTTGCTGGAACGGATGCGGTATTTGGACGCGATTGATTCAAGTTATGTTAACATATTCACTGACGTCGGAATGCCGACGGGCGAGGGTCTGCCTACGCATTACAAAGCAGCATTGATGAATAAAGTAGCTAGCACTTCACTTCGAATAATACCTGCGATGTTTCGTTGTCTTATCGAGGCGGTTGCCTTGGCAAGTTGCGTGGCATTGATTTCAACTACCACCGATCGCCTCCATGCCGCTGAGATTGATTTCTTACGCGATATCCAGCCCATTCTCAAACGCAATTGCTATCGCTGTCATGCAGGAGAACATCAAGAAGCTGGCTTGCTGCTTGATCGGGTTGACAGTTTAATGGGCACATCAGACAGTGCGGAACTGATTTTGGTTCCGCATCGGCCTGATGAATCGCTGTTGGTCCAGCGCATAGCTGACGATCATGCAGGCGATATCATGCCACTCGACGGCAATCCGCTCGATGCCACTTCCATTGAACTGATTCGTGTTTGGATCGAGCAGGGGGCGGCACTCCCAGACGACTGGGCCACTGGTGAGCACTGGGCGTACGCGGCAGCCCGATCGCCAACAATTCCTGAACTCGATCAATACTCGTCTGCAATTGCACGCAATCCCATCGACCATTTCATTGCCGCTAGACTCGCAAGCGAGAACTTGCGGATGTCCGCAGTTGCTGATCCCGCTACACTCGCTCGTCGTGTTTCGCTCGCTCTAACGGGACTTCCGGCCACGCCCCAACAACTCAGGGAGTTTCAGCAACAGCCGACGAACGCAGCGTACGAAGCGTTAGTGGATGAGCTACTCGCCACGCCTGCATTTGGACAACATTGGGCACGCCACTGGCTGGACCTGGCTCGCTATGCCGACTCCAACGGTTTCCAAGCTGATCAACTCCGGGACGCGTGGGCATATCGCGATTGGGTTATCGATGCGCTGAATGCCGACATGCCGTTTGATCAGTTTGTGATTGAGCAACTCGCTGGTGACTTGTTACCCAACGCCAACGAATCGAATCGAATCGCGACCGGATTTCATCGTACGCCAACCTGCAATGTCGAAGCTGGTGTGCAACCCGAAGCCAATCGTGTGAACCAAGTTTTCGATCGTGTAAACACCACGGCGACCGTGTTCTTGGGAACGTCACTGGAGTGCGCTCAGTGCCATGACCACAAGTATGATCCGTTCACGCAAGCGGACTACTACCGGATGTTCGCATACTTCAACAACACCCCCCTGGAGGTCAAACAAACCGCTGGCGTGACTTACGATTTCGTCGGTCCCAAAATGACTCTGACGATGGAAGCTGATGCTGCCTTGCAGTTGGAAACGCTCCAATCACAACTCGTGAAACTGAAGGAAAAGCACCAAGATTTCGACGTAGCGTCCGATCCGAAAGCCGCTGAGTTGGAACGCAAGATCAAGAAAGTACAAGCTGCAATCCAGCGTATCGAACCGCCCACCACCTTGGTGATGACGGAGATAGATGCGGCACGCGAAACGTTTATCATGCAACGCGGCGACTATTTGGCGAAAGGCGAAACGGTCTCCACTGGCACCCCCGATTCATTACATCCGCTAGACGAATCCCTGCCAAAGAACCGTCTCGGCTTAGCGAAATGGATCACAGATCCTGGCAATCCGTTGTTGTCTCGAGTCACGGTCAACCGATTTTGGATGCAACTCTTCGGTCGAGGGATTGTGACAACACCAGAAGATTTTGGCACACAATCCGAACCGCCCTCACATCCTGAACTGTTGGATTGGCTGTCGCTAGAATTCCAAAACAACGGCTGGTCGGTCAAGCAATTACTTAAGACCATTGTGATGTCAGCAACGTTCCGGCAAGATTCACGTCTGACCAGCGAATTGTTGGAACGTGACCCCGACAACGTGCTACTCGCACGTGGGCCTCGATATCGTTTACCAGCCGAAATGATTCGCGATAACGCGTTAGCCGTTTCAGGATTGTTGTCGATGAAAGCAGGTGGGCCACCCGTGATGCCTTATCAACCCGACGGGATTTGGCGAGCGGTCGGTCGCAATCAACCAAAATGGCAGGCCGCAGAAGACGAGCACCGATATCGCCGTGGCATCTATGTGGTTTGGAAACGTTCGGCACCGTACCCGAGCTTCGTTACCTTTGATGCGCCGGATCGTGCCTCGTGTACCGTTAGCCGACCGCGCACCAACACGCCCCTGCAAGCACTGGTGCTGCTAAACGATCAAGCCTATACCGAAGCAGCGATGGCGTTGGCGACTCGCATGATTCGTGAGTCGCCATTGAGCGACCCTGCGGAAATCATCAAGACTGGATACACGATCGCTACAGCACAAACGGCAGATGAGCGAGCGATTGGGATGCTAGTTGATCTGTACCAACAAGAACTTGCAAACATGATCGCGACCCCAACGGACGCGAAAGCTCGCTATGAAGTGCTGCCGGTTCATTTCCAAGATTCTAGCGTGCAGACGACAGAACTTGCGGCTTGGTATGCCGTTGCCAGTGTGTTGCTGAATCTCGATGTGACGATCACCCTCCATTAGTGAGCTGACTGATGCCTTATGTATTGCCAACGTCTCGCCGTGAAATCTTGCAGCACACAAGCTTGGGGATGGGCGCGTTCGCGCTACAATCAATGTTGGCTGGTGATAGCGAGGCAGCGGAACGTCAAGTCAGTCCGCTGGCATTGAAGACGCCTCATTTTTCACCAACAGCCAAAACCATCATTCATATTCACATGGTGGGAGCTCCGTCGCATTTGGATCTCTTCGATCCCAAGCCGAAACTCAAGGAGCAACACGGTGAAATGTGCCCTGATTTTATGTATCAAGGCAAGCAGTTTGCTTTCTTGCGATCCCAACCAACGTTGTTTGGGACACCTGACGAGTGGGCAGCGAAGAAGTGTGGTGAGTCAGGCATCGAGATTTCAAACTTATTGCCAAATTTGCAAACCGTCGCCGATGAACTTTGCATGGTCCGCTCTCTGCACACCGCTGAATTCAATCATGGTCCAGCGCAGTTGTTCCTGCTGTCGGGTTTCGGTCGGTTCGGACGACCATCGTTAGGGTCGTGGGTAACCTATGGTTTAGGCAGTGAGAATCAAGACTTGCCTGGCTTTGTGGTACTGATCACTGGCAACGTGCTGGGGGCAGGTAACTCGGCATGGGGCAGCGGATTTCTTCCGACCGTGTATCAAGGGGTGGAGTTTCGCTCGCAGGGTGATCCGGTGCTCTATCTTTCTAACCCGCCGGGTGTAAATGATGAATCGCGGCGTCGCATCATTGATTCGGTCAATGCGTTGAACCAACAAACGCTCGCAGACGTTAACGATCCTGAAATCCGAACGCGGATTGAGCAGTACGAATTAGCTTACCGAATGCAAACCTCGGTGCCCGATCTGATGAACATACAGTCCGAATCACAAGCCACTCATGAGTTGTACGGCACCACGCTGCGGCGAGGTGGGGAAGGAGCAGGCAAGCCCAGCTTTGCCAACAATTGCTTGCTGGCACGACGCTTGGCCGAGCGTGGCGTGCGATTTGTTCAACTGTTTGACGAAGGTTGGGATCATCATGGCAATCTCAAAGGAGCGTTGCCGAAGAAATGCAAAGCGGTGGACCAGCCGATTGCGGCATTGATATCTGATTTAAAACAGCGTGACCTGCTGAAGAACACGCTCGTGGTGTGGTCGGCGGAGTTTGGCCGCACTCCGATGGCACAGGGTGTCGATGGGATGGGAAAGAAATCGGCAGCGGGCCGCGACCATCACCGAGACGCGTTCACGTTATGGATGGCTGGTGGCGGAGCGAAACCCGGTGTGATTTACGGACAGACGGATGAGTTTGGTTACAACATTACCGAGAATCCAGTACATGTGCATGATTTCAACGCCACGATCTTACACTTGATGGGATTGAATCATGAACGGCTAACCTACCGCCACCAGGGCCGTCAGTACCGATTGACGGACGTTCATGGCGTGGTGCAACGAGCGTTGCTGGCGTAAGCCTTTGATAAGTTGCCGCTCTCCAAACTGCCGATTTTCAAGCAACCTCTGCTGAATCAAAATCCCTACGACCGCTACATCCGGATGCTTTTTCCGGGTATGCACACTCATTGCCCACTGAGTGGTTGCAAAACGCTCATTCTGCAACTTGACGAGAGCTATGTTTGCATCGCAACGACATTCGGTCTGAGTTCGATGTTCTACTCTTAATGCTGTTGCAGAACTTTTCCTAATAATCGGGGCACACGATGATAAACGCAGCCGAGACGGCGCGAAGGAAAAGCGACCTGGTGATGTTACCGATTGATGAACTTCATGTTGGTGCCATCTGTCGCTTTCCACTGGAGGACGACAACGGCCTGCTCTTACTCGGAGCGGGGACGACGATCACGGCTGAATTGATTCGGGGGTTACGCGACCGCGAGATCGAGAACCTTGCCGTTCGCGCTGATGAGATCGAATCGCTTCAACGTTCTGATAGCGTTTATTCGCCTCGTCCGCGTCGCTATGCGGGCGCCAGTCATCGCAAGGACTCCAGTTTTCAGTCGGAACATCCTTCCAAGTGGCCCAGAGGAATTCCTGTTAAGGATAACCTCGTTGATCGACATCATGAACCAATCAACTTGCCACGTCGTGAACTGTTGCGAGGTCATGTGAAGTTGGCTCGTAACCAATTTGAGCAGTTGCGTCTACAGATCACCGAAAAGAAACTGCAAACGATAGAAGCGCTCGAGAATCTATCATGCGCTTTCGCCAGTGCGATGATTGACGACCACGATCAGACCGTGGCCGATGTCATTTCCACGACTGAGTCAACATCGCTGACTGATCGCAGTGTCAAGCTCAGCGTGCTGGGCATGGCCGTCGGCACGGAAATGAACCTTGACGGACCTTCGATTCTAGAAATCGGTACTACTGGGTTACTGCATGACATTGGGCTGTACACAATGGATCCGATGCTCGTGATTCCGGGGCGAGGACCGCTCACCGATGAAGAGATGTGGGAGTACCGTAAACACCCGATCACGTCCGCAAATAGCCTTCGCGAAATCTCAGAAATACCGCACACTGTGTTGATAGCGATCGAACAGGTTCACGAACAATTCGATGGCTCAGGATATCCGTTCGGTATCGAAGGCAAACGAGCCAATCCATACGCACGGATTCTCAATGTCTGTGACACCTACTTGCGATTGACCGCAGGTACAAGTTTCCGACGCGCCTTGGTCCCACATGATGCACTGGGTGTGATTCTGCATCAGGCCAGGTATCGAGTGTTCGACCCTGAGGTGGTGCGTGCCTTTCTCCGCGTCGAATCTCTGTTTCCGCTCGGTAGCCGCGTGCAGTTCAACGACGAACTCATTGCCGAAGTTATCCGGCGACCGCTCGATGGCTACGCGCATCCCGTGCTCCAGTGCGAAGACGGTACGCGAATTGACTTGGCGACCGAAACCGAAGCGATGGTGCAACCGATCGCTGACCCCAACCGGAATCAAGCCCGATTGCCTCGCCAGGTCATGGAAGAGATGCGTTGGAATCCTGCTGATGAACTGGTCTTTGATTAGTTCACGAAGATACCGTCTTTGAGACATGCGTTCGGTCAGGCAGAAAGATCCCGAGCAGAATAAACGCCATCTGCACTGCAAAAAAGATGGCCAGCGACATCAGCATGCCTTCGGTAAACCCATAGCTATGCAAGCCAATGCCCAGCTCATTGGTACCGAACCAACTCCAGGCCGTAATGATGTTGCCGCCGATCGCAAGAATGGCGAAACCTTTCGCTTTCACCATCCCATCCCAGCGAGCGTGCAACATCAGAGCGTTCCAGATTACGATCAACAACGCGCCATTCTCTTTCGGATCCCAACCCCAAAAACGCCCCCAAGAATCGTCAGCCCACAGGCCACCGAGCACAGTGCCGACGAAGCTGAACAAGATCCCGAAACAGGAAGCACCGTAAACGACACGGTATAAGTCTCGTTTAGTCCGGTCACTAGCCCCGATCCATCCCGAGAACAAATACAGAATGCCGAGCATCCCAGCCGCCATTGTGGCCACGTAACCGAGTGCTACTGTGATCACATGCGTTGACAACCAGAATTGCGTGTCGAGCACAGCTTGTAGCACGCCCATCGTTTCAGCTTGGCCGACATTTAGCGTCAGGTAGTCGGCAACTTGCAGCGTAATGAACCCTGCAAATGCTGCCAACAAGTTGCCTGTGCCGTAGCGGAAGATACGTTCGATCACGAGTCCAAACAACGCCGCCGCCCAACCAACAAAGACCGCTGATGAATACAAGTTAATCACCGGTGCGCGGCCCGTGATGTAAACGCGTGCGACAATCACAATCGTGTGGATCAAAAAGGCAACCGCAACAGTCCCCCAAACCGCTTGGTTGAGTCGTGGAGCGTTGACCGCCATCGCGATCAACCCTAAGACAAACGCGAGAATGTAAAAAACGATGGCGACGTTGGTGGGGCCGGCACCACCAATCCAACGTTCCAGCGAGACAGCGGCTGTGTCGTAACCGACAATCGGGTATGCCTGAACACTGGCGAGATGTTCGTCGACGGCGGCGTTGAAGGTCGCAGCATCATTCTTACTATATGCCTGCATCATCTTACTGAATGAGCGAATCCCTGCGGCAGATTGATCTTCGCCCAAACCAGTCTTGGCCATGTCAAAGAACGCGGGTGCGAAGGGAATCCACTTTGGTTGATTCACCGTCGATGCGGCTTCCTCTAAAGGTGGCGGGATCAGCGCGGGCGCATTCATGTTCGCCAGACTATTCATGCGTTCTTCAAGTCGTCGCAGGGCAAACAGTTGTCGCGTTTGTTCGCTCGTGCCTTCAGGAAAAAACTCTGCTGGTATCTGATCAGGCAACGGTAAACGAAACGCCGCCGCAGCGAGTGTGTATTGCCGTGTGCGGAGATCTAATTCAATCAGTTTTTTGTCCTTGAAATCTTGGTCACCAGCATCTTTGGCAGCCGCTTCTTCAACTAGTTTCGTAAACCTGTCAATCTTCTCACCAATGTCCTGCAGCGAATAAAGTTTACTTTCACGACGCTCCAGATCGAGTTCCGAACGCACCTCACCTGCGTCGATGCGGAACATCGGCAGCCGCCGAATCTCTTCACTGTCGGTGGAAACTTCCATCAACCATTGCACGGCAGACATTTTGCGTGTGTCGACGCGTTCTTGAATCTTCGCAGGAGCACCGTCGATGGGGAGAGAGTCCTTGTTCGTCATCGCTTTGAGCGTTTGACGTGCGTAGGCATCCAGCGGCATCACTCGGCCACCGTACTGCACCGGGATCTTTCCTGCTGCGGCAAAGTCAAACGAGGTATCACGATCGGTCGGACGCATCAAATTTTTCAGCGACGAGGCGGGCAATAGCAGCACGACCGCCGCCAAGACTACTGCCGAAACCCACAGAGCGACTGGCCAAAACACAGGAGCGTTTTCTGGTTTCGTGGTGCTGGCTGCACGATCCACGTTTGGACCACTGATATTTCCCGATAGTTCCTCTTCGCTGAAACGATCAAACGGATCGGACTGTAGTGGCGAATCGGATTGGATGCCAGTCTCGCGACGTCGACGGGCAATGAAACGCGTCAATGTACCCCAGAAATGCACGAGCATGCCCAGGGCCGTGATACTGCACGCCACATACGGGATCAACCAACCAGAGTTCCGAACGACTTGAATACCCGTCAGTTCTTTGCCGCCCGGCAGTGGTGTGTAGCTTGATTGGTAGAACGTCTCCCCACGATAGCGAAGCGGGTTGTTCATCCACACACGTTCATTGCGATCATCGCCCGTCTCGGTATCAACGATGCGAATGAATGACGAGTAATCCCGTGGCGTGGTTGAACCGCTCCAGTTAATGCGTTGCACGTCGTCGAGCTGAACCCAGTACGGTTTTACCTCACGATGCAGTCGCAAACCAAACTCATACGTTTCTCCATCAACCGTGACGGAATCGAGCACATCTTTGGTCTTACCATCGGGTTCGTACAGCGCGCGCTCCGCTAGAGCGTGGTTCGTCAGAAAGACGCCGAGCGATCTGTCCTCGGAATCAAACAGCTCGATGTAAGCCGATGGAGAGTTCGATTCCATCTTGGCACCACCCGATTTGTCTTTCGGAGCCGCCGCGACTTCAAGTCCCACACCTTTGGTCGCGAGATTGTTCGGGCCGACTTCGGCGCGCGTGGAATTTTCAAAATATTCCAGCACGCGAATCTTTACCGGTAAGGCGGGATCGCTGATGAGGGAATCGGTCTGAGCCGCCGCAATCAATCGCTCTGCGGGGATGGCTGTCACCGTTTGTACGTCGCCCTCCGTACGAATCAATTGCAATTCAACCTCGTCAAGCTTAACAAACGTGTTGGTCGACTGGCCTTCAATCAAACTAATCCGTTGCTCGGTTTGCCGGTCACCGAAGGCGAATTGTCCCAGCATCAACAAACCCACACCGAGGTGAAGCAACACGTTGCCGCCTTGTTTGCCAAACGCCAATTGGCAACCTACCAACATCACCAACCCCGCGCCCACACCCTTGGCCAACTGCCAAACGATCCGCAATCCTGGTTCGCCGATTCGAAACCCGGTTACCAGGGATCCGATGACAATCATGGCCAGCAAAGCAGCGGTCACGAGACCAAGCCGCCGGAAGACGAGCGAACGAGTGCTCGATGCAGCCACGCCACTCGCGACTGCACCGATCGCGAGGATCGCCAGGATCGACGCCCACAACCGTTCGTAACCTAGCCAAGCAGGCGGCGTGCCTTGCAACCCATCATCATTGTGGCCCAAGAAAATAATCATCGCTGCGATCCCAACGCCCAATGCCAAGAACGCTAGTCCAGCGGCAAGTCGCCCACCGCTGGATTGCAACCGAAATCGAGTGATCTTGGCAGCAATCAAATTGATCATCAACAACACGCCGATCAATGCACCTCCCGTGAACGGGATGATTCCAGGAATGGGCTTGTCATGTCTTAAGAACGCTTGCGGGAAGAAGTCATCAATATGCAGCGAAGCGATCCACGAAAGGAAATAGCGTTCCTTGACCTCCTGCATGTTCATGTCGTCTTGAGCGAGGGTGCCAACCAACACTAACACGAGCGACAACGCGAACAAGACCACCGTCATCTTGAGTGATCCCAGCATCGCCAGCAAACCATATGCGGAGATCGCTCGGTCGGATGACGCTGCTTTGGTAGCAACCGTGTCGGAATAAATCGGAGTGACAGAAGCCATGAGACTGAGGTGGGAGTTGAGGAAGGTTTTTCAGGGAGGGCAGGAGCGGACGTTGGCGTTTGCTAAAACTTAATGGACTGCAGAAACGATTTCATCTGCTCTGACTGATCTTTGATCGTGGCTGGTGGCCCAGTCATTTTCACAAACATACTAAAGCTGTTTTCAATTGGGATGATCGTCGCGTCGATGGCACTGGCATCTTCGGCATCAATGTCTTCTGGCATCAGTACGAACCGCTGAGCCGAACGTCCGGCAATTTCAAACTTCTCAGCGTTCTCAAGGACTGCGTCAACCTCTTCGTCTGGAACCGCTGATTTGCGAATTTGTCCCATCCAACGGGCGACGTTTCCGCGGAGATCGCCACCAGCATTGATGATCGTGACTTCCGCCGTAGCGTCGTCGGGACCGACATCAAAGGCCGCCAATCGCATCATACTCATCCGGCCATCACGCCATCCCTCGGGGCGATCGTATTTAAGCTTAGACGCTGGATCTTCGGACACGGGGTCTACCGACACATCTGCTTTGGGTAAACTCGTGGTGTCCTCCTTGACCGATGGCATTGGTTCCACATTATCTGACTTATTTTTCTCTTTCGCCGCTTTGGTGCGAGCTGCGATTTGTTCGCGAGTCGCTCGCGGCAATCCAGCATGCGGATCGGTAGGCGTCTCATCGTCGGATTTAGCTCCCGCTCCCATCGTTCCCGCTCCCATCGTTCCCGCTCCCATTTGCGCAAACGGAGCATCGGCCATCATCGGCGAGCCAGCGGTTTCCTCGGGTCGCCCCATCACATCCACCCAAATGGCAGCGTCGTCGGACGCTTCCGACCCCGCCCACTGCAATTCTTCGGCGCTCGACCACTTTTCGTCTGTTCCATCCAAACCGACCTGTTTTCGCCAGCGAACCACGTTGCTCGTGACTAACGCATCCCACTGATCGCTGCGGGCCAGTTGCGAAATACTCAAATCGAGTTGTTGAGCCGGTGTGTTGATGTCAATCGAGGCAAAACGCATTGGACGATTCGCGCCGCGTTTCCAGTTCGCTGGCAACTCGCCGATCACCGGTGTGCCGTCAGTGAATTCCATGTTCTGGACGAACCGCTTGAAATCATCGGCGACTGCGTCCACAGCAGATTTCCGCCCCATGATTTTGAAAAACCACGCTTGATCAGACTGCGGCAAGATCGCCGCGACCATCCGTGTGTCCTCCGCCGCCAAAGCCGCAGGAACAGTCGTCGGAATCTGATACGTCACGATCGGTTTTTCTTCGGCGCAACCCGACAGTAGGAAACACACGACGACGAGACCGAGCAACCGATCACGAAAGGGATTCGAGATTCTGGTCAAACACAATGAAACGGGCAGTGTGGACAATGGAGCAGCGTGAGGGTAACGAGGAGGGATGCCATGGCGGGACGCTAAACTAAGCGTGGAATGCTGGAGGGTTGAGCGTTGTCGGCCGGACCAGGCGAAAGATGGATTTCCGTGCCAACTCACTAAAATACCAAATCGGCTCTCTCAACCTAACCGCACTTTCCCCTATTCAACGCGAAAACAGCCGCTTTTGTTCTCAAATGGATTTCGCCATCTCGCTGAATTCGCCATGAAAAACGCGCTGTTAACGAATTCCGTTACGCTTTTACTGAGGTTTCAACTTCGCCGGCTGTTTCAGTCAACACCCAGTGAATCAGAAATTGGGCAGCTTCAAGCTGACGCTCACTCCGGGAAACTGACTTCAATACGAACTCACGCCCCGAAACTAACCGATCAGTCGCGTCGGCAGGAACGCGGCGAGCCAATGAGACGAAAATACGCCCGTCAATCGCCGGCGGAGCTCCTGGACCAAGATGTCCCGTGATCGCAGCGGCCCAATCCGCTTCGCAAGTGCGGCGAATCACACAAACCGCCATCTCGTCAGTCGTTTGCTGACTCTCTGCGGTGAACTGTCGCAGCGTGTCAGGAGTGACGGCGAGCCAGTCCATTTTTGCTGATTCACGGTACGTCACCAGACTGCCGCAGAACACGTCGCTCGCTCCCGGCACCCCACCGACGATGGCCGCTGCCATCCCGCAGGTGCAGCTTTCAGCGAAAGCAATCCTCCAGGACGATAGCCGAAAACGATCAATCAACTGGACGGCGTCAAGCAGCGGGCTAGCGGTCATCATTCATTCGCGAAGAGGTTGCAGTACAAAGGCGTTATTGCGACGTGGATTTCACCTTGGAATTCAACACCTTCTGCTCGAAGATGGCACGAACCGATTCAGTTAGCTGCTCATCGTCGCCAAGGTTTAATGATTCCAATTTCGTAGCCAAGTTTTCTTCAGGAGACAAACTCGCCAGAAACGTATCAAACTGCTTCGTCTCTTCCACACCCATGCTCTGGTACGCAAGTACAAAAGTTGCCAGATCTTGCCCTTCCAAAATCACACGACCAAAGTGGTTCTGTTGAGCATCGGTGTTGGGCAAACTCCATGCTGCGAATGCCATCGCAGGCAGGTCGCGATCTTCGATCGAATCTTTCCACGTGACGGCTTTCGTGTCGTCCGCCCAAATACCATTCGTGGCAAACGGTTCGACATCGCAGTGCAGTGTCACGCGAACTTCCGTTCGTCCAGAGAACAGATGCGGAAGCGTGCCTTGTAGTGCGTACTTGAACAGCAACCCGAGCGGATCATCCAGGTCCTTTGTTACCGGCTCGTTATCGCTGCCTTTTTCTTTACGTTTGTACTCTGCCAGCTCTTTCGCATAGAGTTCCGATTGCTCAAGCGACGCTCGCAGCGACGACTCGAGCCGATCGGGATCGCCAAGAATCTCAAGCGACAATGCAGCCGGCGAATCAGCGGCGATTCCCAGTTTACGAATCACCATTTCACGCAGCAACCCAGCCATCGCATGCCTGTCTCTAGAATTGGCAACTCGCAAAACTCGCGGTAAATCCGCGATCTCAAAGTAATCTCGCTCCACGAAATACTGACCCAAGCGAGCCGCCAATTGCTGGAAGGCCTGCTCCTCACCCCAGTCACCTCGCGTACCGTGTGTCCAACAATAAAGCGCGAGATTCTCCAAATCTCGCCTAACACTGTGGTCGAGCAACTGAACAAGTTCGTCATGAACCGCTGAATCCGCGAACTCCTCGTCTACCCATGCCACCAAACAGCCGATGAGCTTGTCGACCGCATCGAGTCGCTCCTGCATCGACTGCTTCAAATCGTCCTCACCCCGGAACCGCTCGCTGTAAACGAATGTGGACCCCAGCGAAGAATCAAAAAACGTGTAGTAACTCACACCGCCGATATCGCCCGGCATTTCTGACTGGAAACGTCCGGTGAAGGTATGCCGATCCTCTTCGACTTGATCGCGTTGCCGATCATAAAATGGACGAATGCGCGCGAGTTCTCCTGCGCTGAGCGGCGAGATCTTATTGGGCGAATTCGATCGAGTGGTTTCGCTCCAAACCGAAAGTGTTCGCTCGATCGAATCACCATCAGGCTTTAATTGGAGTTCGTAGACTTGTCGCGTGCAACCACTGACGCAGAGCAACGCGGCGTATGCCAAACCGACCAAAAGCGATGACGCGGCATGACGGGACATAAAATTGATTTTGAAAAAAAGGGCAGCAGCAACGAAGCACTAATATAACGCAATTTCAATTCTACCATCTCGAGCAGTCCGCAGTGTCATCAGAATCATTGCCAGGCAATTAGCACCTGGCCTGCCATCAACACCGTTGATTTCGCCGTTCGGAGCGCGCACGAAAAAACCCAGCTTGGCAGGCGACGCGCCAAGCTGGGTCTTCGTAGACCAGAAGGTGATAGAGTCTCGACCGAAGTCGATGTTTTCTGTTGAGTCGATGTGAGGATCGTTTCCACGGATTCAGCCAATGTCTGTTACCAGCATCGACCTATTTCTAAGAATCCTTAGAAAGGAGGTGATCCAGCCGCAGGTTCCCCTACGGCTACCTTGTTACGACTTAGTCCCAATTGTCGAGCTGACCTTAGGCACTTGCCTCCCTTGCGGGTTAGCTGAGTGACTTCGGGCCCTCCCAACTTTCGTGGCTTGACGGGCGGTGTGTACAAGGCTCAGGAACACATTCACCGTAGTATGCTGACCTACGATTACTAGCGATTCCAGCTTCATGCAGGCGAGTTGCAGCCTGCAATCCGAACTGAGGCACG